>JBJTBI010000080.1:0-4831 GCA_046091265.1 bacterium
CGCGGGTCCTCCGAGGTAGTCGCTTGCGGTCTCGCGCAGCCCCGAGTCTCTGACGAACTCCAGCATCTCGGCGTGGAGACCGGGGCAGTCGACGGCGAGCAAGCCTCCGGCCTCCTCGATCCAGGGCCGGAACTCGTCGAGCGGAGCGTAGGGTGGGCTGGGCAGGAATGGCAAGTAGACCTCGTCGTCTCCGTCGGCCGAACGCGATTCGTATGCGCTGTCTATCCCGGAGGCGTACCGCTTGGCTCTCTCTGGCTCGACGAGTCCCCGAACCAGCAGGGCGCCGTAGCCGAGGATCGCGTCGCGCAGCCTCTCGCTCGTCATCTCGTTCGCTGCTATCTCGGGCAAGGCGAACTCGTTCAACTCGATGCCCCTGCCTGAAGCCGCAGCCATCTCGTCGAGCGGTTTCGAGTTCCCCTCGGCAAGCCAGGTCGCATAGCGGTGACGCGCTGCGAGCAGATCCCGGTTGGTGGCTGGAGAGGGCTCTCTCAGGGCGGCTTTGCGTGCACTCTCCAGCGACCTGCGCAGCCCCCGGTCGGTGCGCCAGTGCCGGTACTTCCTTCGCAGGCCCGTGTTCAAGGTGATGGATGCCATCCGCAGGAAAGATTAACGCCGCCTGTGACGCCGGTAGTCTGCGGCAGCGGATAGAGTCTTCAAACACAAATGCAAGACAGGAGGGTTCGATTCGATGATCTCGTCAACTGCAGGGGCCACAGCGAGGCGCCTCGCAACGATAGGGGCCGTAATCGCGGCCACATTGGGGCTTTTCGCACTCGGGGCACAGCGCTCTCAGGCAGCAACGACCTGTCCGGGGACCTTCAAGGTCCTGCACAACGATCGCATCGGGGCCGCCACCTTCCCGAAGGGCACCTACCAACTGGTCATCCTCACCAGCAACCCGAGCTTCACCTGCTCGCTCGCGTCGACCAAGTTCTCCAAGTTCCTCCAGGATTACGACGGCAACCTCGGAGGTGGCTGGACTGTGAACGCCATCGGCAGTGGTATGGCGAACTTCCTCAAGAATGGCGGCCGTAAATTCGGTGTCCGGAAGGTGAGTCGCCCGACTCCCGGTCCCACCCCCGGCCCGACTCCGCCCACCCCGAGCGGGGTGGTCTGTCCCGGCGCGTTCAAGGTATTGAACAACGACCAGATCGGGCCGCTCAGCTTCCCCAAGGGCTACTACAAGCTGATCATCCCGAAGGGTTCGATCGTCACCTGCAAGAGCGCTGTGGGCTACTTCAAGCAGTTCCTCTCGATCCCATCGGGTGATCTGCCAGACGGTTGGGGAATGAAGCGCGATACCGCGGTCTTCTTCAAGAAGGCGAATCCGGTGCGCAAGAAGTTCCGCGTGGACCCGATGTAGTTCCACTTGCAGAGACTGGAAGTGATCAGACCGGCCGCAGGAATGCGGCCGGTCCCGTGTCGGGGACTCTCTAGCCTTCTCGCTCGATGTCACTCGGGCAAGCGAGATCGTCGGTCGGCGTGAACACGGGGCAGGGTTCCGACCAGGCGTGGTGGGAAGGGGACGGCGCACCGGCTCTGGCCCTGGCCGCGCTCTCCGTAGTCGCTTCGGTCTGGTTTCTCCTGCTGACCAGCGGTGAATACTTCTTCTCCGACGAGTGGTCGAGATTCAGTCTCTACCCGAACGTTGGATTCACCTGGTCTCTCCACGGAGCCAACGGGCACCTCGTCTTCTTGAACGTACTCCTCTATCGAGCGTTGCTCGAGGTCTTCGGTGGAGGCTCCTACCTGCCGTTCAGGTTGGTCTGCCTGTTGCTTCAACTGGCCGCGGTATGGCTGCTCTTCTCCTACCTGAGGCCCAGGGTAAACGCCTGGCTGGTGGTCGGATGCATCTCGCCGCTCCTCTTCCTCGGATCAGCCTGGGTGGTCACGGCCAGCGCCTACGGAAGCCTGATCTTGACCCCGATAGTCCTCGGTCTCGCAGCCCTACTGGCTTTGGATCGACAGAGCCGGAGTTCGGACCTGCTGGCATCGGGGCTGCTTTTGCTCGCAGTGCTCGCTCACAGCGGCGGCTTGCCGTTCCTCGTTGGAGCAGCGGTCTTGCTCGCCCACGGATCCGACCGCAGCCGTTCACGACTCTGGGTGATAGCCCCGGCTTCGATCGCCTACCTCGCCTGGTTCGCCTGGACTCGCTGGCTCTCCCCAGGGATCGACTTCTTCGGAGAGCCTCTCTCGGTATCCAACCTCGGATTCCTGCCGCGATCCCTGATCGAGACTCCGAGTGCGGCGCTCGCGGCTGCCACCGGGACCTTTTATCGACTAGACCCGGCAGGAGCGCTCGACTTCAATCTCGCCCCGGGTTACGTGCTCCTCCTGCTTTCGGTGATCGGCTTGGTGGCGCTATGGAGCAGGCGTCGCGAGGCGCTCTCCATTCGCGTCCTCATGCCGGTCTCGATGTTGGTTCTGTTCACTGTCTTGATTTCGTTCGGGATGTCCGATCCCGCCCGTCAGCCGACCTCACCTCGGTATCTCTACTTCACGACTCTGTGTGTGATCTGGACCTTCTGCGAGGTCAGTCCCGCAATCCGCTGGCGCCCGTGGAAGGTCGGTGTCCTCGTCGGGGTGATCTGTCTGGGGCTCCTCGCCAACGCGAGTATCTACGGTAAGGCAGCGAACGCTCTGCGAGATGCGGGTGTCAGGTCTCGCGCTGCGTTGACGGCCATCGCCGCTGCGGGACCGATAGCGACTCCGACAGACCGCCTGTCGGATCTCGCTTCCCCCGGGGTGGAGGATGGTGCGTATTCGGAGTGGATCGTCGCCCTCGATCAGAGGTCGATCAGGCGCTTCGGTGGCGACACGCTGACCCTCGGCGCTCTCGCGGAAGCAGGGCCGAAGGTGCGATCGATCGTCGATCGAGTTCTGTTCGCAGTCGAGCGCATCGAGCTGGCCGAGATGAACCGGCCGACGGATGAGGTGACCTGCGAGGCGCCATCGCGCACCGTCAGGGTCGACAGTCGGTCTCCGATCGAGGTACTGCCAGGGGACTCGCTCGCGATCGCGGCCGATGTGCGGAACACAAAGCACATCGAGGTCACGGTCGGCCGGTATGCCGTCCCCGAACTCGCGCTCGACAAGCTCGGCGCAGGGGAGGAAGGGCAGATCGACTTTCCGCAGGACGGCTCGAAGCAGCCATGGCAGGTTGCTTTCTCCTCTGGGGGAAGAGCGCGAGTCTGCCTCGCTACGCAGCCGGGTTGAGTGACCGCGTAACTGTCAGCGCTTAAGTTTGCGGGTGGTCGTGATGACCTGCTGGAAGGTCGGCCGGTTCTGGAACGGGAAGCTCGTGTACACGGTGTCGCCATAGAAGGTCGGTGCAGCCGAGGTGACCCGGCTCCGGTTACGGTCGAAGCAGTCCGGGGCAGGGTCGGAGTCGCACGCGCTGCCGCCGTTGTAGAGCGCGGCGAAGCCGGCGTCCAGAACACCCGCCCTACCTCCGTATGCCAATGAGTTCGCAAGCTCCGACCGGCAGACGGCGAGACTGCCATTGCCGCAGTACTCACGGCTGTACGGGCCCTGAACCGATCCGATGTTGAAGACGGTGCGGAGGTCCTTCGAGAGAATCCCTGTCCATGCGCCCGAGAATGAAGGCGCATGGGGACTGCCCCCGGTGTCGTCGAACCCTCCGGCAACCGATCGGACCGCTGCGAGGCCGTCGGCCGTGAGCGCGTTAACGAACGCGTCGGCGACCATGTCCTTGAACGTCGCGTCGAGAAGGGCAATGGCCTCTTCATGTTCATACGAGCCATCCTGGTTGAGATCTCTACGGTGACAGCCATCGTCGTACCAGGCGTTCAGTGTGTCCATGATGTCGTTTGCGGTCACGGCATCGCCGATGCCGATGCCGTCCGATGTTCCGTTCGACTCGTCGAGCTGACCACCGGTCTGATCGAACGCCGTGGTGAGCAGCGGCAAGATCTCGAGGCAGCGGAGATCCTGGGTCGCAGCCAGCGACATCGACTTGACTAGCTCTGAAGGTGAGATCTGTGCGTCGACTCCGGGCTGAAGCTTGTCCGAGATCATGTTGGAGCGATGGTTGGAGGTGTAGCTCCAGTTGTCGTCAGCCGATGAGAATCCGGGCGCGTACTTGTTGTTCCACGAGACCAGTACATCGGGATTCGTGCCCTTCGGATGTTGCGAGGGCGGGATCTGGGCCATCGTCCTGTTGGCTGGGTTGAAGTTCTTCCAGTCGTACTTGCCGGTACCCCACACGGGAAAGTCACCGGAGACACCGGCTGCTCTCTGTGGGTAGAGGCCAGAGAGGTAGTAGGAGGTGTCGTTGGCGTCCACATAGGCCCAGTTGAAGCTGAAGTTGATCTTCTGGGCAGCCTTCTGGAAGGTTGCTGCACTCTTGACGGCGTTAGGGCTGTTCAGTTTCGAGAAGCCGATCACGGAGTCGGCCTCGTGTCCGTATGTGCTGCGCGCGGTCACGTATGCGACGGGCTTTCCGTCGACCTCCGCGTAGTGGGTGACGATTCCGTGCACGGTCCGTAGCGCGGTCAGATTGCGGGTCCCGGGGTCGGTCGAATCCAGATTGTTCGGCTCCCAGGAGATCTGCTTGGTCAGGACCTCCATGTTGCGGCACTTGCCCTTGTAGAGATACTTCCGCTGGCTTCCCCCGCAGAGCTTCTCGGCGAAGGTGTCGGTGAGATCGGCGCTTGCGGATGTGGCGCTCCACGCATAGTCGCGACCTCGGCCGATTTGGACGACGAGGTTGATCCCAGCGAACGCCGCACCCCGGGTGTCGATTCCCGGGCCGTGGAGTTCCAGCTCCATCAGTACCTGAGGGATGTAGTAGCCGACCTGCGGTCCCATC
>JBJTBI010000081.1:0-4599 GCA_046091265.1 bacterium
CAGCGTCAGCGCGCCGGCCGGCGCGGGGACCGGATCGGCAGACACGAGGCTCCGCCGCTTCCACCGGGTGAACAGGAACCAGGACCCTGCCCAGATCAGGGCCACGAATGAAATCCCGATCCAACCGCCGACACCGGGAGACACCGTCCCAGGGACGAAGGGGAAGGCGAGATCGGGAATCAACCCCACCAGCGCGAAGAAGTAGAGAGAGAGCAGTGCGATCAGCGGCGGCAGCGTCCAGCGGCGGAGGGGATATGCGACCGCGGCCAGAGCCTGCGACGGCCTACTGGCAGCGGCGCTCAGCGAGACCGACGCCACCACCGCTGTCGGGATGAGCAGCGAGAGAGCGAGCAACGCCAGAGTCCACCCTGGGAGCAGATTGCCGGCAATCCCGATGTATGAGGTCGGACCGTGTTCGAGCTGGCGATCCTCGGCATCGAGTGCCAGCAGCAGCGCCAGCGTGCTGCGGCCGATCCCGGAGAGAGTCTCCTCATCCAGCGGTTCACTCGAGACCGAGGGACGCTCTCCGGTCGAGGTGATCCTCACCGCGTCGATCCCCGATCCGACCAGAGGAGCCTGCTCACCGAAACCCGACGGAAACACGAGACGGCCGAGTTCGGACACCGGTCCCTCGTTCCCCGAGGCTATCGCCGTCTCACGGGTCACCAGATCAGCAGCGGTTTGCTGGAGTTGGAACGCGGTGCTGCGAGGAGTGGTGCCCCAAGGGACCACCAGCGGCTGGCGAGGTTCGGCAGCCGCTGGATCACTCAAGACGACGATCGCATCGAGCTTGTCTGCATCCGAGTAGTCGGCGGCGAATCTCTGGGCGCCGAGCGCGCCGATGCTGGCGCCGTCGGTGGAGACGAACACGAGAGTCTTCTGATGGGTAGAGCCGCTGAATACCGTTGCCAACTCGACCAGAGCGGCCGTGGCGGCGAAGCTGGTCGAGGCGCCCGAGCCGCTCGCTACATCCCTCCCTGCGAGCAGGGCGATCTGACGTTCGGAATTCCCGGGCAACACCGCGATCACATTCCTCAGATCTTTTCCACCTCCCGAGAAACGCTGCTCAGCCACCTCTACTCCTTGCAATCCGGAGAACCTTGCCTCCACGAGTTCGCCGAGGATGCGATCGGACTCACTCCCGGCTCTTGGCTCGGAGGCGGAACCCGCCATCTCCTGCGCGAGCTCAGCGGTCAATCCCGTGTCGAATCCGTCAGGCGGCACTGGCGGTTTGAGGCCTCCAGGCGGACTCTCCAGCGCGAACATCGCAATCGCGAGTGCGATGGGTACGGTCACAAAGGCAATTCTCCAAAGGCGAGTATTGATCAAGGAAATCTTCCGCGGTGAGGCCTCTGCCGGCTGCGAACCGGCCTTCTAACCTCTCAAGCATGGCGAGCAGATCGGCGCGCACACCGAAGATCCTCCTGGCGGACGACGAGGAGTCGATTCAGAAGCTCCTCACCTACCCGCTGAAGGAAGAAGGCTACGAGGTGATCAGCGCACTGGATGGTCAGGAGGCACTGGAACGATTCGGGGAAGGCCGCTACGACTTGGTGATCCTGGACGTGATGATGCCCAAGGTCGATGGCGTCGAGGTCTGCCGGAGGATCCGTGCGAGAAGTGAGGTCCCGATCGTGATCCTGACCGCCAAAGGCGATGAAGCCGACAAGATCGAAGGTCTCGAGGTCGGCGCCGACGACTACATCACCAAACCGTTCTCGCTCGCCGAGTTCAAGAGCAGGGTCAAGGCCGCGCTGAGGAGGGGAGGCCTCAGGGACAGGGGCACCATCCAGACGGAGATCGAGGCGGGCGACCTGGCCATTGACGTCGAACGGCGAAAGGTGAGGGTGAGAGGCAAGGACGCGACGCTGACCTTCATCGAATTCGAGATCCTCGTCGCTCTGGCCAGCGAGCCCGGAAAGGTGATGAGCAGGAAGGAACTGCTCGAGGACATCTGGGGTGCCTCCGGCTTCAGGAGTCCGCGGACCGTAGACGTACACATGAGGCACCTGCGGGAAAAGCTGGAGAAGGACCCGAAGAAGCCCGAGTACCTGTTCACGGTCCGCGGAGTCGGCTATCGCTTCCGCGACGAAGAAGCCGATTGATGCCCGGCGAGGCCGACTGGAGGAGGTTCGACACGCTCCGCAACCGCCTGGTGCTGTTGATCTTCATCATCACTGCCGCGGCCGTGGGTTCGATCTATCTCTACGTGATTCCTCAGCTCGAATCCTCTCTCACCGCCGAGAAACTCTCGGCGCTCGAGTCGTCGGCACAAGAGCAGGCTGGGAGGTTCCCGGAGCCGTCGGTAGATACCCCTATCGACCGGTTCACCCGCATGACCAGGATGATCGCCGGTGACACCGAAACGAGGGCCACGCTGCTCAAGCTCGACTCGAGCGGCGCGGCGACCGTGATCTCGGACTCGCAGAGGCCGTCGGAGATCACCAGCCTCGAGACCGGTTTCCGAGCCCTCGCCGAAGAGGCCGATCAGCTGGACCAGACGGTGGCGGGCGTGACCTCGACCTCCGCCGGACCGCTCGCAACAGCGGCCTCTCCCGTCGCGGAGGCCGGTCAAAGCGCTGTGCTCATCCTGTCGAGTCCTCTGGACGACGTGCAGGCAAACGTCGGCCTGATCAGGCGGCAGATACTGATCGCGGGCGCGATTGCTCTCGTGGCGGCCTCCCTGGTGGGTCTGTGGGCCGCCAGTTCGGTCTCTAGGCGGATCGAACGTCTGCAGCGGGCCGCAGAGCGAGCGGCTGAAGGCAAGTTCGGCAAGTCAATCCCGGTGGATTCGAATGACGAGCTGGGAAAGCTAGCCAGCACCCTCAATCAGATGCAGAGGAGACTCGCACGTCTGGATACAACGCGCAGCGAATTCATCGCCAATGCGTCACACGAACTCCGGACCCCGATCTTCTCTCTCAGCGGCTATCTGGAGCTGCTGCAGACGGGGAAGCCATCGGCCGCAGAACGGCGAGGCTTCATGGACGAGATGCGGACCCAGATAGATCGGCTGGAGACGCTGACGGCCAACCTGTTGGACCTGTCGAAGCTCGACGCGGGAGCGATGAAGGTCGAGCGGTCCGAGGTCGATCTGTCAAAGGTCGCTCGAGCGATCACCAAGGAGGTCGACGCGATCGCCAAGGCCCATGGGACCGAGATCGAGATCAGGGTGAGCGGTAAGCCCGTGGCCGCAGCGGATTTACTTCGTGTTGAACAAACCGTGCGTATCCTTGTCGACAATGCAATCCGCCACACACCCAGCGGTACCAAGGTGACCATCACCGCCCTCCAGGAAAGCAGGAAGACGAAGCTGATCGTCGGCGACGAGGGTCCCGGAATCTCTGCGCGGGATCGCGAAAAGATCTTCGAGCGGTTCTGGACCGGAGATCAAGCCGGGGGTTCGGGGCTCGGTCTACCGATCGCCCGAGAGCTGGCAGAACGCATGAAGGGGAGCCTCGAACTCTCAGCGAGGAGAGGTCATACCGCCTTCACGCTTACCCTCCCTGCCGCGAGGCAAACCAGATAGATGACTCGATTCGTACGGGTCAGGACGCTTGCCTCGGTGACGGTCGCACTCGTCTTCGTCACGGCGCTGGTCGGATGCGGATCCGAGACGACCGAAGTCCAGAAGGACGGCGATCAGGTCGTGGTCAAGGTGGGGGATGGAGACTTCAACCCGGCTGAGATCTACGCGAACGACGCCCCGGGCGTGGTGACCGTGATCTCACTGTTCGGTGGCGGGTCGGCCAATGCGGGTCAGGGCTCGGGATTCGTGATCTCCGACGAAGGGGAGATCCTCACCAATGCCCACGTGGTGACCAGCGGCGGCGTGGGCAATGGCGGCGGCGCGATCGAGCCGGCCAGTCAGGTGTTCGTCGAATTCGCCGACCGCAACCGGGTCGAAGCGGAGATCGTGGGCTTCGATCCCGACGCCGACGTGGCGCTGATCAAGGTGGACCCGGGTGAGATCGATCTGGATCCGCTGCGGCTTTCCGAGCGCAACGCCTTTGCAGTCGGCGAGCCGGTCGCGGCTATCGGCAGCCCCTTCGGAAAGCGTCAGTCCCTCTCGGTAGGGGTGATCTCCGCGAGCGACCGGACCATCCAGTCGCTGAGTGAGTTCTCCATCGACAACGCGATCCAGACCGATGCCTCGATCAACCCCGGTAACTCCGGTGGTCCCCTGCTGGACGCAGCGGGTGACGTGATCGGGATCAATCAACAGATAGAGACCAGTTCGGGTTCCAACTCCGGAGTCGGGTTTGCGATTCCGATCGACATCGTCCGCTTCTCTCTGGAAGGCCTGCGAGCTGATGGCGTGGTCGATTACGCCTATCTGGGCGTCTCCACCGAGGCGGTCTGGCCTCAGCTGGCAGAAGAGTTGGATCTGGGCTCGAGCACCGGAGCCTTGGTCAGCGAGGTGGTCCCGGGAGGACCGGCGGCCGAAGCAGGAATCGAGGGCGCCACCGGTGAGAGGACATTCCAGGGATCTCCGGTCGCGACCGGCGGAGACCTGATCGTGGCCGTCGGCGGGAAGAAGATCATCGCCGAGAGCGATCTGGCCGAAGTGATCTCGCGACAGCGGCCGGGGTCCACGGT
>JBJTBI010000082.1:0-2153 GCA_046091265.1 bacterium
TCGAGGCCCAGCACCACCAGCTGGTGCACTCCCGAGATGAGCGCGATCAGCGCCACGAACATGCCCAGACCGCCAACGGCCACGATCAACGCGGGTCGCAGGTACGTCTTGGAGAAGTCCTTGATCGAGTCCACCGACCCATGCTGACAGGCCCGAGGTGCTGCACGGAACCGTTACTCGAGGTTCTCCTGCACCACATGGGCCGAGGGGTGGATGCTCACCACCCGGTTGACCTCATCGCTTGAGCCCTCGAACTTGTGTCGGGTATCGGCCGGCACGACCACGAGGTTGCCGGCCGATACCTCCCTCACCTCATCGTCGGCCGTGAAGACGACCGAACCTGATTCGACCAGGAAGATCTCCGCGTAAGGGTGGATGTGCAGAGGAGGTCCGTCGCCCCGAGGGAACTCGGTGACGAAGATCGAGATAGGTATCTCGTCGGCACCCTCGAATCGGGCGAGCGTGGCGCTGACCCGTGAGTCCTCGAGAGGATGGACGGTGATCATCACCTCACACTAATCGAAGGTCGATGCTCACCTGCGCGGAAGACGGCTGGAACACCAGACGGAGTGCTGCCAGATGCGCACAGGTTGAACCCGCCACGACCTCGCCTTGGGAGACCGAAGGTCGGGCCGTGCATGCCAGTTCGACCTCGCCGGCGCGGACCAGACTCCCTTCATGCTCGATCGAAGCGTCGGGAAGCCAGAAGATCACTTGAAGCGGCCGCTTGAACCCCTCGAGCTCGATTCGCATGCCGTTGCAGTCGGAAGACGGCTCGGTGACGAGCCTCAGGCCAGAGCAGGAACTCTCATCGGATGCCCTGGTAAAGATGACCTCCTGCTCGATCGTACTCCCGGACCGCTTGAACGAGTGACCCCGAGGAGGAACCGGGCGACCTCGATCGATCAACTGGAGCCAACTCCTGTGCTCGGGGAGAACTGCGCGGGGGCGTGGATGGAGGAGCCATTGCCAGCCAGCATTCGTTCGCTGACTGGCCGCAACCGGACCCAGGTCGTATCGGGGTTCGGCCCGCTGCGTCGAGACCTGTCCCCTGACGCCGAACCAGAGCTGATCGGTTCTGACGGTAGCGAGAGCCCGCAACGGGGTCTCGGTCGGCAGGGGCTGCACGAGGTCCGTCGGACCGGTCTGCTCCCCACCGCTCTCGCCAGCGGCCCACTCGAGCCCGAGGAGCGTCGTGCCTGAATAGGAGATCTCGGCTGCGTCAGGGTCGAGCGCGGTCGCCGCCGCATCGGGACTCTCCTGCAGAGCGGGCACCAGACATAGACGATCGTGGCTGGTGTCTGAGGCCCCCGGCAGATAGCAGTCGCGCAACCGATCCAACAGGAGGGCGGCGAAGCCGCGGCTCTCCGCAGCCTCACCGCTGTCGCATTCCGGAGTGTTGGCAGCGGCAAGCGCAGCATATGCGGTGTACGAAAGGGTCCAACCGAGCATCGTGGTCCTACCAGCCCAGGCCAGATCACCGTCGGGTGTCGAGAGCGCTCGCGACATGCGGACGGCCCGTCGCAGCAACTCCTCGAGATCCGCCCGGCGATCAGGCTCGAAGTAACGGATCATTCGAGCCAGATTCCCTGCCGTGAAAGCGTGGTAGGCATTGGGCTGGTCGGGTCGATCCGAGATGAGGGCCATGGAACGCCGGCCGCCCTCGGATTCACGCAGAGCCTCGCCGCTCCAAGTCTCGATCAGCGGGTCCACCGTGCCCTGCCCAGCGCTTGGGGCTTCACTCCGAACGACATCCAGCTGCCGCACCGACTCGAGTGACTTGAGCACCAGTAACTCGAGCACCATCCGGTTGGTGTCTCGCCGTCGGTCTATCAATCGTGTGTCGAGCGGTCCCGCCCTGCGAATTTCGTGGCGAGCGACCCGCTCCACCCCATTACGGATCTCTGCTGGCTGGGCCGACGAGACCTCTCCGTTGGCCAGAAAATCCAAGATGCCGACCATCGAAAATGGGTACAGGCCTCCCTTCAGCGCGGGCAGCAGACGCGCTACCGACGCAGGGAGCCTCTTGGGCGCGAAGCCCCTACGCGTACGGATCGCGAACTCGACCGCGCGGAGGCCCGACCTGCTCACGATTTCATCGAAGCGTCGACCGCCTGCCGCAAGCAGTGCAGAGCCGAGCATTGCCTCTCCGT
>JBJTBI010000083.1:0-2284 GCA_046091265.1 bacterium
CCGTTGACCCGGCGAGGGGCGTAGTACCGCGCCGGAATTCGAGCGATGCCACACAGCACCGGCCCGTGGCGGCCCCCCGGTTAATTGAAGACCAAATTGAAGACGATCGTAAGGATTGCCAGATAGAGAGCCAAGAACCCCCTGCTTTGCAAGCAGGAGGTCGCCGGTTCGATCCCGGCTGGCTCCACTCCACGCTCAGGATCGAGGTAGGGAAGGACTCAGGCGACTCGGAGCGAACTCCATCTGATGGAAGCCGGATAGGCTTCGTCACGTAAACCACCCAAGGAGGAAGTCTTGAAGGCAATAGCCGCAGTTTCAGCAGCAGCACTGGCTTCGGTAGCGCTCGTCGCCTGTGGATCGTCGGACAACACCGACACCGTGACCGAGGTTCCGCCGGAGACGGTGACTACCGACACGGCTCCTGCGACCACGACGGAAGCGACTACGACCGCAGCGACCACGACGACCAAGACGACCGCCCAGCCGTCGACGTTCCGCAAGAGTTGTGACATCACGAACGTACCGAACGTGAAGAACCCGTCGGTCAGCGTCGATGTCGCAGCCTCGAATCTCGTATCGGCACAGGCAGATCAGGCGAGTTGCGCGACCGTCGGCTCCGTAGTCAAGACGATCGGCAAGCAGCAGGCCGAGATTCCGGTAACCACTCAGGGTTATCGCTGTAACCCGACCGTCTATAAGCAGACCAAGGTGCGTGTGAACTGCCTCTTCCGCGCTGCTGACAACCCCGGCAAGGTCGTCCTGACCTGGCAGATGAGCTACACCGGCTAGTCCCTGCGGATCAGGTTCCCGATCTGGAGCCCTCGTCCCCTTCTCCTTCTTCGTCGGAGTCAGGGGGCGGGGGCTCTCTCTTTTTCGCAGCATCTGCGATCTCCTCGGGGGTGGCACGGATCGCTCCCGCGAGACCGATCCCGATCATCACCAAGATCAACAGAGAGATCGCGGTCAGGATCGTGAATCCGGAGTTCGCGATCACGTACAGCGTCATCGTCGCGAAGACGAGACAGAAGAAGAGGACGAGCCCGAGCAGGAGTGTCTTCCCTCGTTCACCCATCTATGGCGCGCCCCATCCGGCAACCATTGCAGCCGGGGGTTTCCTGCGCACGAAGAGTCTGATCGCAGCCAGACCGAAGAGGAATCCGCCCACGTGCGCCATGTAGGCGACCCCGCCCTGGCCACCTGTATCGACCGCCACCTGCCCGAGTGCGGGCACGAACTGCAGTACGAACCACAGTCCCAGCATCACCAGCGCCGGAACCTCGATCACCGTGAAGAAGAAGACGAGAACCACCAAGCTGAGCACCCGGGCTTTTGGGAAGAGCAACGCATAGCCACCCAGGACCCCTGCCACCGCGCCCGACGCTCCGATCGTCGGCGCGGCGCTCTCCGGTGAGACTACGGCTTGCGAGTAGACGGCTACCAGGCCTGCCAGCAGATAGAAGATGAGGAACTTGGCTCTGCCCATCGAGTCCTCGATGTTGTTCCCGAACACCCAGAGGAACAGCATGTTCCCGGCGATATGAAGGAATCCTCCGTGGAGGAACATCGAGGTGAAGAGCGTGAGCCACCAGGCGAGTTGGTCGATCGGGATCGGGGTGAGGCCCGGAGACTCCTCGCCGCGCTGCTCGGCCTGTCTGTAATCGGAGGTGCCCTGGCAGACCACTCCGGCAGCACCTGAATCGTCGACCGCTCCCACGGCGCATCCTGGATCCTCCCTTGGGTTGAGAATCCGGTAAGGGATGGCGCCCATCTCGAGTGCGCTCTGGTCGATCGCACCGAAGCCGGCCTTCTCGAGTTTCGGATCCGTCGGGTACGAGAGCTGCCAGACGAACGCGATCACGTTGAGCGCGATCAGGGCCAACGTGACGACCGGGAGGCGCAGGGTGGGGATGTTGTCCTTGAACGGGATCATCGGATCCGGCCATTCGCAGCAGGTGCTCGGCCCCCACAGCCTAGAGAGGACAGGAACCGGTCCGGCGACCGGCCAAAGGGAATGCCCGTTTACCGGTTGTGTCAAACTGCCGCCGATGTCGAATATGCCGAAAACACGTACCGCGGATCCCTTCCGGGACACGGATGTGATCGACAAGAACGCCGCCCGCTTCTCCCAGGGGTTCACCGGTCTGATCGCGCTTCTGGGGATCATCTTCGGCTGGCCGCTGGCCTGGGCTCTGTTGGCAGCTCAGCTCCTGATCGGCTTGACCTTCGGGCGTCAGTACTGCCTGCCCTGCCTCGCCTACTACACGCTGATCCAGCCCAGGGTCGG
>JBJTBI010000084.1:0-3035 GCA_046091265.1 bacterium
CCCCCCGCGCAGCCCGCTGCGCCGACCCGATCTACCCCCCCTCCAGCCTCGCGCCGGAATCCCCCCGCCCGGATGACCGCCCAGGCGCTGAGGAGCCCGAGAGCCACCGCATTGCCTCCCCAAGCCACGGCAACATCGCCAGCGCCCAGAGAGTCCCCGACCCATACCCCCAGCAAGAGGCCGAGAGAACCGCAGGCGAGGATGACCAGAGCCGTGACAGGAGTACCGACACGCGACTCGACCGAGATCCCGAAGATCAGGATCCCGCAGGCACAGACGAACAGATATCCGACATCGTCGTAGACGAAGGGAGCAACGATGTATCGCCACCACTCTGAACCCGCAATCGGGCCGGCGATCCCGCCCAGATCGACCGCGCCGATATCGCCGGCCTCGGCAACCAGCAGGAGGACCACCGAAACCACCACGGTTAGGATCGAGGCCCAGGGTCGCCCGAACTCGATCCGAGGAAGCGTGATCTTCGGTCGAGGCCTGAGGCGAGTCACCTTCGGAGGCTCGCTCTGCAGCTGGTCCTTGGGTGCTATCTCCTCGCCACGGCGCTCGAGCTCCGGAGCACGTTGGCGGAGCCGGGCACCGCAGTAAGGACACTCGGTTACGAACGCGCTGACCTCGGCGCCGCACTTGCCGCATACGAGGTTCGAATCGGGCGCGCTCACGAATTGAGCATAGACGCGGAGGGTTCACTCGAAGTAGCGTTCGCCCACCGGTTGACCTCGTAGAGGACCCGGGCTAGTTCGCGCCCACGCCCAGTGAGGCTGTATCCCCTGCCGCCCTCTTCTACCTCGCAGATCCCGGCCTCCACCAGCTCGGCGAGTCTCGTGGTGAGGACCGAAGGGCTGATCTCCAATCGACGCGACAGGTCGCTGAAGGACAGTCGATCGCGTCTGAGCTCCCAGATCAGTTGCAGTGACCAACGTTTCCCGAGCAGGTTCAGGGCCTGCTCCATCGCTGAATAACCGCCTTTTGCTTTGTTTTTCATAGTATTTGCAGTGCTTCTCACCCATCATACTACGAAAAACCTACTGAATGGGAGTAGTCGTGCCTGCAGCCACCGAAACCGGTCTGTACCCAGGCGCAAAATCGACCTGAAGACAGGGCTGCGAAGATTCGGCAATACTGAAAACCATCGAGCATCAGGTCAGAGGCACCCGGGCCAACCACGACAGGAGGAGACCAGCAAGCATGCAAGCCAAGTCCATCGCCAAGCAGAAGTCACTTCTCGAGGTCCTCCCTCCCGGAAAGCGCGCCCGCCTGCACCGCCTGCTCTACGAATTCGGCCCCGGCGACGGGACCCTGATGCTGTTGCCGATCGATCAAGGGATCGAGCACGGGCCTCGTGATTTCTTCCCGAACCCCGACTCGAAAGACCCCGAGTACCAGTTCAAGCTGGCAGCCGAGGCCGGCTACTCGGCGATCGCCTGCCAGATCGGCATGGCCTCGAAGTACTACCCGGACTACGCCGGGCGCGTGCCGCTGATCCTGAAGGTCAACGGCAAGACCGACGTCCCGTCATCCGACGAGGCCCTCTCGACCACCAACGCATCGGTAGAGGACGCGGTTCGACTGGGCGCCGACGCGATCGGTTACACGATGTACGTGGGCTCCCCTCGTCAGGACGAGGATCTCCGCCAGCTGCAGGGGGTGAGGGAAGACTGCGAGCGTTACGGAATGCCTCTGGTCATCTGGTCGTACCCGCGAGGGAGCGCGATCGACGGTAAGGGTGGCGCGGGTAGCTTCTACGCAATCGACTACGCCGCGAGGCTCGCGATGGAGATGGGAGCAGATGTGGTCAAGCTCAACATGCCCAAGCCCTCGGATTCCGACAAGGATGCACCGGCCCCTTACAACGAGATGGACGTCGATCAGGCGGAGATGATCCGACAGTGCGTGGAGTCCGCCGGGCGCTCTCTGGTGGTGCTCTCAGGAGGCTCCAAGGTCGATGACGAGACGGTGCTCAACCAGACCCGGCTGATCATGGAGGCCGGAGGGTCAGGGGTCATCTTCGGACGCAACGTTTGGCAACGCCCCTGGAAGGACGCGATCAAGATCGTCGAGGAGATCAAGGGCACACTTCTGTCGAGCGTGCAGCGCACTCCCTGACCGGCGGATCCGGGACCGAGTCGGAAGGGCTGTCAGCTAACCCGGTCGGCATCCGACTTAAGAGAAGATGCGCTTCCGGATACCGAGCACGAAGAAGGGCCTGACCGCGGTCGGCATGGGCATCCTGCTCCTGATCGGTCTGATCATGGGCGGTGAGGAGGAATCCACCCGCGATCGAGGCAAACGGGTCGCGGACAGACCCACCAAGCAGAAACCCTCCAAGCCGAAAACCACGGAACCCAAGCCCGACAACGAGACGTTGCCGAAGGAGAAACGACCCTCGCGGAGGCAGCCCACCGGCACCCCCGTCTTCGTTTCGAGGGTGGTGGACGGCGACACCATCGAGGTGACCATGCCGAACGGCAGGACCGAGGACGTGCGCTACATCGGGGTGGACACCCCGGAGACGGTCGCACCGGGGGAACCGGTCGGGTGCTTCGGGCCGAAGGCGAGCGCATTCAACGAGGCTCTGGTGGAAGGCAGGAGGGCGAGGCTGCGATTCGATCAGGAGCGCAGGGACTACTACGGCCGACTGCTTGCCTACGTCTATGTAGGAGAGAGATTCGTCAACGCGGAACTCCTCAAGAGGGGACTTGCTCGCGCGATCTACTACTCGCCGAACGGTGCCTTCCGTTACCGATTCGAGGAGATTGCGAGGCGTGCGGGCAGATCCGGCCGGGGACTCTGGGGCGCCTGCAGGTGAGCTGAGCCGAGCGGACGGCTTTCCGGTCTGTCGGTTTGAGCGACCCCTAACATAGGTCTCGGAAATGGTCCAGATGAGGATGAGAAGGAGCGCAGCTCAGATCGAGGCGGCGCTCGAGCAGGAGATGGAACTCGACCGTAAGCGTCGAGATCAGTTGCGTGAGCGTGCGGCCAACCGAAAGCGCGCGAGGAAGATCCGGAAGGTCGAGTCC
>JBJTBI010000085.1:0-4434 GCA_046091265.1 bacterium
TCAGGAGAGTCACCGTGCCAGCAGCCACTATGCCGATCAGGTTCAGCGCCAGCTGCGCCATCGCGCCTCGCCACTCGCTCCAGTCGGCGTAGGCGGCCGCGACGCCGATGTTCGCCGCCGACGGGATCGTGGTGACCGAGATCAGTACCCCGACCAGTGCCCCTGACTTAGACGAGGTGAGCGAGAGGATGCCGGCGACGCCGGCGAAGGTGGCGATGATCAGGGAGAACTCGTTCGGTTGCGAGATGAACTGAGTGAAGGGGTGACCGCCCTCGGTGGGATCGGCGGGCCCGATGTTGATCAGATTCGTGAAGAGGGCGAAGAGGAAGGCAGCGGTGATAGCCGCGGGGAAGCCCACGAGCAGCGCCTTCGCCGAGCGGATTGCCACATCCTTGCGTTTGGAGATGAGCGCCACACAGAACCCGGCGATCGGCCCGAACTCCGGCCCGACCACCATGGCGCCGATGATCAGGATGGTCGAATCGAGGATGATTCCGCAGGCAGCGATCAGCCCGGCCATCACGATCAAGGTGATGAAGTTCCAGTTGAGCTCGGTGTTGTCGGTGGTGCGCGATGCGACCTGCTCCCAGATCACGGCGTCTCCGGGCATGCCCTCTGCCGCGTGCTCCGCACGATCACCCGCGTCGGAGATCTCCACATCCACCGCCTCCATCGCGATCGAGCCGTCGTGATCGATGCCGAGGTCTTTCAGATCTCCCAGCACGATGCTCGCGTCCTCGCGAGCGACGTCGCAGAGGATCAGATCTCCTTCGGGCTGTCGAGCCGCTCTGGGCAGATGGATCACGTTGGTCACGGCATCGTCTGCCAAGAGCAGATCGAGCACGCGCTGGGACTTCTGCGACGGGGATACCACCCTGAGATGAACCACGGGACTAGCCTACCCGTGTGCTCACCGATTACCACCTGCATCTGCGCCCAGACGAGGACGGAACCACCTGGGAGCGCTACTTCACGCCCGAGAACGTGTCCGCCTATCGTGAGGCCGCCACGGCAGCGGGTATCGAAGAGTTGGGTGTGTCTGAACACGTCCACCGATTCACCCAGGCGCTCGATGTCTGGGACCACCCGTTCTGGCGGCTCAACGCCCACGACGATCTCGACGCCTACTGCGAGTTCCTGGCCGCCAACGATCTGAGGGTGGGGATAGAGGCCGACTTCGTACCCGGAACCGAGGACCGGATGGCCAACCTGCTGGAAGGCCGACCCTTCGATTACGTGGTCGGATCGGTCCACTTCCTCGGTAGCGACGCCTTCGACGATGCCGACTACGACGTCTGGGGGACCCACGGCGACCCTGAGGTCGTCTGGGGGCGCTACTTCGAGTCCGTCGCAGAGGCGGCTCGCTCCGGTCTGTTCGACATCCTCGCCCACCCGGATCTGGTCAAGGTCTGGGGCGCCGATCGCCCCGTGCCCGAACGCGAACTTCGCCACTACTACGAGCCGTTGGTCGAGGCCGTCGCCGAGACGGGCATCGCGGTTGAGATCTCCACCGCGGGCCTGCGTAAGCCGGTCGGAGAGATCTATCCTGCTCCGTCTCTGGCGGCGATGTTCGCCGAGGCCGGCGCGAGATTCTGCCTCTCCTCTGACGCCCACCTCCCCGAGCAGGTGGGCTTTCGCTACTCGGATGCCATCGAGTTGCTCTCTGAGATAGGTGTGGACGAGATCTGCACCTACTCGGGGCGCGAGGCGAGCATGCAGCCGCTCGGCGCGAGCGAGACGACCGAGGTCGAGTCGTGAACGCACGGATCGGGATCGGCTACGACAGTCATCGCTTTGCGGAGCCATCCGAGGGCAGGCCGCTGGTGCTCGGCGGGGTTACGGTCCCTCACGATCGGGGACTCGCCGGCCACTCGGACGCCGACGTGTTGACCCACGCCGTGATCGACGCTCTCCTCGGTGCCTGCGGTCAAGGTGACATCGGGACCCACTTTCCACCGGGTTCCGAGGAATGGGCGGGGGCGAACTCGCTCGACCTCCTCCGGCGTGCGCTCGAGATCCTCGACGGCGTTCCGGTGAATGTGGACGCGACCGTCATCGGCGAGCAGCCACGCCTGAGCGGGCACCGCGAGGAGATCCAGGACTCGCTCTCGGCGGCTCTGGGCGCCCCGGTCAGCGTCAAGGCGACCACCAACGAAGGGATGGGGTGGATCGGTAGGGGCGAGGGTTTAGCCTGCACAGCGGTAGCGCTGGTGGAGAGACAGGCGTGACCTGAACCTGATGGCTTTCGGTAAAGACAACGACCCCCCTGTCGACGCCACGGCGAAGATCCGTGCAGAGCTCGATGCCGCCAAGCAGGCGAGCGAGCGGTTCCGGGAGAAGTCATCCCAGCTGATCGATGCTCTGCGGCAGAGCGAAGCGAACGCCAAGCAGCAGGCCGAGCTGGCCCGGGAGGCAGCCGAGAAGGCTCAGGACGAGTCGGCACGGATGGTCGAAGAGGCGAGGAAGCGCGCAGACGAGGCCGAGGAGAAGGAGAGATCGGTCGCCCAAGCGCTCGACGATGCCCGAGCAGAGGCCGAGGCGAACGCGAAGAAGGTCCGCGACCTCGAGCGCGAGGCGTCACGCACGGCCGATGAGGCAAAAGCGGGCTTCGAGCTCGAACGCAAGGCTCACGAACAGAGCAGCACGGCACTCGAGGATCGCGTGGCCGAGTTGACCTCTCAGCTCGACGATGCCCACAAAGCGGCCGAGGCGATCGGCGAGGCGGCCAAGGCTCAACTCGAACAGCTCAAGTCCGAGGCCCGTGAGCGCGTCAACGAGGCGATCGCATCTGCGGAGAAGCAGGCTGCGGAGGAGAGCACAGCCGCCGAGAAGAAGGCCGCAGAGGAGAGCGCCAAGGCTGCCGAGGAGTTGCGGGTGGCCAAGGAACGCTTTCGCGATGCCGATGCTGCGGCAACCGAGATGCAGTTGACCGTCAACGAGAGCACCCAGAAGGTCGCGCAGGCCGAACAGGAGGCCGAGAGAGCCGCCAAGCAGGCCGAAGAGGAGATCGCGCGGATGGAGAAGGAGACCATCCGCAGGGAGCGCGCGGCAGAGGAGAAGGGCCGCGAGGACTCGATCGAGGAGCTCGCCGAGCTGCGCGAGTCGCTCGCCCGAGAGACCGAGGCCCGCGCCCGCGCCGAGGCGGACATGCAGGTCGCCCAAGAGGCCATGCGTCTGCAGCGCGAGGCCGACGAGCGGGTAGAGGCTGCACGCCGCAAGGCCGAGCGCGAGGTGGAGAGCAAGATCGCCCGCACCCGCAAGAAGGTGCTGGGAAACAGGGCCGACGAACCCGATCCGCTCACCGATGAACAGCCTGCCCGGCGTCCGAACGAAGATGACGACGGTCCCGGAACCACCGGCCGGCGCCTTCGCACCTACTAGAGCGTGCGTACCGTCTCGGTAACCGACACCCTGAGCGGCGAGCGTAAGACGCTCGAGCCCCGCCAGCCGGGCAAGGTCGGCATCTACGCCTGCGGCCCGACCACCTACGGCCCGATCCATATCGGCAACGCCCGCCCATACGTGACCTTCCTGCTGCTCGGGCGCTTCCTGCGCAGACTCGGCTACGAGGTGCGGGTGGTCTTCAACCTCACCGATGTCAACGACAAGATCTACGCGGCCGCAGCCGAGGCGGGTGTGCCGTCAGCCGACTGGGCTTCGCAGATGTCAGAGGCCTACATCCACGTAACCGATCGGCTGGGGATCGGCAGACCGGACTCCGAACCCCGGGCCACCGACTCGATCTCACAGATCATCGAGTTGATCGAGCGACTGATCGCCTCCGACCACGCGTACGAGTCGGGCGGAGATGTCTACTTCCGGGTTCGCTCCTTCGACCGCTACGGCTCACTCTCCAACCGCGACCCCGATCAGATGGATCAGGGCGAGGAGGCGGGATCTGACGATCTCAAAGAAGACCCGCTCGCCTTCGCGCTCTGGAAGGCACAGAAGAAGGGCGAGGACACCGCCTGGCCCTCACCCTGGGGCCCGGGGCGCCCGGGCTGGCACATCGAGTGCTCGGCCATGGCCGAGAGTGAGTTGGGGCTCGACTTCGAGATCCACGGCGGCGGATCCGACCTCGTTTTCCCCCACCACGAAAACGAGATCGCCCAGTCCGAGGCCGCGGCACCGGATCAGGGCACGCCGCTGGCGCGGATCTGGATGCACAACGGGATGGTCCAGACCGACGAGCGGAAGATGTCCAAATCCGAGGGCAACATCTTCGACCTCGCCCACGCACTCGACACCTACGGCCCCGAGGCCGTCGTGGCGTATCTCGTCTCGGGCCACTATCGCCAGCCGCTCGCGTTCTCTGCCGATGCGCTCGAGGAGTCGCGGGCTCGCTGCGAGCGGCTTCGCAACTTCCTGCGCGGAGAGAGCACGAGCGATCAGGAGTGCTCTGCTGCCGGCGAGGAGGCCGCCGAGGTATCCGAG
>JBJTBI010000086.1:0-8745 GCA_046091265.1 bacterium
AAGATGACCTTGCAGCTCGGCGAGACCGCCCCTGATTTCGAGGCGGAGACGACAGAAGGAAAGATCAACTTCCACGACTGGATCGGTGACTCATGGGCGGTGCTCTTCTCCCACCCCAAGGACTTCACCCCGATCTGCACCACCGAACTCGGCTACATGGCCAGCGCCAAGCCTCAGTTCGATGAGCGCAATGTCAAGATCATCGGACTCTCGGTCGATCCACTCGACAAGCACGCCGAATGGTCCAAGGACATCGAGGAAACCCAGGGCACGGCCCCCAACTACCCGCTGATATCCGACGCCGACTTCGCGATCTCCAAGGCGTACGGAATGCTTTCGGCCGAGGTGGAAGGCGATGCGGCTGACCGGACCCCGGCCGACAACCAGACCGTGCGGAACGTATTCGTGATCGGTCCGGACAAGAAGATCAAGCTGATCCTCGTCTACCCGATGACCACCGGAAGGAACTTCGACGAGGTCCTGCGGGTGATCGATTCGCTCCAGCTGACCGCTGACCATAAGGTCGCCACGCCCGCCAACTGGAAGAAGGGCGAGGATGTCGTGATCGCCGGTTCGGTCGACAACGACCAGGCCAAGGAGATCTTCGGCGAGTGGGAGGAACCCAAGCCGTACATCCGGATAGTCCCTGATCCGAGCAAGTAGTTCCTGACAACTAGGCAGCCAGATTGCGCGCTGTGCTTCCGGGCGGTCAAGGGTCCAGCTGGGCCGAAACCTTCCGGATGTCAGGCGTGTTCCTTAGTATGAGATGCTGAAGAAGATTCTCGTCCTATTGGCGTTTGCTTCCTTGTTCGCGCCTGTTTCCGCTGACACGGATTCGAACCGGCAACGGCTGCACGACGCCGGCTCCTTCTCGCTCGCCCTCGGAGCCGATCCGTCGCGGCAGTCGGCTCGTGAACGACTCGCCGCTTACGACCTCGTTGTCGTGGATGGGGGCGACACGACGCAATCTGAACTTACAGCGCTCCGAGCGGCAGGAACCCTCACCCTTGGATACCTTTCCGTCGGCACGATCGAGCCGTGGAGACCCTGGTACCAGAGCCTGAAGCCTTACAGGCTGGACCGCTACGAGGACTGGGGCGAGTACTACGCCAGAGTGAACAACAGGAAGTACCGCAGTGTCATCGTTGGCCGGATTGCGAGAGCGGTGCTCTCCAAGGGTTTCGACGGATTGTTCCTCGACAACACCGACATGGTCGCGAATCATCGTGATCAGCAGAGAGGAATGCATCTCATGGTTCGGGCACTAGCGCGACTCGTCCACCGTCGGGGAAAGGTCCTCATGGCGCAAAACGGAGCGAGCACGATCAAGCCGATCCTCCGCTACCTCGACGGCTGGAACCGCGAGGACGTCACCTGGACCTGGAGCTTCAGGGAAAAGCGCTACACCCCGGTTTCGGCAGCCGAACGACTCGTTGCCAGCCGTCAGTTGCGACGTCTCTCCAGAGCGGGGCTGGCTGTCTTCGCAACCGACTATGCGGAGGCAGGCAATCAAGCGGCCGTTGAAGACTCCCGGCTACGGGCGTGTGCGGCGGGCGCGATCCCGTTCGTGAGCTCAATCCGTCTGATCCGCATCCCCCTTCCTCCGCTCACCTGCAGCGCAGACTGAACCGCTCGCGGCGTAGCATCACCGCAGTGTCCGAGGGCGGAAAACCACTACTGATCCTGCTGGCGCAGGTGCTCCCCAACCGGGTTGCGGGCCTCGCCCGGCTCGCAGAAGTGATGCCGATCGAGGTAGTGGATCTGGAAAACGACGTTCCGCATGGAGGCGGGTTGGTACCGCTTCCCGACTCGGTTCCCCAGCGCAGAGCCGGACTCCGCGAGATCCCGGGACTGATCGGTTCGGGCAGATATCGCGCAGTGATGATCGAGACTCAGCAGCCGGCCTCTGTTTGTCTCGCCGCCTGGGTTGCGCATCAGAGTGGCCTTCCGCTGATCGTCTGGGTGGGGCTTCAAGAGGTTCCCGGGACCCTGCGCTGGAGGGTTGGCAGGCGGATTCTCCGCCGAGTGTTCAGATGGTCGAGCGCGGTGCTCTCTTACGGGGAGCCGCAGTCGAGGCTTGCCGCCTCGCTGGGAGCTGACACCGTGGTGACCTCGATGGACCCTGTCGATCTCGATTTCTGGACGACGCCGGTATCAATGAGCCGAGGTGACGGTCTGAAATTCCTCTTCGCCGGCAGGCAAGAGATCGAAAAGGGTCCGCACATCTTGCTGGATGCTTGGAGGCGCAGCGGGCTCGCCGATCAAGGGGCGACCCTTCGGATGATCGGCGATGGCACCTGGAGCCCTGATGGTGGGTATCCGGCGGGTATCAGCGTTCAACAATCGGTCGCGCGTGAGCAGATGCGCGAGGTCTATGCGGCGAGCGATGTGCTGGTGGTCCCCTCCATCACTACACGCACATTCAAGGAGCCGTGGGCGATAGTGGTCTCCGAGGCGATGTGTCAAGGGGTGGCGGTGGTCTCGAGCGACTCTGTTGGCGCCGTCCTTGGCGGACTCGCGACCGACGGAGAAACCGCATTGGTTGTGCCAGAGGGAGATGCGGCTGCTCTCGCGCAAGCGATGGAGAGGTTGGCCGGAGACGAGGCTCTCCGCTTGCGTCTGGCAGCTGCAGGCAGGGAACGCGTGGAGAACTTCAAGTCCGATATCTGGGTAGCCGATTTGAAGAAGGCCGTGGAGATTGCGGTCGCCTAAGGAATGCGAGATCCCTTAATCCCATTGGAACGGCAGGTCGGAGAGCGACTCCCTGACAGGCTTGTCTGGCAGCTTCGCTACCTGCTCCATCATCGCCGCTGGCCCAACCTCGATCAACCCAAGGACTTCAACGAAAAGGTGATCTGGCGGGCCCTCTACGACCGACGGCCCATCTTCGTCACGGCTGCCGATAATTACGCCTCGAAGCAGATGGCGCTGGAGCGCTGCCCGTCGGTCCGGGTTCCCGAGACCCTCTGGAAGGGGAGGGACGTGACCGAGCTGACGGATCTCGATCTCCCGGGCCGATGGGTCCTGAAGCCGAACAACTCGTGTGGGTTGGTTATCGAGGGCAATTGCTCGCTGTCGAGTGATGAGGCTCGTTCGATCGCCGAGCGGACACGGGATTGGCTGAACGGCCCTCTCGATCCGGAAACCGCCTGGCGGTGGCCGTGGGCCTATTCACAGGTACGACCCCGTTTTCTTGTCGAGGAGTTCGTAGGTGAGGAGCTCGGTCAGCTCGACTTCCGTGGGTTCGTGATCGGTGGCGAGCTCAGAGCGATCCTGATCACTTGGCGCGTGACCGAGTTTCCGCACGGCGAGTGCTCCTTCTACGACTCCGAATTCAACCTCTTGCCGGTGAGTCGGATCGAGAAGCCGATTGCGCTCTCCCGACCCGTCGAGCCTATCGCCGGATTCCGTGAGGCAGTCGAGGAGGTGGCGGCCGCGACCGGACTCGATTCCCTGCGTGTCGACCTCTTCCATTCGGGAGGAGAGTTCTGGTTCGGCGAAACCACCGTCTACCCATTGGACGGCTTGGTCCAGTACTGGCCCCGGAGTTTCGATTTTGAACTCGGTGCGTACTGGCCCCACCAAGAGCGCCTCCACGATTCAGCAAAGGCGGTGAAGGCCTAGGCTCGCGAGATGGATTCTTTCAAGCGAATCCGAACCAACTTGTCGACCTTGCCGAGGACAGCGCGTCTATCGATCCGCGACTGGCGCACCGGTCGCTCTGCTTCGGCCTACTCGATGGCTGCTCTCCAGCCGCTGATCGGCGACCAGTACCTGCCCTGGAGCATCTACTCGGTCAACCCTGACCTCGCCCGCCAGATCTGCAATGAGGTCGTGATCAATCGCAGAGAGAACATCCTCGAGTTCGGATCAGGTGTGATGACTGCGATCTTGGTGGCGCTTGCGCGCAATCTCGACCTCCCCCTCCAGATCCGATCGGTCGATCAGGACGCCGACTGGCTCGAGACGGTCGAACGGATGGTCGGAGATCCGGGTCCCGCAAGCATCGAGTTGATCCATGCGCCTCTCGTCGACCTTCATGGCGAGATTACTCCGCCAGCGCCGCTGCGCTGGTACGACATGGCTGGCGTGGCCGTTCCCGATCGATCGATCGAGCTCGCGATCGTCGACGGCCCGGCCGAAACCGCATGGTCGCGATGGGGGGCGCTGCCTTATCTGGAGCCGCGTCTAGCTGAGCGCTGCGCCTTCGTCCTCGACGACATCCACCTGTCAGGCATCAATCGAATCGCCAAGGACTGGCGAAAGCGGCTCGGGAATGAGTTCGCAGTCGACCGGCAATCGCTGGTCGAGTGGTACCGGCGCGGTGACTGCTGGGAGGTAGATTGAGCTCGCCTCCCACCTACGACCGGTCGGGACTTCGGGCACGGACGGCTTCGGCGCTTTCGGCGAGAGCCAGGAAGAAGCGCCTGAAGCTGTTCGTCGAGCAGATGCAGCCCAAGGCAGGAGAGCGGATTCTGGATGTCGGATGCGGCCGGGCGGGATGGTTGAGCGATCTCGACCCCGGTGTCGAGGTAATCGGGATCGATCGTGACCCCTCGCTCCCCGGATACGAGGGTCCGAACCGCGCCTATCTGCAGGCGGATGCTCTCGCTCTTCCCTTCGCCGACGGGGAGTTCGACATCGCGTTTTCGAACTCGGTGATCGAGCATCTGGCACCGAGCGAGTGGGAGAGATTCGCCTCAGAGATCCTGCGGGTCTCGAATCGCTACTTCGTCCAGACCCCCAACAAGTGGTTTCCGGTCGAGCCGCACGTGCTGCTTCCCGGCTACCAGTTCCTTCCCGGCACACTCCAGCGGAAAGTCTGGCCACTGGCAGTGAGAAACGAGCCCTACGATGAAATAACCCTGCTCACTTCGAACGATCTCTCGACTCTGTTCCCGAAGGCGGAGATCCTGCGCGAGCGCGTTGGCCCCTCGACCAAGTCGCTGATCGCAGTCGGCCGATCGTGAACCGTGGCCTCTCGACAGATCGCGCGGAGAGGACCGCGATTAGGGGCTCGTCGAGTTCCGGTCTGTCTGCCCTGATCAAGCGCCTCCTGTTCGCAATGAATCGCCTTCTAGACCGGGTGGCCGTTCCTGCCGGCGATCTCGGCAAGGTCAGGTTGAGCCTCACACCGGTGACCTACTACTCCCCGCTGCAGAGCCGTCGGTGGCTCAAGGAGAACCCCGAGCTGTGGCGCCGCGAGATCGATCTCAGGAGCATCGATTGGGACGTCGACCGGCAGTTCACCTGGCTGGAGGAATCGATCCGTGACTACATCGGGGAGGTTGATGCCGCCTCTCTGGTGGAGGGCGTCGAACAGCGTGGGATCAGTTTCAGGTTCGGACCGGTCGAAGCCGAGGTACTCCACTGCATGGTTCGATCTCTGGCGCCCGGGAAAGTCGTCGAACTGGGATCGGGAGCCTCCACCGCGGTGATGTCGGACGCGGCGGCGCGGAATCTCGAAGAGGGCAGAGGGCCGTGCCAAATCAGGTGTGTGGACCCGTTCGCAGCTGATCCGCTGCTTTGTCTGGAGCAGGTCGAGGTGACACCTGAACCTGGCCAACTCCTGCCCGTCGAGGCATTCGAGACCCTCGAGTCAGGTGACATCCTGTTCATCGACTCGAGTCACAACCTCAAGGCGGGGTCTGAATTGGTGAGGATCTACCTCGAGGGGATACCGGCACTGGCCCCGGGCGTATACATCCATGTTCATGACGTCTTCCTGCCCTACGCCTATCGCCCGGACGTGTTGAGCGATTTCTGGGACTTCCAGGAGACTGCTCTGTTGACTGCCTTGCTGATTGGCAATCCGCGCCTCGAGGTCCTCGGCTCGCTTTCCGGGATGCACCATTCCGATCCCGAGCGGCTGGTCGGGCTCATCCCGGATTTCGTACCGGGCCGATTGGAGCGGGGAATCGCTTCTGATCCTTCGACCGGGACCTTCCCTTCGAGTATCTGGTTGAAGACCATCGAGAGATGATCAGCTGCCTGTGATTGGCAGTCGACAGCCGTTGAGGCCCCTGCTTTCCGATCTCCAAATTGCTCCGCGGGTGGATCGGACGCGCCTGTTTCGACGAGCCCTCGGTCGTCGACCGTGGGGACTCCCTCTTCTCCGGGTCTGGAAATCGGTTCGCTCCGACGAGGTCGTGTCCCGGTCATCCGAATTCGGCGTAGAGGGAATTCCCTTTTCGGCCAATCCATTCGCCTACGGCGCAGTATTGGATGCGAACCCCGGGCTCATGGGCGGGCATCACGCTCATCTCGAAGGTCAGGTGCTTCGGGCTGCGGAACTGGGTATCCCGACCGCTCTGGTGATCCGCGGGACGCAGTGGAGTCTCTGGCGGTCTTCGATGGCGGCCAGGCAGCGGCTCGTCATTTCGTCCCGGTCTGGGCCGACTACCACCGCCGGCTCTCCACCGTTATCGAGGAAGGACGCGTGGTGATCTGCCCGTTCGATCGCGTAGTCGCCGATCCATCCTTCACCGTGCGCGCGATCAACGCCAGGTTCGGCACCGACCTTGCGATCCCCGTGTCTTCGAGCGAGGAGATCTCCCGACGGGCACGGGAGATGAGGATCTCCCGGGGCATGGCATCGCGCGACACCTACGAGGACTCATTCTCCGAGAGCCTCGACGATCTGAGGAGGGCTATCCGCAACCACCCTGATACCCCTCGGGCCCTAGAGACCTATGAGTGGGCGCTCGGTTTCGCGCCTGACGAGGACGAGTTGGCGACCTCGTCGTAGACCCAGCGGTAGGTCTTCTCCATTCCTTCGCGCAGAGAAATGGACGGCTCCCAGCCATAGATCTCGGAGATCATCGTGTTGTCGCTGTTGCGACCCCTCACGCCTTGCGGCGCGTCGGTGATGTACTCGCGCTCCAATGTGACCTCGGCGACCTCCTCGACGATGCTGACGAGTTGGTTGATCGTCACCAGCTCGTCGCTGCCCAGATTGACCGGTTTGCGCGATTCGCCGTCCATTATCCGCAGGGTTCCCTCGACGCAGTCGTCGATGAACATGAAGCTGCGCGACTGCTCGCCGTCTCCCCAGATCTCGATCTTGTCGGTCCTGTCGATTACCGCCTGGGCGACCTTGCGGCAGATTGCGGCCGGGGCCTTCTCGCGGCCCCCTTCGAATGAGCCGTGGGGTCCGTAGACATTGTGGTACCGCGCCACCCGCGTCTCCAGTTCGAAATCCTCGCTGAAGTGCCGACACATCCGCTCGATGAAGAGCTTCTCCCACCCGTAGCCGTCTTCCGGCATTGCCGGATACGCGTCGGCTTCGACGAGCGCGGTCGCATCGGGAGCGGTCTGGCGGTCGGCTGCGTAGACGCAAGCGGATGACGAGAAGAAGAATCTCTCCACCCCGGCGTCGCGGGACGCCAACAGGAGGTGACTCCCGATCAGTACCGAGAGCATGCAGTCGGCTTTGTACTTCTCGATGAATCCGATCCCTCCCATGTCCGCTGCCAGGTCGTAGACGCGATCCACACCATCGGTGGCTTCTCTGCAGCTGTCGAGGAGCGCCAGATCGAGGACCCGACTGTCTGCCCGTTGGTCGATCTGGTGCCAGTCTTCGATCGGTTTCGAATCGACCGCTCGTACATCCCACCCGAGATCTTCGAGGGTGCGTGTCAGGTAGCCCCCGATGAACCCTCCCGCACCGGCGACGAGTGCGGTGCCCCCGCCATCCGTCTGCTGCTTATCCCTGCTTGTATCCGTGACCATGGAAGAGGGAACCATAGGGCTGAATCGGATCGGGGGAGAGCAGGAACCTGCCTGGGAGAGAGTCGATGTTCTCGGGGTAGGGATCGCCTGCGTGGATCAGGCTCGCGCGCTGGAGGCAATCGGAGGCTGGCTCGATTCGGGTCACAGCACCTACCTCTGTCTGACTGGAGTCCACGGCGTCATGGAGGCTCGAGGAGACGAGGCGGTTCATCACGCCCTCCAAGGTGCGGGGATGGACCTGCCCGACGGGATGCCGATGGTCTGGGCGGGTAGACGCGCCGGATCCGCAGAGATCGAGCGGGTATACGGCCCCGCCTTGATGCTGGCGGTGTGTGAACTAGCCGCTCGACGCGGTTGGCCGGTCTTCTTCTACGGCGGTCAGTCCGGGGTGGCCGATCTGCTCGCTGCCCGCATGGCCGAACGATTCGTTGGGCTCGAGGTGGCCGGAACCCACACTCCGCCGATGCGAGAAGCCGGTGAGCGCGAGGATCCTGATGTGCTCGAACTTATCTCCGGCAGCGGTGCCCGGGTCGTATTCATCGGCATCTCCACGCCCAAGCAGGAACTCTGGATGGCGAACCATCTGCCGGAGATCAGCGGGTCGGTAGTCCTGATCGGAGTCGGCGCTGCGTTCGACATCCACGCTGGACTGAGGAGCGATGCGCCTGCTTGGATCGGGAGGCTCGGACTCCACTGGCTCTACCGTCTGGCCCAGGAGCCGCGCAGGTTGTGGAGGCGCTACCTGTCGATAATCCCGCGATTCCTGTTCGCGATCTTCAGACAGCCACCCAGATTGATCGGTAGAGGGGTGGATGACCAGGGCAGATGAGGGAGAGTCGACGTACCTTCCTGGTGCTAGCCGTCTGCGACCTGCTCGCCCTGAGCCTCGCCTTCGGTTGCGAGGTCCTGGTCAACCGCTTCTCAGACCGCGACCTGATTCCGATCAAACAGCTGGTCCCTTTCCTCATCCTCCTGCCGGCGTGGTTCGCCGCCGCTCAGGCGGCAGGTCTCTAT
>JBJTBI010000087.1:0-4010 GCA_046091265.1 bacterium
GCGGTCTGCGGTCTGTCCTACTACGCACGGCGTTGGATCGGGATGAATCGCTGGAAGGTCGTCCACAGGTTCACCCTCGCCGCATGGCTTCTGGCGTTCGCTCATGCGATCGGCTCGGGCAGCGACGCCGGCACTGCCTGGTTCCTCGCTTTGATGGGGATCCTGTTGATCCCGGTCATCTTCTCGCTGATCTACCGCCTGTTGCCCGCCGAGGGTTCAGGCCCCAAGGCCGCTTAGCCTCAGATCCCGAATACGAGGCTCAAGAGAAGCATGATTCCGGCGCCGATTGCGGTGCCTGCGATGGCGGCCCAGGGTCGCTTGTCCTCGAGGGATGCAGGGACCATCTCGGTGGCGACCAAGGCCAGCATCGCGCCGGCTGCGAAGGCGAACGAGATCGGCAGCAGTGGCTTGATCCAATCGACCAACCCGTAGGCGATCAGCGCTCCGATCGGCTGGGGGATGCTGGTCAGCACCGCACCCCAGAAGAGCGCGGAGCGGCTGTATCCCTCCTCGGCCATAGGGATCGCGACACTCGTTCCCTCAGGGATGTTCTGGATCGCGATTGCCGAGATCACGAACACTCCCAGCCCGGCGGTCGTCGACGCGTAGGCGGTGCCGATGGCGAATCCCTCTGGAAGGCTGTGCACCAGCAGGACGGCGAAGGTGAGCGTCGCGGCCCGCCCTTTGCCGAGCCGGAATCGCGAAGTCTCTTCGTGACGATGGGAGTCCAGGACCCGTCGAGCGATCCAGAGGAAGATCAGTCCGATAGCCAGACCGATCCCCAACTCCAGCGGGGTGCCTTCGTCGAAGGCCGGTATCAGCAGACCCCAGATGGCCGCAACCGTCATCACCCCCACCGCCAATCCCCAGAGGTAGGGGCGCAGGGCGATTGCCCGATCGCCCAAGAAGAAGACCGGGATCGCACCGATGCCGCATGCGAAGGCGGTCGCGGTTGCTGCGAGGAAGAGGATCAGCACGTCCATCAGGCCGGGTCCTCCAGCAGTCCGTTGCGCAGGGAGAACGCCACCAACTCCGCCCTGGAGGAGAGACCGAGTTTCCTCAGCAGGCTGGCCCTGTGGCTCTCGACCGTTCGCACACTCAGGTAGAGGGTGCGCGCTATCTCCCGATTGGTGTGGCCGAGCGCGAGCAGGCGCAGGACATCTAGCTCGCGCTCGCTGATCTCGTCTTCGAGGGATCTATCAGGATCTCGTTTCAAGAGTTGCGGCAACGAGGGCTGGCGATAGACGCCTCCGTCCGCGGCCGCCCTGATCGCCTTGGTCAGATCTTCGGGGGCGTCTGTCTTGCTCAGATAAGCGAGCGCTCCTGCTTCGAGCGAGCGACGTGCGGAGTCTGGGTGGTCGGCGGAGGTAACCACGACCACCGAAGTCTGCGGTGAGCGTCGGCGGATTCGACGGATCGCCTCGACCCCAGCGCCGTTGTCGAGTCGTGTATCCATCACGACGACGTCCGCCGGAGTCGAAACGAGTGCGCTCTCGATGCGTCGAGCGCTGTCGGCCTCGCCGCTCACCGCCACCCCATCCGATGCCTCGATCATTGCTCGCCAACCTGCGCGAGTGAGGGGCTCGTCGCTTGCGAGCAACACCGTCGTAACGCCGGGTTTGCGGGAAACTACTGCCATCGGGTCAACCTTAGTCGCATGCCTGCCAGTCGACTGTCGGCTCGACGCTCCTACCTCGCTAACATCGCTTCCGATGAAGGCTGAGATCCATCCCGAATACGTCCTCGCCCACGTTCGCTGCTCCTGCGGCAACGACTTCTACACGCGATCGACCAAGCCCGAGCTCCATGTCGAGATCTGCTCGGAGTGCCATCCGTTCTACACGGGTAAGCAGAAGCTGGTCGACACCGGAGGACGGGTCGAGCGATTCCGTCGCCGCGCCGCCAAGAGCAAGCGCGACTAGGGGTATCTGAGTGAGCGGAGAGGGCGCCTCGAACGCCCGTGGCTCCGACGGTGCCGGACTGATGCTGTCCAGCACCGATATGCCGGACGGCAAGCCGGTCGCATCTCGAGATATCCCGGTCGGGGGTCAAGCCGTCCTGGAAGGCGTGATGATGCGCGGCATCTCCACTTGGGCGGTAGCGGTCCGCAATCTCGAGGGAGGGATCGAGACCACGGTGGAGCCGCTCGTCTCCTGGGCACAGAACCATCGGGTCTTCCGCTGGCCGGTGATAAGGGGTGTGGTGGCTCTCGTCGAATCGCTGAAGGTCGGCTTTCGCGCACTTGCGATCGCGGCCAACGCCCAGATGGAGGAGGACGACGAGGGGGTGCGGGAGGAGATCGGGAGCTTCACCTGGGGTCTGACGATCGCCTTCTCGGTCGTCCTCGCCGTAGTGCTCTTCTTCCTGATACCCGTAGGCGCGACGAGTCTGATCAAGGACGCCCTCGGATCGGCCTTCCTCTTCTGGCTGGTAGAGGGAATCCTCCGCACCGCGATCTTCATCGGCTATCTCTGGGCGATCAGCCGCTTACGCGATCTCCGGCGGGTCTTCGAATATCACGGTGCCGAGCACAAGACGATCTCCTGCTACGAGGCGGGTGACGAACTGACCCCTGCGCGGGCCGAGTTGTACTCGCGGCTGCACCCGCGCTGCGGCACCAGCTTCCTGCTGGTGGTGATGGTCGTGGCGATCTTCGTCTTCGCTCCGCTGGGCCTCCCTGAGTGGTACTGGCTGCTGCTCTCCCGGATCCTCGGCATACCGCTGATCGCAGGAATCTCCTACGAGGTGATCAAGTGGGCGGGCAAGCACCGCCGCAAGACCTGGGTACGCGCACTCATGTGGCCCGGGTTGATGCTCCAGAACCTGACCACGCGCGAGCCCGATCGTGATCAGCTCGAGGTGGCGATACGCTCGCTGCAGGAGGTTCTTGCGGTGGAGGACCCGATCGCCGAGTCGAAGACCGAGAACATCGAGGTCGTTGCCTGATCTCGAGTTCGACTCAGCTTCGCAATGATGACTCGCGGGGCACGAGTTCGCTCGGAATCAATCTGGTGGGATCCTCCGGCTCACTGTCGCTGAGCAGTGAGGCAACGATGCTCATTGCCTCATTGGCGAGGAGAGCAGGGTTGAGATCGGTTCCGGTTATCGATGGGAGCCCGTAGGTGCTCGAGTTGACGAAACGGTCGTCGCTCACCGATGCAATCAGCAGGTCGTCGGGCACGTGCAGTCCCTGCCCTAGGGCAACTGCGGCGACGAGACTCGCGATCGGATGAAGGAGGCACAGGACGGCATCCGGCCGGTCAGGCGATCGAAGCAAAGACTCGACCTGCTCTTTGGCAGGGCTCGAGAAGGGGCGTCCCGAAATGGTCAACAGCGACTCGGCCTGACCCGTTTCGGTGCACCACTGCCTATACGCCTCGAGCGAGTCGATCACGTAGCTGGTCTCGGAATCTCCCACGAGCAGGCCGATACGTCTCGCTCCCTGATCTCTCAAGTGCTCGAGGCTGTTTCGAGTTGCAGTTGCGTGATCGTTGTCTACCCAGTAAGGGTTCTCCTCGACTGACGCCCCGGGGATTCGACCGAGGGTGACGTACGGAATTCCCGCTTCGATCAACGTATTGGCGCTGGGCTCGTTGGTTACGGGATCGACGATGAGCGCTGCCCCGATCCCGGCATCTAGCGCGGTCGGAAGGTGTTCATGCTCGGGAGCCAGCAGCAGTCCCAAGCCCATTCTCGTCGCTTCCTGCGATGCAGAGACCGCGATGTTCGCCAGATACATGAAGTCGGGGAGCGCCTCGATGGCGGATCTGCTCCTGGTCAGGTTGCTTCCGACGACCAACGCGACGAGTCCGCTGCCTCCCTTGGCGAGGCTTTGGGCATTCCGGTTGGGCCGGTAGTCGAGCTCGGCAACGGCTTCCATCACGCGCGCCCTCGTCTCCTCCGAGATACGCCCCTTGCCGCTGAGCGCATGGGAAACCGTGGTAGCCGAGACTCCGGCTTTCTCGGCTACGTCACGGATACCGGGTGGCCTCTCCCGCCCCATGTAAGGA
>JBJTBI010000088.1:0-6059 GCA_046091265.1 bacterium
GTCCACTTCACCTTCGACGACCATCAGGCAGGCACTGCGCTTCAAGACGGGCCGGGCCAGCCGAACAGGGTTCGGACGGTCAGGACGGACAAGGCCAAGTGGAGCCTGTACTTCGACCCCGAGGGGCAGCGTCCTGACGAAGACGAGCTGTACGACCTCGAGCGGGATCCGATCGAGGTGGACAATCTGGTCGACTACCGCACCGGGGAGGTCAGAGACACCTCGAGACACGACCTCAGAGCAGAGATGGGCGAGCTGCTGGGACACACCATGGAAGAGTCAGGCACCTCTCCCGCTCATGCGGGAAAGACTGAACCGTAGCGGTGAGCCTCTCAGACGCCTGCGACGTTACGGGTGAAGCGCAGGATGATCTCTGAGACCAGTCCCGGGTCTTCCGGCATCGGCACGTGCCCGAGTCTGTCGAGTTTGCGAAGCTGCGCATTCTTGATCCGCCGGGCCATCCGGGGACCCTGGGCGGGCGAAAGGAGCCTGTCGCGAGTTCCCCAGAGGATCAGCACCGGACAGGTGATCTTGTTCAAGCCCGCAGCATTCGCCGAAAGGATCGACTGAGAGGCCGAATCGAAGCCGGGACAGCGTGCGAAACTAGCTGTTGCCTCGGCAGCCACCTCCGGTGAGACGAGATCCGGCTTGGCCGAGACCAGACCGAGGGCTGCTCGCCTGCCCAAACGGGTCCTGAACGGAAGCGTCCCCAACGGCGCGATGATCCTGGCGGCCCGCCGCTGGAGTCGAATCGTGAAACGCTCCCACCGTCCCTCCGACGCGTTGAAGGCCCCATGCGGGGAGAGCGCCACCACGCTGAGAGCCTTGCGGCGACGAGCCATCTCCAGCGCGAGCCTACCTCCCATCGAGTTCCCGACGAAGTGGGCCCTTGGGATTCGCAACCTCTCCATGGTCTTCTCGACGGCTCTGGCCTGGGCCTCGATCGTCACATCGCCGTCGTCGGGCATCGGCGACTCGCCGAATCCGGGCAGATCGATCGCCACGACCTTGAAGTGCCTGGCTAGGGCGGGCACGATCGGGTCCCACACCCGGCGATTCGACCCTAGTCCGTGGAGCAGGATCATCGGAGGTCCGGTGCCTGCGCGATTGAACGCGAGCTTCGGATAGACCTTGCGACGGCTCCTACTGGCTGGCGACCGCTTGGTGCCGGTCCGAGGAGCTTCTTTGGCTTTTCCCGTTACGGTGGCGATGCTTGCTCCTCTCCTTATCGATGCTCCTGAGATAGGGCCAGAAGTCAACTTGAATAGTGTGGCGCTTCGAGGAGACGTAACGCTTCTGCATTCGTGCCTGTTCACGCCTGATCTCCTCGCGCATCTTCGCAGGCTCAGGCAAGGCACAATCACCCTCGATCAGATCCGCGATCCACTCTGACTGCCGCTCGGCGATCGGCATCACCGCACCGAGGGGCTGGATGAATCCCACGAAGTAGAGGCCTGGATGTTCGGGAGAGACGACCCGTCGATAGAGCTCCAGCTGATTGTCCGGCGCGGAGAAGAAATCCTCGCTGAAGAACGGAAAGGTCACCTTGTACCCGGTGCAATAGATGACCACGTCGACCTCCTCCTCCGACCCGTCGTCGAAGCAGATGGTCCTGCCCCCGGCGAACTCGGCGATGTTCGGCTTCACCGTGATCGCACCGTGACCGAGGCGAGACAGCAGTTCCGAAGAAACGGTGGGATGGGCCTCGAGGATGCGGTGATCTGGCTTTGGCAGGCCGTAGTCGGTCATGTCCCCCTGAGAACTCTTGAGAGAAAGCGCATAGAAGAAACGCTGGATTTGCAGCGGGAGTCTTGACAGGAGCTGAGGAGAACCGGCTTTGTCGATGGGTACCCCACGCAGGTACTTGGGGATGATGTAGGCACCACGCCGCATCGCGAGATAGGTCTGATCGGCATTGCGCGAGGACTCGACTGCTATGTCAGTGGCCGAGTTTCCAATGCCCAGTACGAGTACCCGCTTTCCCGCCAGAGAATTCGGCTCCTTGTAGTCGTGGGCATGCATCTGCTCACCGGTGAAGGAGTCGGAACCCGGGAATGCGGGTTCCGGCCAGCGGGGATCCCAGTGGTGACCGTTGGCAACCATCACCGCCGAATACCAACGCGAGCCTTCCTCGCCCTCGCGACTGCGCCACGAGACCTGGTACCCCTCCCCTTCAGGCTGCACCGAGGTGACCTCGGTTCGGAACCTGATGTGTTCGCGGATTCCGAAGTGATCGACGAACGAGTCGAAGTAGTCGGCGATCTGCTCGTGGCTGGGGTAATCCGGGTAGTCCTTGGGCATCGGGAAGGAGGCGTAGGCCATCAAGTCACGCGAGGTGTTGATGTGGAGCGACCGGTAGGCGGCGGACATCCCGTTGTCGTTGAGATACCTCCAGTTCCCGCCTATCTCCGATCCCTTCTCGAAGCAGTCGTATGGGATGCCCCTCGACCCAAGGACCTGACACGAAGAGATCCCGGAGGAACCAGCGCCGATGACGCAAACACGCTGCCCGTCCTCCCCGCCTATCGAGGGAGACTCGGACTTCCGCTCAGGGGAAACCGTCTGATTGAACACACCACGATGTTACTACCGGGCGGAGTGGCAGCCAGAGGCTAGAGACCGCTCGGATGGCGCGCGACGAACCCAGCGGAGGATCGCATCTCCGTACTCCAACGCGGTCCGTTGCCTCCAGTTCCACTGGTGTCCCATCGCAGACCGGCGATGACTGCATAGGTGTGCCCGGAGTTGGCGAAGACCGTGATCCAGTTACCGACCCCGGGAGAGCCCCAGAACTCGAGGCCGGTGGAGTCGAGCGGACTCGAGAGCAAACCGCCACCGTGCAGCGCATAGCTGACAGCGCCCGAGCAGTCGTAGCCGGAATCGCTGAACGAGCCGTGTCCACCTCCCCAGATGTAGGGAAGGTGGTTGATCCGATTCGCAGCGGCGATAGCGCCGCGTACCGCAAGGGGTGCACCTGCGGGAGCAACTGCGTCGCCGTTCGAGAGCAGCTTCGCACGCTGACCAGGCAGAGGAGCGCCGACCTGACCGAGATCCTTCTCGAGCGCACGTTGACGACCTTCGAGCGAAGCTAGCGTCTGTTCGCGGACGGACTTCGCAGCGGCCAACTCGCTCTTCCGCGCTTCCAACTGGGCCCTGGCGTCAGCCAGCTTGTTGCGCTGGCGGGCAACCTCGTCGCGAGCGCGTTTCGCCCTCGCCCTCACTTCGCGGAGGCGCACCACGATGCGATGGATCTGCACCTTGAGAGCGCTCACCCTGGTGATCACGGCTTCGTCCGCCGAGTGGATGCTCTGGAGGTATTCGGCCCGCGCGATCAAGTCACTCCAGTTGGCCGAACTGAGGATGACGCTCAGGGTGTCCTGTTCGCCGGACTTGTAGATCCTCACCAGCAGGCCTTCGAGAGCGGCGATAGCCCGATCCAGTCGGGCACGGATCCTGCGCAGCTCGTCACGTTGGGACCGATACTCGGCATTTGCCTCGTCGAGCTGGCTCTGGCGGGCGTCGAGCACCGCCTGCACCGACGCTTCCTGCCGGCGGAGCTGGGACTCCTCTCCGATCAGCTCGTTGATCTTGCGGTTCTGGACCTGGATCGCTGCCAGCACCGAACCCTGCCGAGCGCTGACCTGTTCGAGTTCCTCCATCTTCTGCTGCGCCACTGTCTTCGCTGCCTCAGCCGAGTCGTGACTGAACGAGCCGGTAAGGACGCAGGCAACGGCGAGAGCAGCGGCGAGGGCAAGCATCACGGGGGTAGCCTTGCGGGCCTCCGCAGTGCCGTCGAGTGGGTCTCTGCCGTATTTGCTGCCTGTGCGGTTGGTCATTTCGCGTGATGCGGCGGGTCCAGACTGGATCCGACCGCCCCATGCACGCTAGAGGGAGGTGGGGTCCGGCTTGACACGATTCATCCCGCTGCAACCGCCATTGCGAGGGCACTCCGCCTCCGGACATGCTCGGGCACCCCAGTCGTGCCATTCTCTTGGCGAGTACCCGGAGGGATACTCAGTGCAATGAAACCAGTCGAAGAACAGACGATCCTGATCACTGGCTCCACTTCGGGTCACGGACGCGCCCTGGCCGAGTTGCTCGCCGAGAAGGGGGCCACTGTCCTGCTTCATGGCCGCAGGGACGACCTCGGCGAGCAGGCCGTTCGAGAGATATCCGCTTCGACGGGCAACGACAGCGTCCGCTTCTACCGTGCGGACTTCTCGTCTCTCGACGAGGTCAGAGACCTCGCTGCCAGGGTCCAGGAGGACCAGGAGCGGCTGGATTGCCTCGTGAAAAATGCCGGGATCGGAGTGGCCGACTCAGGCGGGGGAGGAAGGATGATCAGCCGCGACGGGCATGAACTGCGGTTCCAGGTGAACTACTTGGCTCCTTACCTGCTCACGCGGCTGCTGCTGCCCCTGCTGGTCGACTCCGCGCCCGCGAGGATCATCAACGTCTCATCCGCAGGTCAGGCCTCGATCGACTTCAACGACCCGATGCTGGAACACCGTTACGACGGGCTTCAGGCATACGGCCAGTCGAAGCTTGCTCAAGTGATGGACACAATCGAGCTGTCAGGCGAACTGGACCTGGAGACCGTGACCGTCAACTGTCTCCACCCCGCCACCTACATGGACACCGAGATGATCCGGTTGGCTGGAGTCAACCCCGCCAGCACGGTGAGGGAAGGCGCAGAGGCCACCTTCCGCCTGGTGACCGAGCCTTCTCTGGATGGAAGCAGCGGTCTCTACTTCGACCATGCTCATGAGTCCGCTGCCCACTCTCAGGCCTACGACGAGGACGCCAGGACCAAACTCATGGTCCTGAGCAAGCGCCTGACCGGCGCCTGACCGGCTGGTTGGCGATTCTTACCTGAAGGCCTTGTTCTTGAGGAAGGAAATCAGGGTCGGGAAGAGCTTGTTCTTGCCCGGTGCCCCGAGCAGGCAGTCGAGATGGCTCTGGCCGAGGGTGTCTCCAAGCGCACCTCTGGAGGCGTTGACGAATACTGCGTCCTGGGGAGAGATGGCCGAGTAGTCGACCAGCGACTGCAAGCCTGCAAACGCCTGAAGGTCGGTCAGCGCCGTCCCGAATCCGGTCCTCAGCCCGTAGAGCGGAACATCGATGTCGGCCCCGTGCCAGACGCGCAGGCCGAGCGCATCCTCAGCCTCACCGTCATCAGCCTGGGTTTGACTCAATGCGGAGCCGTAACCGCTGTCGAGCGAGAGCCGGCGCGGGAAATACCACTCGACCGCGTTCGCTGGCTCCTGGCCGAAGGTATCTGCCACTCGCGAGATCGGTGTCACGCCACCGTCTACCCAGTCGCAGGGCTGGGGCGCGCCTGCACCGCAACCCGGCTTCAGCGTGCCGCTGTTGACGTGCAGAAGGCTCAAGGCCGGCGGCGCGGTGTCCCGGTCGAAAGCAAACCCGAGAAGAGCTCGATTCGTCACCGAAAAACCTGGATCGAACGAATCAGGGAGCAGCCAGTAGGTCCTGAGCCGTTCAGCGGACCCGGTTGGGTCGAGCTTGGCGTATGCGGCTCCGACCTCTGCGAACAAACCAGCCGACGCGGCCGGAAGCCCCGGGCCGACCAACTTCAGCCAAGGTGAGCCCGAAAGGGGGTTGGCGGTCCCGGTGCAGGAGGTGGCCGCGTCGGTCGGGTCGACCGGAGACTGTCCGTTGAGCCCGCAGTTGGCAGCCGCCGCGGTAGCGTCGTCGTTGGAGCCCTTTCCTCCGCCGTCGATCAGGACGAGTCCGTCGATGAAGCTGTGGCCCGGCTGGCCGGCGAAATCCCACCCGGCATAGATCACTGCGAGGCTGCCGCCAAGGGAGTGGCCTCCGAGAACGACCTTCCTCTTCTGAGCCCGTGCCAGCCTGACTACGGCATGCAGGTCCGTCACCGAGGTCGCGACTCCGAGCTCATCTGCCCAGGCGCCGTCAGCGGCTTCGTCGCGGAGCTTGACGTGCGGCGTGTTGGGAACCAGCAGATCCAGGTAGTAGGTGAACATCTTTCCGAGCGCCGCCCTGCGAACCGAGAGCGGCTTGCGGGCGGTCGCCAGGGT
>JBJTBI010000089.1:0-2880 GCA_046091265.1 bacterium
CGGCTGGTTCGCGGTTCTCACTGGCAGTCGCAGTCGGGAATTCCTCCACGTACTTCTCGCCGGCCGACTCACGGGCGATCGTGCCCACCAGACCTTGGATCCCGAGCAGCAGCGGTCCCAGGACGATGAAGATGACGAATCCCCTGCGGACCTTGGGGGCGCGAGCGGCAGCGGCCTGGAAGAGGAAGTAGAGAGGGACGATCAAGAGCAACAGCCCGACCAGCGCGATCGCATCACCGATCACCGCTCCGTTACCGAGCTCGGCGTACTGACGCAACTTGGCTGCCTCGGTGACACCGTCCACCGGGCCAGCCGACTGACGGAGGAGGGTCGAGATGACGATCAGGAGGACCCCTGCCAACGCGAAGATGCCCGCCGGACGCATCCAGCGAGCCTCGGACTCGGCGAGGTGTCGGTTCGGTGTCGGGGCGGCGGCTTCCATTTGGAACTCCCGAGGATGCACGCCTGCGCATCCGTGAGAGCAGGCACACATCTTATGCCCCAGAGCCCGACCCCGGCCTGTGGCGCGTAACCTCAACGGTGCATGTCACTCCTTTCGAAGCAACGCGGACCGATCGCCGTCTACGGAGCCACCGGCTACACCGGCCGGTTGGTGGCCGAAGAGCTGAGTGCAGCCGGGTCCGATTTCATCCTCTCCGGGCGGAACCAGCGGAAGCTGGACGAGCTGGCCGGTTCCCTCGACGGAGAGGTACAGGTCCAAGTCGCCTCGGTGGACGAGCCGGAGAGCCTGCGGTCGCTGCTGAAGGAGTGCTCGGTCGTGATCGATTGCGCTGGTCCCTTCCTGCTCTACGGAGAACCGGTGCTGAAGGCCGCGGTCGAGACCGGTACCCATTACCTCGACACCACGGGTGAGCAGCCCTACATGAAGCTGGCGCTCGATCGGTACTCGGCACCCGCCCGTGAGGCCGGGACCGCGGTGATACCCGGGATGGGTTTCGACTACGTACCGGGAGACATGCTCGCCGCGTTGACCGCCGAAGGCATGGGAGAGCTCGACGAGGTCACCCTCGCGTACACGGTGAGCTTCCAGCCGACTCGGGGAACCATGCGCTCGGCGCTCGAGATGATGAAGGGGGGCGATGTCGAATGGCGGAAGCTCAGCTGGCAGCCCGCCAGCCAGCGCGTCTCCCGCGGACACTTCGACTTCGGTGAGCCGCTCGGACGCAAGCGGATGACCCGCTACCCGGCCGGCGAGCAGATCACCGTCCCCCAACACATCTCCACCAGGCTCGTCAGGACCATGCTCAGCGCCGACTCACTCGCTCCGGGAGCAGTCGACTTCCTGCTGCCCGCGATCACGCGTCCCACATCGCTGATGATGAGGACTCCGGCGAAGGGTCTGGTCGGCGCCGCTATCGGCCGTCTCCCCGAGGGCGCGAGCGAGGAAGACCGTCGAAGCGCACGGTTCACGATCGTCTGTGAGGTGAAGCGGGGCAAGCGCATTCGCAGGGGCACGGTGAACGGACGTGATGTCTACGGTCTGACCGCCCGTCTGGTCACCAAGGGCGCCCGGAACTGCGCAGAGAGAGGCTTCGGCGGCAGGGGCTTCCTCGCGCCCGCCCAGGCATTCGATCCGCGTGACGTCCTCTCCGATCTGGACGAATTCTCATTCGAATGGCACGTGGAGCCTGCCGCCGCCGAGGTCGCGGCTTCCTGACCAGCGGTGAGGCAGGTCTCTCAAGATATCCCGACCACTCCCCTGGCTGCCGGGGCCGTCCCCGGCGGTCCACGTTGCCCGGCCTGTCAGGAGCCTCTCTTCGTCTGGATCGAGACGGTCGGATTCGGTCCCCGGGAGGACGAGATCGTCGATCGCTGCGAGAACTGCGGCCTCGTCTGTGCTCGCGACAGGGTGCCGAACAGTGCCGAAGAGGCCGTGGAGAGACTGTGCCCCGGTGGTTCGACCTCCGCCGAGGGTCAGGTACCCAACCCCGCGAGCTTTCAGGCCTGGTTCGGCGCTGAGAACTGGGCAGCACTCAGGCCGGGCAAGAGCGGGCTCGGAGCAAGTCCCGATGCCCTCAAGAGACTCTTCGAGCGAACGGGCCGCAAGCGGGTGAGGAGCAGGCCCGCCGTCGGCTCGGCGATCGCGAGCATGTGGCAGACGCTGATCAACCTCCTCACCTTCCATCGCGACTTCGCCATCCAGCTGGCCAACCGGGAACTCCACCCGACGGGGTTCAAGGGCTGGTCGGCATGGGTGATCGACCTGTTGATAACGATCCTGATCGCCGTACCGACAGCGATCCTCGCGCTCGTCCTCGAGACGCTCGCCACCCTTGCCGGACGGGGCGGGGTGCTCGAGGTCTCGACCTCGCCAGACGACTCTCAGTTGCGGCCGTAGAGCCCGCGTACCAGGGGAAGCAGTGCCCACCGCGGCAGGTGCCTGCCTCCGGCCGCGCTGATCTTGTTCAGGTTGCCCGCGATCACCACGCGCTTGCCTGCCTCGAAGCCCTCGATCCCGATCCGGGCCGTCTCGTCAGCCTCCATCCACATCCGATCCGGAGTGTTCGCCTCGAAGCCGCTCAGATCCGCTACCTCGGCGAACTCGGTACGAACCGGGCCGGGGCAGAGCGCAGTCACCAGCACTCCCTTTTCGTCCAACTCGGTGTGGGCAGCCTCACTCATCGAGAGCACGAAGGACTTGGTCGCCGCATATACGGCCATACCGGGCAGTGGCTGGAAGCCGGCCGTGGAAGCGACGTTGAGGATCCCTCCCCTCCCACGCTCGACCATCCCCGGTGAGAATCGATCCATCAAGTCCACCACGGCCTCGATGTTCAGTCGGATCATCTCCGTATGCCTCTCGGCGGAGTTGTTGAACATCCTCCCCGTCAGGCCGAAGCCGGCGTTGTTGACCAGGAT
>JBJTBI010000090.1:0-4268 GCA_046091265.1 bacterium
GTCGGTCTCTATGTCCCGCCGCGAACCCGACGGGTCCTCGGGCACGCGCTCCACGAGGTGAAGCTGCCCCCCCTACCGATCCCCGGCCACCATCGCCAGCCGGTCGGCGACTGCGATCGAGCGGTGACGTCCACCCGTGCAGCCGATCGCGATCGTGAGGTGCTGCTTGCCTTCGGCGACATAGGCGGGGATCAGGAAATCCAGCAGGGGCATCAACCTTCCGTAGAACTCCCCAGCCTGAGTTCCCTTCTCGACGTAGCGCCGTACCGCCGGGTCGAGTCCTGTGAGCGGCCGGAGATCCTCCTCGTAGTGGGGGTTGGGCAGGAATCGAACGTCCAGGGTCAGGTCGGCATCGCGTGGTGGGCCGTTCTTGAACCCGAAGGTCAGGATGGTGAGTGCGAGACTGAGGTTCTCGTCGACCCTGCCGATCAGTTCGTTGGAGATCCGCCGCCTCAATCCGCCGCCGGTGAGGTCTGTGGTGTCGATCACCACATCGGCTCGCTCTCTCAAGGGCGAGAGCAGTTCACGCTCCTCCCGGATGCCATCGACGATCCGCCCCTCGCGTGCCAACGGATGTCTTCGTCGCGTCTCCTTGTAGCGGTGGAGCAAGACTTCCTCGTCCGCCTCGAGGAAGACGACCTTCACGTCCAGGCCATCGCCATCGATGTCACCGATGACCGCCAGCAGGTCTTCGAAGTACTCGCCACCACGAACGTCGGTGACCACCGCCGCCTTTTCGACACCGCTGCCCTGATGCCGGAATAACTCTCCCAGGGACTCGATCATGCGGGGAGGCAGATTGTCGACACAGAAGTATCCGCCGTCCTCGAAGGCCGCAATCGCCTCGGACTTACCCGCCCCCGAGTAGCCGGTGATCACGACCAGCTCGACCCGGTGGTCACCGGAATCCCCGGAACTCACGGGCGGCACCACGGCAACCTCGACCTCCCCTCCCTCGATCAGGCGGTCGGCTGCTGCGCTGATGTCGGTCTGGTCTTTCACTCGGCTCTGTGCAGTTGGCGGTGGATCTCGCGGGCGAGCTTATCCGGCACTCCGGGCACTGCCTCCAACTCCTTCCGCGAAGCGCTCATCACGCCGTCCGGAGATCCGAAGTGCGCGATCAACGCCTTCTTCCTTGCGGGGCCCACTCCACGCACGCCATCCAACGCAGAGGTAGTCATCGCTTTGTCTCGCTTGTTCCGGTGATAGCCGAGGGCGAACCGATGCGCCTCGTCACGAACCCTCTGGAGGAGGCGGAGAGCATCGGAACCCGGCTCCAACATGATCGGTGCCCCTCGCCCCGGCACGAAGACCTCCTCCAGGCGCTTCGCGAGACCGATCACCGTCACGCCCTCATCGGCGACCAACTCACCCAACTGCGACATCGCCGCTGACAACTGACCCTTGCCCCCGTCGACCACGATCAGGTCAGGGATCGCCGAGAAGCTCTCGTCGACCTTGCGGTACTTCGAATCCTCGTCGCTGGTGGCGTTTCCCCGGCCGATCCGCCTGCCCACGACCTCACGCATGGCGGCGAAGTCGTCGATCCTTCCAGAATTCGCTCGGTCGGTTCCATCCTCGCCGTCGAACCTGACCGAGAACTTCCGGTAGTCGGCCTTCTTCGGGACGCCGCTCTCGAACACCACCATCGAGGCCACCGTATGAGTCGCGCCGAGGTTCGAGATGTCGAACCCCTCGATCCGCATCGGGAGACGGCTCATACCGAGTTCCTCCTGGAGTTCCGAGAGAGCCTCTGCTCTCTGGCGGTGTTTCTGCTGCTGACGGAGCATCTCCTGGCCGAGTGCCAACCGAGCATTCTTCTCTGCCATCTCGCGGAGCTTCCTCAGATCGCCTCGCTCGGCAACCCGGACCTCGACCTGCTGGTCCCTGTCGACCGCGAGAGCCTCGGTCAAGACCTGAGTACGCTCACGTAACTCCGGTCCCACCACGAGAAGAGAGGGGATCGCCGGAGTGGCTGCGTAGTACTGGAGCAGGAACTCCTCGGCCACCTCGCCGTCTTCTGAGCCGTCCCCCGAAGTCAGGTAGAAACTCTGGCGCTCCGCGAGGATCCCATCGCGGATCTGGAAGACCTGGGCGTTTGCATCACTCCCCTCGACCGCAACCGCCAGCACATCCGCGTTCGGCAGGGAGGCCCCGGCAACGCGCTGGCGCTCCATCAGTACCGAGATCGCATCCAGTCGGTCGCGCATCACCGCGGCGCGCTCGAAGTCCTGAGCATCCGCAGCATCTTTCATCTCTTCCTCGATCCTCTCCGCCACCTCCCGGTAGCGGCCAGAGAGGAATTCGACCACCCGGTCGATGTTCGCCCGGTACTCCTCCTTGCTGATGTAGTCGACACAGGGACCCCCGCAGCGCTTGATGTAGTAATCGAGGCAAGGAACTCCCGAGCGACGGCCGGGGTCCGGACCATCACAGGTTCTGTACTGGAACAACTTGCCCAGCAGATCGAGCGTGTTCCGCACCTTGCGCGGTGAAGAGAAAGGCCCGAAGTAGACCCTCCGAGGCCTGGGCTTCTCGCGGGTGAAGTACACCCTCGGATACTCCTCGTCCAGGCTCACTCCGATGTAGGGGTAGGACTTGTCGTCGCGCAACATCACGTTGAACCTCGGGCGGTGCTGGCGGATGAAGTTCTGCTCGGTGATCAGGGCCTCGGCTTCGGTCTCGCAGACGAGGCTCTCGATCGTCGCGATCCGCGGGATCATCTCGCGAGCTTTTCGACCCTCCTTCTCCGTGAAGTGAGAGCCGACCCGCTTGCGGATCGAGAGAGCCTTGCCCACGTAGAGCAGCCCACCGTCCGAGTCGCGGAACATGTAGACACCCGGAGCGTCGGGCAACTGACGCCGCTGGGTCCTCCGAGACTCGTCCGTAGAGACATCCGGCCTGTGGGTCTTCTTCATTCCACACAGAGTAGGCTCACGAATGATCGAAACCGTGAAAAGACGGTAATTCCGAGGGAATCGAGGCCGCTTTGACCGAGAACACAGCACCCGAGTTCGAGACGCTCAAGATCTCGTCGCTCTCCGACGACGGGAAGATCGGGCAGTTGATGCTCGATCGCCCCGACGACGTCAACGCCATGAGCCCTCAGATGATCGGTGAGATGACCCTGGCCGCGAGCTGGCTCGCCGACCGGTCGCCCTTCCGCGCACTGATCGTGACCGGAGCGGGCCGTGCCTTCTCTGCGGGCGGCGACGTGAACTGGTTCAAGAAGGGGGTCGAGGAGCCAGACATCGACCTGCCAGCGGAAGTTCGTCGCGGTGCGGAGGTGCTCCATCAGGCGATCGTGGACTTCCGCCGGATCCCGTATCCGGTCATCGGGGCGATCAACGGAGCGGCCGCAGGTGCGGGTTTCTCCCTCGCTCTCTCCTGCGACATCAGGATCGCTGCGGAGAGTGCCTTCTTCGTCATCGCCTACGGGCGGATCGGAGCATCGCCTGACGGAGGTATGACCTACTTCCTGCCGCGGGTCGTCGGACCGGCCAAAGCGATCGAACTCGCCCTCGAGGATCCGGTCATCAAGCCGGACCAGGCCCTCGAGCTCGGGCTCGTCACCGAGGTCGTGCCCGACGATGAGCTCGAGTCGACGGCCCTGGCGAAGGCCGAGAAGCTGGCAAAACTCGCTCCCCACTACACCCGGATGTCGAAGAGCCTGATCGCGAGCAGCCTGGACAACTCGATCACCGAGCAACTCCAGCACGAGCGCCACGGCATCGCCGACAGCATGGGGACCGAGGATCTCAAACGCGGCGTGAAGGCATTCTTCGCCGGAGAGAAGCCGGAGTTCGAGGGCAAGTGAGTTGCGTGAGGGTCCCACCCGCACGCTAAGGTTGTCGTCAATCGATGCTTCAGGGGAGGAGTACCAACAGATGCGCAAGCCAGCAGCAGTAGTACTGACCAGCAGCGCAGCGCTCATCGCGGCATTCGGGCTCGTAGCGTGTGGCGGCGGCGATTCAGGATCGTCGGGAGGCTCGTCTGCCGCACCGACTACCGAGCAGAGTGGTGCAGCCCCGGCCGATGAGGGACAGACCATCTTCGTCCAGAACTGCGGTACCTGCCACACGCTCTCCGCAGCGGGAACCGACGGCAACGTCGGGCCCAACCTCGAGTCCGCTGGAGTCGACTACGAGGAAGTCAGATCCCAGGTGATCAACGGTGGAGGCGGGATGCCGGTATTCGAAGGTGTCCTCACCGACGCCCAGATCGACGCGGTCTCCAAGTACGTCGCCGAGAACGCGGGCAAGTAGTCG
>JBJTBI010000091.1:0-16921 GCA_046091265.1 bacterium
ACCCACACCCGACCGCGCCTGCCTGTTCGAGCCTCCGCGCGCGTCACCCCTCCGGGGCCTCCGAGCGCGCAAGAGCGGCGGACCTCGCCCCGTACTTCAAGAGGGCGACGAACCTGGGGATCCGAAGGAACTCGATCCAGCTCGGCTGGGACTTCACGGTCGCGAGCCGGCGGGCCCTCACCGGGCGCCTGCTGTCGATGCGTGACCGCGCCTTTGCCGACCTCGGTGACAAGACGATGGGCGACGGGAAGATCCAGGGGCGGGCCCCTGGTTTTCGGGTCACCGAGGTGACGAACTTCACCTTGGGTGAGAACGCGAACCTGATCCGTCGTGTCCGCGGCGAGATAGACGTGCCCTGCTTCCTCGACAGTCCGCAATGCGGCCCCGGAGGTACCTTCTCGCTCGCACGAAACGGACTGCCCAGGGAGGCGGGCGATCCGAGCCATGTCCCGTTCGTTTGCAACATCCCGCGGAGCCTCGTCACCGAGGGCGGTGTCCAGTCTGGAGCAGTGACGCTGCACGGGCACGGGCTGTTCGGCAACCGCAATGCGATCGTCAACAACGGGGCCTACGCCCTCGCGGGCAATGAGTACAGCCGGGTCTTCTGCGCGATGGACTGGCAGGGGATGGCGAGCGACGATCTGCCAACCGTGGGATTCAGCGTCCTGCCGAACCTCTCGAACTTCCCGATGCTGCCGGACCGTCTCCAGCAGGGAATCCTCAACATGCTCTACTTCGGACGCGCCCTGATCCACAGGAACGGGCTGAGGAGAGACCTCGCATTCCAGTTCCCCGAAGCACCTGTCGGAGACGACGGTGGATCGGTACTCGGGAACAGGCTCACCTTCTCGGGCGACAGCCAAGGCGGCATCATCGGTGGGGCGCTGATGTCCGTGGCCCCGGACCTGAAGCTAGGTTCGCTCGGCGTCCCGGCCGTGAACTACTCGACCCTCCTCGATCGCTCGATCGACTTCACCGAATACGGCGAGCTGCTGTACGCGGCCTACGACAAGGACTCGGTCGAGCGCCCGCTCCTGATGGCACTGATCCAGCAGCTTTGGGATCGCGGCGAAGGCGACGGCTACATCTCGAGCCTCAACCCGAAATCGAAGCCCCTGCCTGATACCCCGCGCCATCGAGTTCTGATGCTCCAGGCCTACGGGGACTTCCAGGTTGCAAACCTCGCTACCGAAGTGGAGGCCCGGACCATCGGAGCGAAGCTCAGGACTCCGGCGCTCGATCCGAGCAGGCTCGGCCCGTACGAGGAGGTGCACTGGGGCATTCCCTCTGCCGAAATGGCACCGATAACGACCGGCAACGCCATGATCACGATGGACTCGGGTCCGCCGCGATGCGGGAACGCAGGCGTGACGCCCCCTCCGATCGGGAACATCGCTCCCGTGACCGGCTGGGGCGCAGGCCAGAACGGGCAGGATCCGCACGGACTTGGCGGCAACACCGCCCTGATCCGCGAGCTGGTCGCCGAGTGGCTCGGCACCGGCACGCTGACCGCTCCCGATGACTCCTCCAAGAACCCGCCGTATTACATCGGTGGATGGACCGGAACCCCGAGTTGCTGAGAGAGCGGGCCGGCTGACTATCCTGCAAGCCACACGGAGAGGTGTCCGAGTGGTTTAAGGAGCACGCTTGGAAAGCGTGTAAACGTGCATAGCGTTTCGTGGGTTCGAATCCCACCCTCTCCGCTCTCCAACCGATGAGTCAGCAAGCCGAGATAGATGCAGCAGAGTTCGAACGCCGGATCAGGGACGAGTCCGGAACCGTCGTACTCGACGTCCGCAGCCGTGATGAGTTCGACGACTGGCAGGTCGATGCGCCCGAGGCGAGGGTGATCAACATCCCCGAGCAAGAGGTAGATCCTTCGAACGGAGCCTTCAAAGAGATCGGGGAATCGGAGACCATCAATATCGTCTGCGCTGCCGGGAACGCCTCAAGCCGGGTTGCAGAGAAGTTGATCGCCACCGGTTTGGATGCGGTGAACGTGAAGGGAGGGATGATCGCCTGGTCGAGGCTGCTGATCGGCGAGGAGATCGAAGTCGGACGGCCCTTCACCGTGATCCAGTTCAGGCGCGAGGCGCGAGGGTGTCTGTCCTACATGGTCGAGTGTGGAGGTGAGGCTCTGGTGATCGATCCGTCGCCCGATTCCTTGCCGTACTCCGATGAGGCCACCCGCCGTGGCTGGAAGATCGTCGCGATCTTCGACACACACGTACATGCCGATCACGTGAGCGGAGCCGAGGCGCTCTCCGCGGCGACCGGAGCGAGGGTGCTGATGCCGAAACCGGCGCTCGAGCGAGGGCTCGACCGTCCTGAGGTCGAGTTGGTCGGGGACGGAGACACGATCGAGGTCGGCGGAGAGGCGATCGAGGTCGGCGGAGAGGCGATCGAGGTCGTGTCGCTTCCAGGGCACACCACGGAGATGACCGGACTCGCAGTGCCAGGGGGACTGATCTGTGGGGATTCGCTCTTCGCCGACTCGATCGCGCGTCCAGATCTACAGCACGCGGACCTAAAGGCAGCCCGCGCGGCGGCGAACGACCTCTACCTAACCCTGACTTCGAAGATCCTGTCTCGAGGCGATCGAACGAGGATCCTCCCCGGTCACTATCCCGGCGGGAGGCTCGACGGACCGGTTGCGCCGACGCTTTCGGCGGTGAAAGAGAGCGTGGAGGAGCTGGCGCTCGGCGCGGAACCGTTCGCAGACCGGCTCGTCGCGGACCTGCCCGACAAGCCCGCGAACTTCGACACGATCATCGGGGTCAACCTCGGCACGGAGCGAATCCCTGAAGCAGACCTCGGCCGCCTCGAGACCGGCGGCAACTCCTGCGCAGCGCGCTAGACAGCGCCGTCTGCGGTCAACCTCCGGTCTCGATCAACTCGACCCGATAACCGTCGGGGTCGCGAACGAAACAGAGCCTGGAGCCGCCCTCTCTGACCGAGTAAGGCGGTTTCTCGGGCTCGATGCCTTTCACGGAGAGCCGCTCGAGGGTCGAATCGAGATCCTCGACCGTGATGGCGATGTGCCCATAGCCGGTCCCGATCTCGTACTCGGTCACTCCGAAGTTGTGGGTCAGCTCGAGCCTAGGCGAGTCGCCGTCGCCCGGGAGGTTCATGAAGATATTCTCCGCCTCGTCCCTGATCGGCATCCGTGCGATTTCTTCGAATCCGAGCGCGGAGTAGAAGGCGACCGACTTCTCCGGGTCGGTGATCCGGTAGCAGGTGTGGATGAGTCTGCTCACGCGAGGTAGCCTACCCGCCGCGCCGCTCGGTGAAGAATCCGCTGAGCAGTGCCGCTGCCTCGATCTGCAACAGCCCCGACTCGACCGCTGGGAAGTGGTTGGTGAGACCCTCCGAGTAGAGATTCAAGACCCCGCCGACCGCGCCAGCCTTCGGGTCGGCGGTGGCGAACACCAGTCGTGGCACCCGCGCCAACGCGATCGCACCGGCGCACATCGCGCAGGGTTCGAGGGTGACATAGAGGGTCGTATCCGGCAGTCTCCAACCTCCGAGCGTGACCGAAGCCTGACGCAGAGCGAGGATCTCCGCATGAGCCGTGGGATCGCCCGACTGCTCACGCTCGTTGCCGGCAGCGCCCAGCACCTCCTCACCGCGTGCGAGCACAGCGCCGATCGGCACATCGCCTGCCTCAGCGGCGGCCGAGGCGAGATCGAGGGCTTGGCGCATCGATACCTCGTCCATATCGCTGAAGACGGTCACACAGGGAAGTATGCGATGCCGGAACGGGTCATGGGCTGAATCCGGGGAGGCGGGCTACTTTCACGCCTGAGCGGTGTTCCTGAGAAGATGAGAAAACTACGCGGATTGCGGTCGACGGGAAGCCGCGGAGGTTCAGACGCCCTCATGGAGAACACAGGCTCGAACATCAGGAGAATCGGGAAGACCGTGGTTTCGCTGGCCGCGACTCTCTTCGCAATGGGGTTGCTCGCATCAGTGGCGCCAGCTCTCGCCGGCCCCGGTTACGTGAGCGGTGAGGTGATCATCGGCTACTCAGACGGAAGTCAAAGGCTCACCTCGCTCGCCCCCGGAACCTCTGTCCGTCAGGCGATCCGACAACTCCGTCGCTCTCCCGGAGTGGAATACGCGGTGCCCAACTACAAGGCACGAACGGCAGCCGTTCCTAACGACCCGGGGCGAGCCGGGATCCCGGGTGGCTGGCAGCAGATCCAGTGGAACTTCCTCGCCTGCGGTTCGCTCTGTGGCAAGCCTCCCCAGACCTATCAGGCGGCGGGTGGCATCAACGCGGTCGGCGCCTGGCAGATCCTCGCTGACCGGTCGATCCAACCCGCCAGCGGCGCAAGGGTGGCCGTGCTCGACACCGGAGTCGCATACGTCGACAAGGAACCGGACTGCCGCCGCAGCCCTGACTTCAGCAGCGCTCAGTTCGATGGGGGTTACGACTTCGTCGACGGCGACACCGAGCCGCTGGACCAGGACGGACACGGCACCCACGTGACCGGAACGAGTGCCGAACTCAACGACAACGGAGTGGCGCTGACCGGCCTCGCCCCCGCCGCGACCGTCATCCCGGTCAGGGTCCTGAACGCGCTCGGAGTGGGGAACGCAAGGGACATAGCCAAGGGCATCCGTTACGCAGCGAATCAGGGAGCGGACGTGATCAACATGAGCTTCGAATTCGCCGCCAAGGTGCGTTCCTGCCAAGATCTTCCGACCGTCTGTTCCGCTCTCCAGTACGCACGCAGCAAAGGCGTCCTCCCGGTTGCCGCCGCCGGTAACTCCGAGGGCAAGGCCGCTGCCTTCCCCGCCCTGGCCCCCAAGGTCCTTGGTGTCGGCCGAACTACCAAGGACGCCTGCGTCGGGGCCGGATCACGGTCCGGGAAAGGTCTGGATCTAGTTGCGCCGGGTGGCGGGGCTCCCAAGCGGAAGGTCACCGACTGCCGAAAGGATCGAACGAAGGACTCAGCCGCCCCGGTCAGCCAGTTGACCATGACCGGATTCGACTTCATCCAGTTCGGCTTCGAAGGCTACGAGGGGACGTCGATGGCCGCCCCTCATGTGGCAGGGGTGGCAGCACTGGTGATCTCCAGCGGCGTCCTCGGTGACGATCCCGCTCCGTCGGAGATCGCGTGTCAGATCAAGCAGACGGTACGCCGCAAGGGACTCGGTGAGAAGTACTCACGCTTCCTGTTCGGAGAAGGCCTGCTGGACGCTGCGTCAGCGGTGAGGGCCGCTGCGCCGGGCTGCTGACGCCATCGACCTCTCGGCGGCCAGGGTTCGAACAGGCTCAGCCGCTGGTGTGGACGATCCAGACATCACAGGGCGCGTGATGCGAGATCCGGTTCGGCACGCTGCCGAGGAAGAATCGCGTCGCACCGCTCATTCCCCTGTTGCCCACCACGATCAGGTCGGCGCCGTTCTGCTCGGCCACATCGAGGAGGGCTTCGGCCGGGTCACCCTCCACAGGATGCGAGGTCACGGAGACCTTCGCCTTCTTCGCCGCTGCTACTGCGTTACCCAGGATGAGTTCGACGTCTTCGCGCGGCCCGACCATATGGGCCACGTCGTCGGGACTCGAGCCAGCCTCGGCCTTGAGTCGGGACTCGGGAACCGGCAAGTAGGCGCTGACTACCTCGAGGTCCGCCCCTGAGAGCTTCGCGAGTTCGATCGCGGATGCCACCGCATCATTTGCGGTCTCCGATCCGTCGGTACCTACCACGATCTTCTTGACCACCAGTTGCCTCCTCGACTCGTTCCTGACACGTGGTTGGACGCGATACTACCCGCAAGCGGGCCGGTAAGCCGCGTGATCGCCCCTTAGAGCTTGATGATTGCGATCACGATCGATGCAATCAGACAGGCGATCATCACGCCGAGGGAGAGGATCCAGACAGTGGGCACGATGACGATGCTAGGGCAAGCGATCGGCGAGATGGAGCGATGCCACGCGGTCCAATAGGCTTGGACGGGATGGGAGAGAGGATCATGTTCAAGCCGCTATGGAGTCCTGTGCTCGAGCAGGTCGCGGACGACGTCTGGGTGGTCAGAGGCGACGTGAAGAACGGGATGAACGTCTACCTGCTCCGCGACGGAAGCGGTGTGACCGCGTTCGATGCTGGCACCAAGGCGATGGTCGAGCCGGTCCGCAAGGCCGCCGAGCAGTTGGGTGGCCTGCGCCGGATCGTGCTCGGCCATGCCGATGCGGATCACCGCGGGATCGCTCCCTACATGGGGGTACCGGTGATCTGCCACCCCGACGAGGTAAGCGACGCCGAGTCCGAGGAGTTCCGCGACTACTGGGACCTCTCCAAGATCGAGGTAGGTTACGCCCGCCGGGTCTACCCGTTCCTGCTCTCCCGCTGGGACGGCGGACCGGTTCAGATATCGGAGACGATCACCGAGGGCGACGAGCTCTGTGGCTTCAGGGTCTACAACTTCCCCGGGCACGCTCCCGGGCAGATCGGCCTGTTCCGGGAATCGGACGGGCTCGCGATCGTCTCGGATACCGTGTATTTCGTAGACAGTTCGAGGTTCAAGCCGATCGACCACCCCTCAGTCCCTCACGAATGCTTCAACTGGGACACCCGGAAGGCCGCCGAGGCGGTGCGCAAGCTCGCGGCGTTGAACCCCAAGAAGGTCGCCGCAGGACATGCCGAACCGTTCGAGGCCCCGGATCTCGTGGAGCAGTTGCTGAAGGCAGCCGACGCGGTCGACGGCAAAGGGATCGCGACAGCCGCTTAGGGCTTCAGGGCTCGATCACCCGGCGGGGGGTCGGTGCAGGAATTCCTTTCGATGCGGAGACGGGGACTCCGGGATCCAGCCTGAACCAGTCGAGGTAACGGCCGCAGACCTCGGAGGGCGGCACCGGTTCCCGCGCCGGAACGGGGGTGGCTGCGATCGGTCCGAGGTCAGCCCGGGACTCGGCTCCGAGCAGACGCCCGACCGTCGGCAGCCTGCCCACGGCGACCCGGAAGTCGACCAGGCCGTCACGGGCGACGGTGATCTCTCCCACCGGGTAGAACGGTGCCGGACCGCGGAACAGGAGGTTCGCCGGCAGGGCCACATCCAGGCCCGGCGCGGTGATCCGGGCCGGCTGAGTGGATGCGTACTGGAGGGAGATAGCCCAGCGCCCTGCGCTGAGAGGCAGCTCCTCGGTCGCGGAGACAGCGCTCGTCGGCTCGGAGGTCGGATCCCAGGCCCTGCCGACCACCGGTGGCTTGGTGAAGACCCGCGCCTCACCGTCGAGGCGACTCAGCCTCGCGACCGCTCGATCGGAGCAGTCAACCGTCGCGCCAGGGCCGATCGGTTCGATCAGCGTGTAGCGCTCGGGTAGCGGGCCGTTGCGCTTCCAAAGGACGTAGTCGCGAGTTCGCCGGATCGGTTCGAAGTTGACAGGCGCCTCACTCAGCTGCGCGGCTCCCGTGGTGATCACGTAGTCGAACCGCTCGATCACCTTGCGAGGCACGACGTCGAAGTCGAACTTGGCTCGGGTGGAGGTAGGCCGATAGAGCGATGAGACTTCGATCACGTTGTAGTTATGGACGATCGGGGTGTAGAGGTCCGCTCCGATCAACTCCCAGCCCACGAACGACTCTCTACCGAGGAACAGGACCTTCTCCCCCTCGACGACCTTCCGCAACCCGATCAGTTGCTGAACCTGACCAACCGGACCGATCGCAGCCTGCCGCAGGACGAGGAAGCTCGAGAACGCTGCCGCGACGACGAAGAGGATCCCTATCGAAGTGACCAGCAGACGGTGACCCCCACCCTCCGCCGACACCTCCTCGGCGACCGAATGCGGCTCGCCTTCGAGCGCTCCGGCTCGGAGGAACCCCCTCAGGGCGATCAGCATCATGATCGGTGCGATAACGCAGAGCGCCTTCGCCTGGGTATAGGGAGTCCCGACTGCCAGGGCCGCCAGATAACCGACCACGCCGGCGATCAGGGTGGCGGGGAGTATTCGTTCCCCTGCTCCCCTCGCCCTGCGAAGACCGAGCGCAAGCGCGACCGCGCCGAGCAATGCCCCGAGAAAGAAGGCCGCTGCCGGAACCGACGCGTTCTCGGGAGCGATCCTGAACTCACTCGAAGGCCAGATGTCGAGAGCCTGCAGCGGCGAGAGAGGCTGTCTCAGGTTCCCGTAGCCCACCCGATCGCCGGGCCCGGTCGGGTTGAGCGCCCGGAAACCGGTGAAATCGAGCAGGCTCACCACCACGGGAACGCAGGCGACGACGGTGATCCCGATCACCGTCCCTACCACGGGGAGGGTCCGGCGCAACCGCCCGACCAGGTCCAGTCCTCCACGGTCGTGGCGCTCGGCGATCGCAACCAGCAGCAGCCACGCGACTCCAGCCGCCACCAACCAGGAGGGACCGGGGAAGCTGTAGTTGTAGATCGTGCCTGCCGAGATCAGTCCGGCCGGCACCGCGGCCAGAGCTGCTGCTCGCGGGCCCTGTCGCATGGCAGCGCGAACCATCGGGAGCGACAGTGCGAAGCCGATCAGCGACAGCGCGAGCAGGGGCTCCTTGAAAGCACCCTGCGCGTGGTACGCCGCGGATAAGTAGGCGAAGGCAGCCAGCACCGCCGCAGGAGCGCGCAGCCAGCCCCGTACGCCGGGCAAAGCCGACATGGCCGTAAGTCCGAGCAGGACGGCGATCGCTCCGGTCAGCCCGGCGAAGGCATCGACGAATCCGGAACCGACCAACTCGGTCATCGCGGCGACCACCGCGTGGGGGCCGAGCGGATAGCCATCCCGGATCAGTTCAGGAGTCACGCCGTAGCCCGTGGCGAGCCACTCGGCAAAGAGGAGATGAGAGGCCATGTCGTCGTTGACCAGCCCCTGGCCGAGGATCCCCATCCGACCGCTTGCCGCGAACGGGATAGCGGTGACCAGAGCCGCCCCGATCACGACTGCAGCCCCCGTCCAGGTCGGTTGCGGGAGATCCCTGCGCCCGCGCCAGCAGATCAGGGCTGCGATGAGCGAGATCGCGACGACGAACGCAGCAGCCGTCACGCCCCTGCCGGGGAGCTTGACCGTGATCCCGCAGAGGATCAGCAGGATCGATATCCCGAGGGCGGGGGCAACAGCCGTGGAGCGCCCACGACCCACAAGGAGGAGGACCGCGTTGCCGACGAGCAAGGAGGCCGCAACTGTCACTGCTCCCGAGAGAATGGCTCCGAGCATCAAACGGGAAGGCTAGTCGTCACGACCGTCGGCAGGAATCACCGCCGACGGGAAGGGATGAGGTGTCGGGGAAGCGTCGGGGAGCTCGCCTGAAGTCAGTCTTCGAGCAGGCGCTTCTGGGAAAGCACGTAGAGGAGAGCCAGCGACGGGAGGACGAGGACCGCGGCGACCAGGAAGACGATGATCACCACGAGCAGACTGGCGTAGGCGCCCGCGGCCTGATCGATGGTCAGTGAGGTCGGCAGCAGATACGGGTGCTGCGCTACGTACCAGCCCCAGACGACCGCGACGAGCGCACCGACCGCAAGCGGTCTGACCAGGATCTCGTAGCGCTTCAGGGCCAACAGAGCGAAGGCAACTCCTCCGGCCAGTACCGAGAAGATCACCAATGGCAGCCCGGGCCCCACCAGACCGTCGAACACGTACCGCGCCTCCTCCCGCAGGGCGAAGATGCCACCGAGCGCGAGCAGACCGGCGACCACGGCCGAGCTCAGGGCCCGCAGGTCGAAGTAGGCGGCGACCTTCTTCTCACCCGCTGCCTTGGCGTCGTGGGTGAGGAAGACCGCTGCCAGATAGGCGCCCCCCGCGACGAAGAGCGCGCCGATGACGAACGGCAGCACGCCGATCCACGAGCCGGTCGGATCTCCGTAGCCCTCCCGCGGAACCTCGCCAGAAGCGATCGCCCCGACTACGCACCCCATGAAGAAGGGTGTGATCAGCGACGCTGCGGCAAACAGACGACTGGCCGTCTCGGTCCATGGACCTTCGATCGCGTGGCGGAAGGCGAAGCCGGCCCCACGCAGGACGATCCCCAGCGCAGCGAGCGCGATCGGGATGTAGAGAGTGGTCATGATCGCGTAGAAGGCCTCGGGGAAAGCGGTCCAGAGGACGACCAGGATGAATATCAGCCAGACGTGGTTGGCCTCCCAGACGGGTGCGAGAGAGTGGTCGATCCGCTGCCGGACGGCCTTCGCAGCAGTTGCCTTCGCCTTGGTCTTGCCCCTGCCGAGCAGCAGGTCCCAGATGCCGGCACCGAAGTCGGCGCCACCGAACACCGCGTAGAGGGTCGCCCCGAGCCAGAGGATCAGCGCGCAGATCTCTGCCCGACTCACCGGCTCATCCCGCCGCTGGCTTGGGGTCAGGCTTGGTCGGCACCGGTCCGTAGGGGACGCGGTCGTCGTCGGATGCGGGGATCCTGCCCTCGTCCTGAGCACGCCAACGGCGCGACATCGCACGAAGCACGGTGATCAGACCGATCGCGAGGATCAGGTAGATGGCCATGGTGATGCCGAACACCACCCAGATACCATCGGCCCGAGTTACGGCGTCGGCGGTGCGCTGGAAGCCGTAGACGATCCACGGCTGACGACCCACCTCGGTCACGATCCAGCCCATCTCCATCGCGGCGATCGCAAGGATGCCCGAGACGGAAACGGCCCGGAGGAACCACGGGGTCTGGGGGATGTCGCGCTTCCTCCACCAGAAGAGCGCGAACCAGGCTGCGAGGGTTGCGAGGGCGAATCCGATCCCGACCATTCCGTCGAACGAGTAATGGAGGAGGTTCAAGGCTTTGGGCTCGTCCTGCCGCGGTGAGCTGTCGAGTCCCTGCACGACGGTGGAGGTGCTGAAGCCGACGAGCAGGGAGTTGAGGCCTGGTATCGAGATCGCTCCCTTCGCTCCCTCTTCGCGATTACAGACCCCTCCGATCGTCTCGGGCTGATTCGGGCCGGTCTTGGCTATGCACTCGATCGCGGCGAACTTGACCGGCTGTTTGTCTGCGACCTCCCGCGCCACCATGTCCCCGACCACGATCTGGATCGGAGCGGCGATCGCGGCCACGGTGAGCGGAATCAGCAGCCCCAGCCGGTGATACCGGTCGCGACGCCCCTTGAGCATCCCGACCGCGTAGATGGATGCGACGAGGAAACCGGTGACCATGAAGGCCGCGAGATACATATGGAGGAAGGTGTGCCACGCGTAGGGGTTGAAGATCACCTCGAGCGGCTGGACGGTCTCGACGAAGCCCCTCGAGTCGAGTGTGAACCCCTGAGGGGTCTGCATCCAGCCGTTGACTGCCAGCACCGAATACGCGCCGCCTATGCCCGCGAGCACGATCGGGACACCGGTCCACCAGTGAGCCCAACCGGAGATCCGCTTCCAGCCGTAGATGTAGATCGCGATGAAGATCGCCTCGAGGAAGAAGAAGATCCCCTCCATCGCGAAGAGGACCCCGAACGCATCTCCGAAGCGCTCCATCATGCCCGGCCAGAGCAGACCGAACTCGAACGAGAGGACCGTGCCGGTGACCGCTCCAACCGCGAACAACACGGCCGTCGCCTTCGACCAGCGCTTGGCTAGCAGCAGTGCGGTCTTGTCCTTCTTCTTGATCCCGATGTACTCGGCGATCAGCATCACCAGAGGGAAGGCCACGCCGAGACAGGAGAGGATGATGTGGAACCCGAGGGTGAAAGCCATCTGGTTGCGGGCGGCCAGAAGATTCGAGGCAGCATCCGCGACCGGCAGGCTGTTCGACAGGTCGAAAGGCACTACTTACGACCCTACCAAGGCCCCGGCCCGGATTCCAAACCCGACCGGAGTGATCGTGTTCAAGTGCACTTGGCCTGGAGCGCGATGAACGTCTCGGGATCGTTGAGCTTGCGGGGCAGAATGACTTTGATCCTGTGGGGCGGCGGGCCGTGCTCACAGGAGTGGCCGAAGTGCTGCCCGAAGGGCAACGAGGTACACATCACATAAGCGGCCAACTGTCGCCCCGCGAATCTGGTCCCGCGCCCACCCGAGAAGGATGCGTAGTGGAATCCGCTGAGCTCTGAGGCGGGGACCTCGACTGTCGCGTCCACGGTGTCGCGTGCGATGGTCACCAGTGCATCCGCGTCCATGGTGAAGAGGCTAGAAGAAGTGCCTCCTTGCAGCATCGGGTATGGTCGTCGAGGTGTCCAAGGCGATATTCCACACCAATGCGGGTGACATCTCGATCGACTTCTTCGACGGAGATGCCCCCAAGACGGTCGAGAACTTCCGGAAGCTGGCGGGCGAGGGTTTCTACGACGGTCTGGTCTTCCACCGGGTGATTCCCGACTTCATGATCCAGGGCGGCTGCCCTGAAGGCACCGGCACCGGAGGACCTGGCTACACCTTCGAGGACGAGTTCAACGACCACAAAATCGTCCAGGGCGCCCTAGCGATGGCCAACGCCGGACCGAACACCAACGGCTCACAGTTCTTCATCGTCACCACCGAGGCAGCTCCATGGCTCGACGGAAAGCACACGGTCTTCGGCGAGGTCACCGACGGTATGGACACCGTCTTCGCGATCGAGAAGACCGAAACAGGGCCCGGCGACAAGCCCGTCACCGATCAGGTGATCGAAAGCGTCGAACTCGTAGAGGAGTAGTCGGCCGTGGGTCTGGGGGACAAGATCCACAAGGCGAAGGAGGAGTTCGTCGAACCCCACGCTGACGGCATCTCCGAGGTCCAGATCGGCAACCCGGACTACGACGACTGGTCGGTACTGCGTGACTTCTCCGATCTCGAGACCGCCAGGGCATTCCGCCAGCAGCTGGAGGAAGCGGGCCTGAAGGCAGTGCTCACCGCTGATGCCGAGCCGGACGGTTTCGGACACGGTGACATCGCTCTTCGGGTGCCTCAGAGCGACTATGCCGAGGCGTCGAACTTCCTCGAGCCCGAAGCCTGAAGCAGCATCGAGTCAGCGCTCCGCACCGACGCGGATCTCGTAGACGGCGAGCCTCGTCGAGACCACGCCACTCGTTCTGAGATCGCTGACGATTCGGTATCCCGCCGGTAAGCCAGCGAGGAATTCGCGCAGCAGATACGCGTCGGGGGTACCCGGCTTGCCCAATCGATCGGGAGCCACCCCCTGACGCACGACCAGGAACAGCCTTCCTGACCCGCTTCGGGCGGAGGCCCGGGCGGCGACCCGCTCCGGATCGGGCACCGGCATCGGTCGGACCAGGCCCGGGACCTGTCCGTCCTTGGTCAACTGACGGATCGTCGGCATTCCTATCCGATAGACGGGGAAATCAGTCGAAGAACGCTCGCCACGTGAAGCCCTCAATTCGACCTCGAGACCCTGAAGCGCGCCGCTCGTCATGTAAGGCAGATCTACCACCGGGTCGCCGGCGGCACCACGGGTTTCGATGAAGGAAACGATCCGGGAGTAGTCCGGGCGACGCTGATCGGCGGTGACGGACCTGACACCTCCCAACGCCATGGAGCCGATGACGACGATGGCGAGGATCGCCCTCAGCCTGGGGCGTGCGGCGCACACCACCATGCCGGTGAGAAGGGCGAAGCCTGGCCACGAGGAGATCAGGTTCCGAGGGAGGAAGACTGAAGGAGCGAGCAGGCTGTAGAGAGCAGCCCCCACAGGTGCCGCGATCGCCAGGATGAGGATCAGTATCTGGTAGCGACTCGGGCGCACGCTGCCTCTGGAGAGCCGGTCGCCCGCGGCAATCACAACCGCGAGGCAGAAGGCGACCGCGGCGGGGATCCCGTTGACCAGTTCGAACTCCGCCGTGACTCCGTTGCCGAAGATCCAGTTGCTGGTGAAGATCGTGACGGTCTCCGCGTCGAAGGGAAATCGATACTCGATCAGCAGGCTCCCCGCCGAAGAGCTCTCAGCCAAGAAGCCTGGAAACCACGGGAGGAACAGGAGGAACGCACCGAAGACCGCGAGCCCGAGTGGACCCCGGCGATCCTTCAACGCGACGAAAGCCCAGAGCGTCTGCGCGGCGAGGACGAAGACCGCCGTGTAGTGGGAATACATCGCGAGGGCGATGAGGACCGCGTAGAGAGCCCAGCGCGGGATAGACGACTTCCTCGACAGCGAGACGAGCACGAGAGTCGAACAGAGCGCGAAGAAAGCCGCCATCGCGTAGGCACGAGCCTCGGTCGAGTAGAAGACCATCAAAGGACTCGAGGCGACGAGAGCCGCCGCGACCAGGCCGGGGCCTCGGCCGATCGTACGGACACCGAGAAGCCAGGTCAGCGGACTCAGTGAAACGCCCGCCCAGAAGGTGGGGATCCTCAACAGGTACGGCGAGTCCCCGATCTGCGAGAAGAGCCAAGCGACCGCGAAATACAGCGGCGGAGTCGCTTCTTGGGGCCCCTTCACTATCGCGAGGGCTTCACGCAGGCTGTGTCCCTCGACGATGAAGTAGGTGGACAGCTCATCACCGAACAGCGGATCACCGAGCGAGGGCACCCTGAGGAGGATTCCCGCCGCGGTGATGATCGCCAACAAGAAGATCGAGAGGCGTCTCGACACCTCGTCGCGGAAGGGGAGCAACATCGCGAAGGCATGGCGACAGTGCTGGATGAATCCGATCTTGGGTCTTCCCTCGTAGCGTGCTCCTTTGCGACACGGCACGTAGGTGCGGGACAGGGCGTCGGAGGAGATCAGACCCGCCGACCAGACCTGATCGAAGACAGGCAGCTCGATCATCGCCTTCGCCGTCGAGCCGGAAAATGCAGCGAAGTTCCCGGTTGCGGTCTTGAATCCGGTCAGGAGCCGGAAGAGGACGCGATACCCGGGATAGAAGAGCTGCATCGACATAGCGCCACGGCGACGGCCCGTCCTCTTTGCGAGCACCACGCGCATCGGCTCCGAAACGGGGCGCTCGAGCTCGGACAGCAGCCTCAAGACATCCTCGGGTGCATCCTCGCCATCGGCGTCCATGGTCACGATCAGGTCGTGATCGCCGACCTCGCCAACCACCTCGCGGACAGCGGCGACTATCGCCCGCTGGTTTCCGAGATTCCGTGCCGGTGTCACGACCATCACTTCCGTAGAGGTCGAAATCCGCTCGACCTCGGGGTCAGAGCCACCCGAGTCGTCGAACACGACGTAATTCCGCTTCAGTCCACAAAAAGAAGGATCGGAGTCAAGCAATCTATCGAGGCGCTGACGCAGCAGCATCCACGAGGGAATGTCGTGGAACACCGGACAGACGATCCAGAGGGTCCGGGCAAGCGAAGATGCGTCGTCGGCCGTCAAATCGAGATCTCAGTCCGGGAACGCGACCGCTGTCAATGTCTCTATCCGGTGTGCAACGACCAGCCCGGCGACCGAGTACGGGTCGGTGCACGCGTAATCCTCGACCTCCTCGGGCGTACAGTCGAAGACGAGAACTGCACCGGTGGGAGGGTCACCCGTGGCTCCTGCCATGAGGAGCTTTCCTTCCGCCTCCCACTCGGCCACCTTGGCGAGATGCGCCTCACGGTGAGGGCCGCGGCGCTCCAGCATGTCGTCGGGATACTCGTAGGTGAGCAGTTGCAGTTGGCGTGGTTCGGAAAGCACTGGCTCGGTTACTAGCTCTCGAGCGCCTCGGGGATGAACAGGGCGAGGTGCTGATCGATCGTCTGACGCACCCACTCCTGCTCGGCGGGTGAGGCCATACGGAATCGCCCAAGCAGCATGGCCTGATCTTCCAGCGGCAGACCGGCGATCACCCAGTCGACCACGAGATGTTCGAAGAGCATCTCGTAGCGTCGTCGCCAGACGTCGTCTGCAGTGTCGGCGGCGTGTGCAGGCCCGGACGAGATCTTCGAGATCGTCCGACTAGACAGGGTCCGCCGCATCACGAGCTGGTTACCCTCGGCGTCGCTGTAGACCTCGGTGGGTGACTTCTCACGCTTGCGTTTCGGCATTGTTGAGTAGGAAAGCACCTCTGGGCGGGTGGTTGGCCTTCGCCTGCCGCAGGTGAGTGGCAGAATCAGCCATCCATGAGCAACTCACCGGCGAAGACCAACTTCTGGCACCCGTTCGCGCCGATGGGTGCGGTCGACGGGCACGAATTCGTGATCGAGCGAGCAGACGACGTCTGGGTCTGGGACACCGACGGCAACCGCTATCTCGACGGCACCGCGAGCCTCTGGTATTCGAACATCGGCCACGGCCGATCCGAGATGGCCGACGCCATCCATGTTCAGCTGGAGAAGTTGGAGGCGTACTCCGCCTTCGGTGATCTGGCCAATCCGACCGTCCTGCAGCTCTGTGACAGGTTGGTCGACCTCTCCGGGGGTCGGATGGGGGAAGCGAAGGTCTTCCTGGGCGCTGGCGGCGGGGTTGCGATCGACACCGCCGCCAAACTCGCAAGGCGGTACTGGCAGCTCACGGGAGAGCCGGAGCGGGTTCACCTTCTCAGCCGAACCCAGGGCTATCACGGTACTCATGGATTCGGAACCGCTATCGCCGGGATCGAGCCTAACCGCGAGGGCCTCGGGCCGCTGATGGAAGAGACCGCCCGCACGGCGCATCACGATATTCGGGCCCTCGAATCCGAAATCGAACGACTCGGGCCAGAGACGGTCGCCGCATTCTTCTGCGAGCCGGTGATCGGCGCGGGAGGAGTGCATCCGCCGAGCGAGGGCTACATCGAATCCGTTGCTGAGATCTGCAAGAGCCACGGAATCCTGCTGGTAATCGACTCGGTGATCTGTGGCTTCGGGCGGCTCGGAACCTGGTTCGGATTCGAGCGCTGGGATATCGAACCGGACATGGTCACCTTCGCGAAAGGGGTGACCAGCGGGTACCTCCCACTGGGCGGAGTCTTGATCAACGAGAGCCTGACCGGACCGTTCTGGGACGACCCGTCGGATCCGCCCTTCCGGCACGGTCAGACCTACGCTGGCCACTCCACCTGCTGCGCCGCTGCGTTGAAGAACATCGAGATCATGGAGCGCGAGGGGCTGCTCGAGAGAGTGCTC
>JBJTBI010000092.1:0-7566 GCA_046091265.1 bacterium
GGATCGATCACGTCGTATGGAGGCGCTGCGAGGTCGGCGAACGGGCCGACGCGCTCGAGGTCGTAGTGGATCGAATCGATGGGCGCTATCTCAGCCATGTCTCAACCCTAGAGCCCGCTGCGGCAGTCTCCGGCACTAGACTCGCTTGGCGTCGGGGCGTGGCGCAGCCTGGTAGCGCGCGGCCTTTGGGTGGCCGAGGTCGCTGGTTCGAATCCAGCCGCCCCGATATTCCTGAGACGATCCCTGACCGATCGCGCTACTTGATGAAAAGCATCTCCGAGTTCTTGGGCAGAGGCCAGTACTCGTCGGCGACGACCTTCTCCAGGGCGTCTACCGCCTCGCGAACCTCGCCCATCGCGGCCAGCTGCTTGTCGCGCGCATGGATCGCCAGGTCGAGCCCGTCGAGGCCGTCGGGGTACGCGTTCGCCTTGGCGAGCTTGCCGAGGGCGGTATTCAGCTTGGTCAGGAGCGGCTTCACCTGCTTGCCGACCGTCAGGTCCTTGGCCGCGGCACCGAGCGCCAACTGCTTCAGCGCTGCCGGGAGGATCATCGTCCGGGCGATCGACTCGGCCGTCTCGGCTTCGATGTTCGCCCGGATCGCGTACTGCTCCACCCAGACCTCGTAGCGGGATTCGAGCTCGCGCTCCGAAAGCACTCCGTACTTCTCGAACGCATCGACGGTGCTCTTGGAGATCACCTCGGGCAGGGCGTCGGGGGTGGTGCGGAGGTTCTTCAACCCGCGCTTCTTGGCCTCGTTGTGCCAGTCGTCCGAGTAGTTGTCGCCACTGAAGCAGACGGCCTTGTTGGCCTTGTAGGTCTCGGCCACTACCTCGCCGACTGCCTCGGCGAGCTTGGTCCCGCCCTTCAGCTTCTTCTCGAGCGAGTCTGAGAGCTCGTCGATCGATTCGGCTGCGATCGTGTTGAGCACCGTGTTGGGGAAGGCGAGCGACATGCTCGAGCCGAGAGCGCGGAACTCGAACTTGTTTCCGGTGAACGCGAACGGTGAGGTTCGGTTGCGGTCTCCACCGTGGAGGGGGAGGGGAGGCAGTACCGCTGAGCCGAGCTCGAGCGTCTGGCCCGCCTTGTCGTCACCGGCGGTGCCACCCGCGATCGCCTCGAAGACGTTGTCGAGTTCCGCTCCGAGGAAGATCGAGATGATCGCCGGGGGAGCCTCGTTGGCGCCGAGGCGATGGTCCTGGCCGATGTTGGCGACCGATGCGCGCAGAAGACCCTGATGCCGGTTGACGGCCTGGATCACCGCGGCGCAGAAGAAGAGGAAGCTCAGGTTCTCTGCCGGCGTGTCGCCTGGATCGAGCAGGTTGTGGCCGGTGTCGGTGCCCCTCGACCAGTTGTTGTGCTTGCCCGAGCCGTTGACTCCTGCGAACGGCTTCTCGTGCAGCAGGCAGACGAGTCCGTACTTCCTTGCGACGTTCTGGAGTATCTGCATCAGCAACTGCTGATGATCGGAGCCGACGTTCGAGTTCTCGAACAGCGGCGCGATCTCGTACTGGGCCGGTGCCACCTCGTTGTGACGGGTCTGAACGGGAACTCCGAGCTTCGCCAGCTCGAGCTCGGTTTCGAGCATGCAGGCGAGTACGCGCTCGGGAATCGACCCGAAGTAGTGGTCGTCGAGCTCATGCCCCTTGGGCGGCTTTGCACCGAAGAGCGTGCGACCGGTGGTGACCAGGTCGGGGCGCTCGTAGAAGTACTGCTCGTCGATCAGGAAGTACTCCTGCTCCGGGCCGACGGTGGTGAAGACCCGGGTCGACTTGTCGTCGCCCAAGAGCTTGAGGGCTCGGATCGCCGAGTTGGAGAGCACGTCCATCGAGCGCAGCAGCGGGATCTTGGCGTCGAGCGCCTCGCCGGTCCACGAAGCGAACGCGGTCGGGATGCAGAGCAGAGCGCCGTTCTGGTTCTCGAGGATGAAGGCAGGGCTCGAGGCATCCCAAGCGGTGTACCCGCGCGCCTCGAAGGTGGCGCGGATGCCACCGGTCGGGAAGGAGGAGGCGTCGGGCTCTCCCTGGATCAGCTCCGAGCCCGAGAACTTGGCGATCGCGGAGCCGTCACCGTCGGGCGAGAAGAAGGAGTCGTGTTTTTCGGCTGTGAGGCCGGTGAGGGGCTGGAACACGTGCGTGTAGTGGGTCGCGCCGCGCTCGAGTGCCCAGTCCTTCATTGCGTCGGCGACCTCGTCGGCGAGCGAGGTGTCGAGCGCCTCTCCCTGATCGAGGGTGGCCTGCAGCTTCTTCATCGTCTCGGGGGAGAGTCGCTTCGCCTGCTCGCTGGTGCTGAAGACGTTCTGCCCGAACGGATAGCCGTCGTCCTTGGTCAGGTCGGTCGGCGCGTTGTCGTCGCCGTTGCGGCTCCACTTGGCTGCTTTGACGTTCTGGCTTCGGGTCTTGCTCATCTTCTGGTGACCTTCCTCTCGGAGTTGGTTGCTCAGCGTGGTGTGAGCATATTCGTCTCGCCGCGTCTGGCGCTTGTCCACTCGTCCAAACTTCGCGGGGTGTGTTTTCTCCAATAGGTGGGTGCCGTATATGTAGGCTCGTCTTGCCGGTCACTGGATCGGCTGGCCCCCGTAGCTCAGTGGACAGAGCGACTGCCTTCTAAGCAGTGGGTCGCAGGTTCGAATCCTGCCGGGGGCGTAGCGCGACTAGCATCGCTCTTTCGTGTTCCAGAGTCGATGGAGGCCGAAATACATCCCTCATTCGGGCGTGCGGTGAGGCGAGCGCCGCTGATCGCAGGGCTGCTCCTGACCGCGGGGGCCATCGGCTTGGCCGCGACCTCGCTTGCGGGCAGGGCTCCGCAGGCAGCCGTCTCCATCGGCTCCAAGTCGATCCAGTGTGTCGAGGGGATTCCGGTTCAGGTCTTGAGGCTCCGTAATTCGAGCGGCCACAGGCTGAAGGTGAGGATCAGTGTCACCTTGACCAGAGGTGATGAATCGGGGGTGACGACGCGACGCAGCGGCCGCATCACCGGACGCACCAAGCGGTTCAGGCTGCCGCTGGGAGTCGCCGCCGCTTCAGCGATGCCTTATTGCCGCCTGCTTTCCGGTTCGCGTCTGTCTGGTCTGGTGATCAGCGGATCCGGGGACAATCGCAAGCGGGTGAGATTCGCGACCGTCGGGCGCCCCCAGCGAGCGGTCACGACACGGATCGAGCTACTCGGATACGCGCCGGCTCCGCCCACGGAGGCATCCGGTCTGGCCGAAAGTCGAGAGGCGCCTGGAACATTCTGGACTCACGACGACAGTGGGGGAGCCGCAACGCTCTATGTACTCGATGAATCTGCAGGTTTGTTGGCCCAGCAACCCCTCGCCGGCGTCAGCAACATCGACTGGGAGGACATCGCGATCGGTCCAGGGGCGGTACCCGCATCTGATGCGCTCTACGTTGGAGATATCGGCGACAACGCTGCCGTTCGCCCCCGGATCAGAGTTCGCCGAATTCCCGAGCCAGACCTGAGCGGGGTCGTCCCGGGGTCCGTCCTCGCACCCGTCGCTCCAGAGACGATCGATCTGGTCTACCCGGACGGCGCCCGCGACGCCGAGGCTCTCGTCGTCGATCCGGCGACCGGGGCCATCTTCATCATCACCAAGCGCGAGCCCGTATCCCGTGTCTATGTGGCGCGCGCCCCGGTGTTCGGGAGCGGTACCGATACGACGCTCGAGTTACTCGGCGAGATGGATGTGGGGGGCGTGGTAGCGGCCGACGCGTGTGCAGATGGCGAGACGGTGCTGGTCAAGACCTATTTCGGGATCTCCGCCTATGTCGATCCGGACGGCGTCGAGGAGGCGCTGACCACACAGAGCGGCCAGTCGCGCCTCTATTCGATCGACTCCGGCTTCCCGCAGGACGAATCGGTGGCTGCAGACCCGAACTGCACGGGCTACTCGACCCTCCCCGAAGGTGCCGGGGCACCGCTCCGCCGCTTCGTTCCTTGAGCGACGACATTGGCACCTACGGCAGCGGACCTTCTCGCGCTAGATTGACACTTGCGCGGTGGACGTAGCTCAGTTGGTAGAGCCCCCGGTTGTGGTCCGGGAGGTCGCGGGTTCGAGCCCCGTCGTCCACCCTTCCCGACCAAGCCCCGGTGTGGGTGCCCGGTAGCCTGACCGTGTAGCCGATGGAATTCCCTCTAGCCCACGTAGGCGGACCGATACTCGCGCCGCTCCAGGTCACCGGTGTGGTGGTGCTGGCATTCATGTATCTGCGTCGCGCCGCGACGCTGGCGGCGCGAGGAGCGCCGGTTCCAGCCTGGCGGCTGATCTGCTTTGCGGCTGGACTGATCCTGATCGTTGCCGCGTACGTGGCTCCCGTCGCGCACATCGGCGAGGAGCTGCTGCTTGCCCACATGATCCAGCACCTGATAATCGGAGACGTAGCCGCCCTGCTCATCGTCCTCGGGCTGACCGGGCCTTTGCTGCGGCCGATCCTCGCGATCGAGTTCTTCTCCCGCCTGCGGGTGCTCGCCCATCCGCTGGTTGCGCTCCCGCTCTGGGCGATCAACCTTTATGTCTGGCACCTGCCGGCGCTCTATCAGGGCGCTCTCACGAGCCCACCGCTGCATGCGCTGCAGCACATCTGCTTCATCGGCTTCGGCGTGCTCATGTGGATGCCGCTCTTCGGCCCATTGCCGAAGCCGGCCTGGTTCACCCTGCCGGCGAAGATCGGTTACCTGATCGGGGTGCGACTGATCGGGACCGTGCTCGGGAACGTCTTCCTCTGGGCCGACACCGATTTCTACCCCGACTACGCGCCGGGGCGCGAGTATTGGGGTATCGGTGCCCTCGCAGATCAGGGAACTGCCGGCACGATAATGCTGACCGAGCAGGGCCTGATCACCTTTGCTGTGCTCGCATGGCTCTTCCTCGAATGGGCGCGCCAGGACACGGAGAGGCAGCGCCTGCTCGACCTCGCGGATCGGGAAGGAGTCGAGTTGGATGTCGAGCGAGCGGAGCGGGCAGTTGCTGCCGGAAGCTCGAAGAGGCTGGAGGATCGTCTGCGGGGTGACGCACCGTGACTTCCACCCGCAGCGCCCGTCCGGAGATCGAAGTCGAGGGCGCAAGCGTTCGCTTCCTGTACCTGCTCGCGTTCGTGGTCGGTCTGTCCACCCTCGGGGCCGAGATCGCAGCAGCGAGGTTGATCGCGCCATATTTCGGCGCCTCCACGATCATCTGGGCCAACACGATTGGAGTCGTGCTCGTTTCCCTTTCGGTTGGCTACTGGCTCGGAGGAAGGGTGGCCGATCGGCACCCCCACCTCAGGGGGCTGTGTTGGATCATCGCTGCAGCGGCCGTTCTGGTGGCGGTAGTGCCAATCGTGGCCAAGCCGATCGTCGAGGTATCTGTCGGTGCGCTGGATCAGCTCGAAGCGCGCGCCTTCATCGGATCTCTGCTCGGCGTTCTGCTGCTGATCGCCGAACCGGTAATCCTGCTCGGCGCATGTTCCCCATACGCGGTTCGGCTGGCAGTACCCGATGTCGATCACACCGGATCGGTTGCGGGCAGGCTCTCGGCGGTGTCTACGGTGGGGTCGCTCTTGGGCACCATGCTCGCCGCACTCGTCACGATTCCTTTCCTTGGTACACGACTGAGTTTCCTGCTGTTTGCTGCGCTGCTAGGCGTGGTCGCGGCGATCGGCCTAGGGTGGCGATACATCGCCCTGCCAGTGGGCATAGGTCTCTTGGCTCTCTTGCCCGCCGGGCAGGTCAAGGCCGAGGGCCCGGGAGAGAGGGTCCTGTGGGATGGCGAGACCGAGTTGCAGTACGCCCGGGTGGTCGCCGAGCCCGACGGCGACCGGCGCCTCGAGCTGAACGAGGGCGTGGCTCAGCACTCGGTCTGGCGACCGGCCACCTTCGTGACCGACAATGTGTGGGACGCGTACATCACCTTTCCCTTTGCGGCTCGTGACGACGTTCCCAGGAAGGTCGCGATCCTCGGCAACGCTGCCGGCACGGTCCAGCGGACCTTGGGTCACTTCTACCCGGGCATCGAGGTGGATGGAGTCGAGCTCGACCCGGAACTCACCGAGTTGGGGGAGCGGTACTTCGACCTCCGCCTCGACCGGAACCTGCGGGTTCATCACGCAGATGCCCGCCCGTGGCTGAGGGGGTCGAACGGCGGCTTCGATGTGATCATGGTGGATGCCTACCGCCAGCCCTACATCCCCTTCTATCTCACCACCCGCGAATTCTTCGAGATGGCCCGTAGTCGACTTGCGCCGGGCGGATCGGTGATCGTGAACATCGGACACCCCGTCGGCAACGACGAGCTGGAGAAGGTGGTTGGCCGCACGATGGCCGAGGTCTTCCCCACCGTCATCCGCAACCCGGTGAATGACTGGAGCACGCTCCTGCTCGGCACAGTCGGACCCGCCAGCGCTTCTAGGCTCCGGAAGAATCGCGACTTGCTGCCACCGGAGTTTCGGAACCTCGCCGCAATAGAGGCAGTGAGGATCGGTCCGAGGCTCCCGGGGGGAGAGGTCTACACCGACGACCGGGCGCCGGTCGAGTGGCTGATCGACCGCTCGATCATCGGTTACGCCTCCGGCGACCGCTGACCAAATCCGCCGCACGTTGAGCCCCATAGGCGCCCAATGCGAAGAGGGAGGCTCCGAGGTCGAGCGCGAACGAGTAGGCCCTGCCGGGCGCTCCTGTAAGGGCGCGGGCAGCGATCCTCTCGCGGTCGGCAAGGAGTCGTCGTTCAGGTTTCTCTAAGGTCCTCGAAGCGATGAAGACGACCGTAACCGAGCTGCCCGAATCACGCCGCAAGATCGAGGCTGAGGTTCCCTCCGAGGAGGTGGAGAACCGGATCAGGGCCGCAGCCGAGCGCCTCGGCAAGGAGATGAAGATCGAGGGCTTCCGCAAGGGCAAGGTGCCTCCGGAGATGGTCCTGCAGCGCCTCGGGCGTGATGCAGTCCTCAACGAGGCGATAGAGGCATCATTGGCCGAGTGGTATGTGAGCGCGCTCGACGACTCCAAGGTGAGGCCGGTAGGTGATCCCTCGATCAGCCTCGAGAAGATGCCCGGAGAGGGCGAGCCCCTGAGTTTTGCCTTCGAGGTCTCGATCCGACCCGATGCGAAGCTGGGTAAGTGGAAGGGTGTCGAAGCGCCACGCGCCGAAGCCGACGTTCCCGTGACCGCCGTCGAGGGAGAACTCGAACGGCTCAGGGAGGCGTTCGCGAGACTCGAACCGGTCGAGGGCCGTAAGGCGGTCCAGGGAGACGCAGTCGTGCTCGACTACGAGGGCAAGATCGACGGCGAGGTCTTCGAGGGTGGATCCGCAAGCGACTTCCTGTTGGAGATCGGTGGAGGCCAGGTCCTGCCCGACTTCGAGAAGCCGCTGCTCGGAGCAGATGCCGGCAGCGAAGTGACTGCCGAGGTCGACTTCCCCGATGACTACCCGGCGGAGGAGATCCAGGGAAAGCACGCGACCTTCACGATCGAGCTCAAGGAGATCCGCGAGAAGGTCCTGCCGGAGCTCGACGACTCGTTCGCTGCCGAGGCCTCCGAGTTCGAGACGCTCGGCGAGCTGCGCGAGGAGATCGCCTCACAGCTGCGTGAGGCGCT
>JBJTBI010000093.1:0-8065 GCA_046091265.1 bacterium
GCGCCCCTCGCGGACCTCCTCCCCCCCGCGCCCCCCCCGCCCCGGGCGCGCGGCCGGAAGCTCAGGCCGCTCACCCGCAACCGCCGCGTGCTCCCCAAGCCGTGGGTGAGCGGCGTCACGACCGGTTACACCAGCAGTGCCGGGTACAACCTGGTCGCATCGGGGACCCGCGACAACACCACGCTGATCTCTGTGGTTCTCGACACTCCGAGCGAATCCGCGAGGAACGAGGCCAGCCTCGACCTGCTCGGGTGGGGGTTCTCCCGATACCGCAAGGAGGTACCTGTGACCCGGGGCGAGCAGGTGGTCTCAAGTGGACTCGATTACCGCGACTCCCGCATACCCCTTGTTGCCGCTGAGACTCTCCCGGTTCTGGTCCGGCCGAACCAGGTGGTCCGGGTCGAGGCCGATTCACCTGACGAGATAGTCGGTCCGGTCGCCGAGGATCAGAGGGTGGGACGCGTCACCGTCACGGTCGACGGCGAGCCGGCGGCGTCCGCTCCGCTGCTCACCGGCACAGCCGCCCCGGCCGCAACCCTCGGAGAGAAGGTCAAGGCGCTCGCTCTCTCACCGCTCGTCCTCATACCCATCGGATTCGTGGTTTTGCTAGTCGGAATCATCCTGATCTTCCGCAATCGGTCCCGCAGGGGCGATAATGCCGACCTGCAACCATGATCCTCACCGTCACTCTCAATGCCGCAATCGATCGCACCGTCGCCGTGCCGAGCTTCCGACAGGGCCATCGTCACCGGGCGGTGGAAGCCAGCACCTTCGCTGGGGGTAAAGGCGTGAATATCGCGAGGAGTCTGATGCTCCTCGGTCGCCCGGTCATAGCCACCGGTCTGGCAGGTGGACCCACCGGTGCGCGGTTGATGGAGCGGCTCGCGGAAGAGTCCATCCTCACCGATTTCACCTGGATCAACGGGGATTCCCGAACGAACCTCGCTGTCGTCGACCCCACCACCGGCGAGCAGACCGAGATCAACGAACGTGGCCCGCATGTCACTCAGGAGGAACTCGAGCGTTTCCGTGAGAAGCTGATGTATCTCGCCAGGGGCGCAAGGATTTGCGTGATCGCGGGCAGTCTCCCTCCGTCGGTCCCACCGGAGTTCTGTGGCGATCTGGTCTCGGAGCTCAACGCGCTCGGCGTGGAGACGATCCTCGACGCTGAGGGCGAGCCACTCAGTGTCGGGTTGAAGGCCCGGCCACAGGCGGTGACTCCGAATCGACTGGAGGCTGAGGAGGTGGTCGGTCACGAGTTCGCTGATCGAAGCGAGATGGTGGCTGGGCTGGACGAGTTGATCTCTCTGGGTGCTCGGGAGGCGTTGATCACGAGCGAACGCGGATGCGTTGCGTCACTCGGGACAGAAGCTGGGCGTGAGGTATGGGAGGTCTCCGCTCCGGAGTTGGATCCCGTGTCGACCGTCGGATCGGGGGATGCCCTCCTCGCGGGGTTCGTCGCGCGCCGCTACGACGGTGCGGCCCCTGAGGATTGCCTCAGATACGCCGTCGCGTGCGGCGCCGAGTCGACCCAACATTTCGGTGCTGGCACGGTGGATGCGGCTGAGGTCGAGCGGATGGTGCCCTCGGTCGAGATCCAGAGCGTTGCAGCCGCTCCTGTTACCTGACGGACCTCGGGAGGAGCCGGAAGGCGATTGTTATGATCGATCCAAGTTGATCGACCAACTCCCACATCAGCTCGGATCGCTCGGCTCCACCCCTGTCTCGCCCCGGCCTGCCGGGGTTTTTTCGTCCGCGAACGTTCATAGGGTGGCGACGTGGAAGTAGAAATCGGAAGAGGAAAGAAGGCCCGCCGAGCCTACGGCTTCGACGACATCGCGATCGTCCCCTCCCGACGGACCCGCGACCCCGACGAGATCGACATCACCTGGACCCTCGGGCCTTACCGATTCGAGTTGCCCCTGCTGGCTTCAGCGATGGACGGTGTGGTCAGCCCCGAGACCGCAGGTGTGATCGGGAAGCTCGGCGGGTTGGCCGTGCTCAACCTCGAGGGCATCTGGTGCAGGTACGAGGATGCGGACGAGCGGCTCCAGGAGATCTCCGAGGCTCCGGTGGAGCAGGCGACGCGGATGATGCAGGAGATCTATGCCGAGCCGGTCAAGCCCGAACTCATAGGCAAGCGAGTCGAGGAGATCAAGGCGATGGGGGCCGTCGCTTGCGGTTCGCTCACACCCCAGAAGGTGACCGCGTGGCATCAGGAGGCCCTCGACGCCGGGCTCGACATCCTCGTCATACAGGGGACCGTGATCTCGGCGGAGCATGTCTCCAACGCCTCCGAGCCACTGAACCTCAAGGAGTTCATCGGCGGTCTACCCATCCCCTGCGTGGTGGGTGGCTGTGCCTCGTACAACACGGGTCTCCATCTGATGCGCACCGGCGCAGTCGGGGTTCTGGTCGGCGTCGGTCCCGGGGCAGCCTGCACCACCCGGGGGGTTCTGGGAATCGGCGTCCCTCAGGCAACCGCGATCGCCGATGTGGCTGCCGCCAGGAGCCAGCACATGATGGAGACCGGCCAGTACTGCAACGTGATCGCTGACGGCGGTATGCGTAACGGCGGCGACATCTCCAAGGCGATCGCATGTGGCGCTGACGCCGTGATGATCGGTTCGCCATTGGCCAGGGGCAAGGAAGCTCCCGGCCGTGGATTCCACTGGGGGATGGCGACCTTCCATCCATCGCTTCCGAGGGGGACCAGAGTGGCGACCCACCAGGACGGCACCCTCGAGGAGATCCTGCTTGGCCCCGCCAAGGAGAACGACGGGACCTTCAATCTGATGGGCGCTCTCCGTACCTCGATGGCGACCTGCGGATACGAAGACATCCCCGCTTTCCACCGGGCCGAGGTCATGGTCGCACCTGCCCTGCAGTCCGAAGGTAAGGCCCTTCAGCGCCAGCAGTCCGTCGGCATGGGCTCGAACGGTCGGGCAGCCGTTGCCGCAGGGGTAGCCGCCGACGATGACTGAGGGCTCCGCTCCCGCCGCCACGGCTGGCGCGGATGCGGACCCGGTTCCCGCTGGCTCCTCGTCGCACGAGGAGGTGCTCGTCCTCGATTTCGGCGGCCAGTACTCGCAGTTGATCGCTCGCCGGATCCGGGAGTGCGGTGTGTTCAGCGAGCTCCTCCCTCACGATGTGCCGGTAGAGCAGATCCAGTCCCGGAAGCCGAAGGCCCTCGTCCTCTCGGGCGGTCCGGCCTCGGTCTATGCCGAAGGTGCTCCCGCTCTGCGCCCCGAACTCCTGGAACTCGGTGTCCCGGTGTTGGGGATCTGTTACGGCATGCAGCTAATGGTCCACGAGCTCGGAGGACGCGTCGAACAGGCGGAGGCAGGAGAGTTCGGTCGGACCGCACTCGAGGTGTTGGAGCCCGGGAGGCTGATGGCGGGGACCCCGGCCACCCAGCAATGCTGGATGAGTCACCGGGACACGGTGTTCGAGCCGCCGCCCGGATTCGCGGCCCTCGCGTCGAGCCCTGAATCTCCGGTTGCAGCCTGTGAGGATCCAGTCAGGGGTCTCTACGGCATCCAGTTCCACCCAGAGGTAGTTCATACCCCGTACGGAACGGAGATCCTCACGCGATTCCTTCGCGATGTCGCAGGGTGTATCGAGGAATGGTCGCCAGCTTCGGTCATCACCGAACAGGTCGAGGCGATAGCCGCGCAGGTAGGTGAGGGACACGCGATCTGCGGGCTCTCCGGTGGGGTCGATTCCGCAACGGCTGCACTGCTGGTCCACAAGGCGATCGGTGACCAGCTCACATGCGTCTTCGTCGACCACGGCATGATGCGGAAGGACGAGGCTGAGCAGGTAGTGGCAGCATTTCGCGATCAGCTGCACGTTCCACTGATCCATGTCGACGCCTCCGACAGATTCCTCGAGAAACTCGCGGGAGAGACCGAACCCGAGCGCAAGCGCAAGATCATCGGTGAGGAGTTCATCAGGGTGTTCGAGGAGGAGGCCGCGAAGATTGCCGATGCCGACTATCTGGTTCAGGGAACCCTCTACTCGGATGTGATCGAGTCCGGAGGCGACGGTCACGCCGCCTCGACCATCAAGTCCCATCACAACGTCGGCGGTCTGCCGGAGGATCTCGAGTTCGACCTGGTGGAACCGCTGAGAACGCTCTTCAAGGACGAGGTCAGAGCGGTCGCAGCCGAGATGGGTCTCCCTGAGCGTTTCGTCTGGCGCCAGCCGTTCCCGGGCCCGGGCCTCGGGATCAGGATCGTCGGCGGTGAGGTCACTCGTGAGCGGCTCGACATACTGCGCGAGGCCGATGCGATCCTTCAGGAAGAGGTTCGAGCGGCGGATCTCTACCGAACCCTGTGGCAGTCTTTCTGCGTCCTGCCGGTGGTCAGGTCGGTCGGAGTCCAGGGCGATGAGCGTTCCTACGCGTACCCGATCGTGATCCGCGCGGTCACATCGGACGATGCGATGACCGCTGATTGGGCCCGCCTCCCGTATGACCTCCTCGAGAAGGTCTCGAGCAGGATCATCAACGAGGTGCCAGGCGTGAACCGGGTCGCCTTGGATGTCTCATCCAAGCCGCCGGCCACCATCGAGTGGGAGTGAGCCCGAGTCCGCTTCGGGCCTCCGAGGTCAGGAGAAGCTGTCCCACTCCTTGAGCATCTTGGTCACTCTCTTGCTGAAGGTGCCTCCGTTGTACCAACCCGGTGCCGTCCAGACCTCGAAGTGGAGGTGGCAAGCCGACGAGGAACCCGTCGTCCCCACCACGCCGATCTTCTGTCCTGTGGTGACCGTGGACCCTTTCTTGACCGGCGATCGCTTGGCGAGGTGCATGTAGACGAAGTCGTACGGAGTCTCGGCACCGTCGATGACCACGTAGTAGCCAGCACCCGATGCCTGATACGCGTTGTATTCGACCTTCCCGCCCCTCGCGGCAACCAGTCGTGTGCCGCAGTCAGCAAGGATGTCCTGACCCTGATGGGAGTGATCGCCCCGGTCCGCGCCGATTCCGTCTCCATACGTGTGCGGCCCCCTGACGGGGAACATCCAGCCTGACTGAGCCTCCTCGAGGTCCTTCTTGGTTCCGACCTTGAGGACCACCTTGGAGTCGGCCTTCTGGTCGTATAGGTCGATCACCCTGATCGTCCCGCTCACCGCTCCTTGCGGAATCTTCGCGAGCACCACGCCGTCCTGACGAACCGTCGGCGAACGGTCCGTCACCCTCGCCTCGTCCCTGGTCCGGAAGGAGACCGCCTCGACCTGGCCGAGGTCGTCTCCGAGGATCTTCACCGTCGAACCCGCTATTCCGACCCGTGTCTTGATGCATTTGCTGAGGCAGGTGACATCGGTGATCTTCGGCTCGCCTGGGGTGATGACGCCTGCGGCTCCAGCGCTTGCAGAGCCCGCACCGAGGCAGAGCAGGCAAACGAGCCCTGCGGTACCCGCACGGAGCCTGCTCGAGATTCCCTTTTTCGTTCTGTTTCGATCCACTTTTCCACTGCCTACGGGGTTAGCTGTCGGGCTCGCGCCGAAAAGTTGGCGCTACGCAGGTGTATGTGCGATTCGCCCCCGATACCCATTGGACCTTCATCAGAGTTTCTCCGAGGCCCGGACATCCGAGTGGTTCCCCCGCTCGACCGAGAATTGATCCCAGCCGATTGAGCGTTGCTCGCAGAAGCCTACATTAGTGCCCCGGCGGCCTTGCATGGCGGCGAATCCTCACCTGGCTGGGTCACTACTTGCGAGCTTCCAGCACCTCTCCTGCGGCTCATGCCCGAGGCGGCTATCATCGCGCAGCCGCGCCTGTTCGGTTTCGACGCTGATCCGGGAGCGGCCTCTTCCAGATGAAGACCTACCAAGCAAAGAACACCGACCGTGACCGCACCTGGGTCGTGGTAGACGCCGAGGGAAAGACCTTGGGCCGCTTTGCGACCCAGATCGCCGATCTCCTCCGCGGCAAGCGCAAGCCCACCTATACGCCGCATGTAGACGTCGGAGACTTCGTGGTGGTCGTGAACGCAGCGAAAATCCGCGTCACCGGCAACAAGCTCGACGACAAGCGCTACTGGCGCCACTCCGGGTACCCGGGCGGCATTCGTTCCCGGACCCTGTCGGAGATGCTCGACCGGCAGCCTGAAGAGGTCATCCGCAAGGCAGTCAAGGGGATGATGCCCCGCAACCGACTTTCTCGACAGCAACTCACCAAGATGAAGATCTACTCAGGGCCGGAGCATCCGCATGAGGCGCAATCCCCAACCGAGATGGAGATCGAAGCGTGAGCGAAGAACCCAAGCAGCCGGAGACTGACGAATCCCCCTCACCCGAGGACGCTCCCAAGCCCGAGGCCGGAGGGCAGTCCGCCTCCGGCGACGATCAGTCCGTCGAGTCCAAGAAGGAATCCGTCGGCAAGAAGTCATCTAAGGAGGGCAAGGAAGAGGAGAAGAAGGAAGCCGTGCCAGGCGCGGAGCTCGATCCGATTGCGATCGAGGAGCCGGAGGTCGAGATGGACGCGGAGGAGAGAGCGCGTGCGGAGGCCGAGGCTGAGGAGCGCGCCGAGCGCGAGGCCCAGATCGAGGCGCGCAACAAGCCGATCGAGGTCAAGCCGACCGAGCTTTCTGCGGATGCCCGATTCATGGCGACCGGCAAGCGCAAGTCATCGGTTGCGAGGGTGATCCTCAGTCAGGGGGGCGGCGAGTTCAAGATCAACGAACGCCCGTTGGAGGAGTACGTCCCGCGCCCCTATCTCCGTACGGTCGCGATGCAGGCGCTGACCCAGACCGGCTACGAGGGCAATGTCGACGTCAGGGTTCGAGTCCACGGCGGCGGAATCTCAGGTCAAGCATCGGCGGTCCGTCATGGAATCGCCCGTGCGCTCTGCGAGATCGATCCCGCGCTTCGTCAAGAGCTCAAGCGTCGAGGGATGCTCTCCAGGGACGCTCGGGTCAAGGAGCGGCGCAAGGCCGGCCTGAAGAAGGCGCGGAAGCGCCCGCAGTTCTCCAAGCGCTGATCGTGCCGGATCTCTTTGGCACCGATGGTGTCCGAGGGAAGGCGGGGGACTTCCTGACCGCCGAGCTTGCAACTTCACTTGGGCGCGCTGCGGCACTCGGATCCGAATCGGATCGGCCCCGGGTACTGATCGTTCGCGATACCCGCGAATCTGGCCCCATGCTCGCTTCGGCGCTGGCCGCAGGTATCTGTGAGGGAGGAGGGGATGCGATCCAGGGAGAGGGCCTGCCGACCCCGGCGGCATCCATCCTGGTGCGCAAACTCGGTTTCGACCTCGGTGCCGTGGTGTCGGCTTCGCACAACCCCTACGAGGACAACGGGCTCAAGTTCTTCGGCCCTGATGGTGGAAAGCTGACCGATCAGGCTCAGGAGAAGATGTCTGCTCTGGTCAGCGATCCCGGAGTAGCTGGAAGCGGAGAACGCCCGATCGGTCGGGTGATCGCACTCGAGGGCGGTCTCGGCGACTACCTCCGTGAGATCGGGTCGTCCTTTCCGCTGGACCTGACGGGAACGACCGTGGTCCTCGACTGTGCCAATGGCGCCACTTTCCGCGCCGGACCCGAGGCCTTTCGGCAGACGGGTGCGGAGGTCGTCGAACTCTTCGCCGAGCCCGACGGCAGGAACATCAATCTCGACTGTGGTTCGCAGCACCCCGAGGCGCTGTCCTCAGCAGTCGAGGAGAAGGGCGCCGCCATCGGTTTCGCCTTCGACGGCGATGGAGATCGGGTGGTCGCGGTGGATGGTTCGGGGCGGGTGTACGACGGCGACGAGATCCTGTCGAGCGTAGGTCGATCGCTTTCCCGCAGTGGCGATCTCGGTGGTGGGATTGCTGTGACGGTCATGTCCAACTTCGGGTTCCGGCGCGCGATGGAGGAGGCGGGGATCGAGATCGCCGAGACGGCCGTAGGGGACCGACATGTGGCCGCAGCCCTGGCCGAGCGCGACTGGCAGCTTGGCGGAGAACAGTCCGGCCACATCATCTGGCGTCGGTTTTCCCCTACAGGAGATGGAATCGCCGCCGCACTCCTCCTGCTGAAGGCCCTCGGTGGTGAGGCTCTTTCCGGAGCAGCCTCCTTCGAAA
>JBJTBI010000094.1:0-2952 GCA_046091265.1 bacterium
CACAGAGAGTTTGGCGGTCGGTGGGCTAGGGTCTTCCTCAGATACGCCATGCCCGCCGATCCAACGCCAACGACCCTCGCCGACTTCGAGGCGGCATATCGCGCGGCGCTTCCCGAGGGCACACTTGCCTATTACTCGGGAGCTGCGGCCGATGAGCTGACACTCGGGCGCAACGAGCGCGCCTGGCAGGAGATCAATTTGCGCCCCCGGGTGATGGTGGATGTCTCGGAGCGCGATCCCTCGGTTCGTCTATTCGGCTCCGAGTATTCCTCACCGATCGCCGTGGCCCCCACGGCCTATCACCGCCTCGCGCACCCTGGCGGAGAGGAGGAGACAGCCCGCGGTGCGGCAGCCGCAGGTTGCGCCTACACCCTGTCGAGCCTTGCCACTTCGCGTCCGGCGAGCGTTGCGGCCTCGGGTGCCGAGGGACCGCGATGGTTCCAGGTCTACGTGTTTCGCGATCGTGCCGTCACTCGGGAGCTGATCGCCGAGGCGGTCGAAGGTGGGTTCGAGGCACTGCTTCTGACCGTGGATCTTCCGGTCCTCGGCCGCCGCGACCGAGAGATCTCCAGTGGATTCGTGATCGGCGACGCGGAGATGGTGCCCGGGGTCAACGCTGCCGGCGGCGAGGGCCTCATCTCGATGCAGGACACCGCGGATCTGATCGATCCTTCTCTCACCTGGGACGACGTGGCTGAGTTTGCCGAGGCGAGCGATCTGCCCGTCCTGGTCAAAGGCGTGCTGAGGGGAGATGACGCCGCCCTCGCGATCGATGCCGGCGCTAACGGGGTGGTGGTCTCCAACCACGGCGGGCGTCAACTCGACACCGTGCCGGCTACGGCCGAGGTGCTGGCCGAGATAGTCGAGGCGGTCGCTGGTAGAGGTGAGGTGCTGGTGGACGGAGGGATCCGACGCGGCACCGATGTGGCAAAGGCCTTGATCCTTGGAGCAAACGCAGTGCTGGTCGGAAGGCCAGCATTGTGGGGCCTTGCGGCTGGAGGAGCCGATGGCGTGACGGCTGTGCTGGAGATCCTCAAGGACGAGTTCGATCGCGCCCTCGCTCTGCTCGGCGTGCCGAATGCGCGTGATCTGGCTGGCCGCAACGACCTGTTGGCCTAGTCGATTCGGACACTCCAGACCTTGATCGACTCGGAGCGGCCGCGTACCTCGAACTCCCCGACCTCGACCAGGTCTCCAGAGGCTGTGACGAGGGCATCACGCGTCGAGTCCGAGATGAAGAGATCGTGGTCGCTCTCCTTGGTCATCGACTCGAGCCTCGAGGCCGTGTTCGTGGTGTCACCGATTGCCGCGAACTCCACCCGCTGCTCAGACCCTACCTGGCCTGCCATTACTGGCCCGGTGTTGATGCCCACTCCCATCCGGAACGGTGAATCGGAGCCGTTCTCGGCCGCCCACTGGTTGAACTGCGACATGCGGGGACCGAGCATCTCCTCTGCCGCCGCTACTGCCCGGTCGGCGTGATCGGTCTGTTCTAGCGGAGCCCCGAAGACGGCCATGATCCCGTCACCCATGTAGGACACGATCGCACCGCCATGGCCCATGATCGCGTCGGTCATTGCGCCCAGATAGCGGTTGAGGATGCTCACGACCTCATCGGGAGGGCGAGTCTCGGCGAAGCTGGTGAAGCCCCTGAGGTCGCTGAACAGCACCGTGCACTCCCGCCTGACTGCGCCTGCTCTGAGATCGCCTCCGGTCTCCTCCATCACCTGATCCACCACCCCCGCCGGTACGAAGCGGGCAAAGGTATCGCGGACGCGTTGGCGCTCGAACGCCTCGACCGTGTACTGCACGGCGATCGTGCCGATGATGGCGACGGCCAGAGCGAGCATCGGAGCGACCACCGGAATGACGACTCCGGCGGCGAAGAGGAGCTGACAGGCGATCAGATAGACGCCCCCGCTGATCAGGCCCGCTGCGATCACCAGCCCTGTGCGCTCGGGCAGCTTCGATGAGGCAGCGGGGACCCAGATCGCGAGCAGGATGACGATCAACGCTCCCACTGCCCACGAAACCTCTGACAACGGAAAGCCTGCTTCGACCGTGGCGATTGCGTTCGCCATCACCTCGGCCCCGGGCATCAGTTCACCTCCGCCGGTGGACACGGCGTGGACATCCTGCAGGGTGGGGGAGGTCGCGCCCACCACCACGGTCTTGCCCGACAACTCTCCAGGACCAACCTTCCCGGAGAGCACATCGGAGAACGAGTAGGTGGGAACGGTCCCTGCCGGACCGGCGAAGTCGATCAGTGCGCCGTCAGCGGGAAACCCCGATGCTTCCACCTGACGGCCTGAGCGCTCTTCCGCCGCCGCCAGAGGACTGGTTTCGAGACGGCTCAGTTCAGGCGCTACTCGTCTCCAGACGCCATCGGAATCGGGCTGGAACGAACTGTTCGCCGCTATGGCTCCGATGGAGAGCAACACCTCGTCGCCTCCGAAGACATTGGTGTTCCCTTGACGGTCGGTTTCCTCGGTTGCGAGGATCACGGGTATTCCCGCATTGGAGGTGCGAGCCACGGCCGACACCAGCACATTGTCTTCGCGAGGTGTGGTCGGTTCCGTGAACTGGATGTCGTAGACCACGGTCTTCACCCGGTCCTCCGTCAGCCGGTCGAGCAGCCTTCCGTGCAGCGATCGGGGGAAGGGCCAGCGCTTATCGAGAGCCTGAAAGGTCTTTGCGTCGATCCCGACCACGGCGAGGCCGTCAGGCGCGGTCTTCTCGCCGCGGAGCTCGAACCTGGCATCGATCGAGTCGTTCTCGATCCGTTCCACGCCGCCGGAAGCGAAGAGGATCAGCCCCACAGCCGCCGCGCCGAGCGCCGTCGCCCAAAGTCCAATGCGGCGTCTCTTGTCGTTTGCGGCTGAGCCCATCCGAGACCTGCTGCTCAGCCTATCGCCGCTACTTGCGGGGCTTGGCGCCGTAGGACTGCCCTGG
>JBJTBI010000095.1:0-8279 GCA_046091265.1 bacterium
TCGGTGATCGAGGAGGATCGAACCGTGCAGTCGACCCGACGGATTTCGTGGTTCCCGGCCGACTGGAGGTCTTGGCAGGCGATCCTCCGGTGGTCCTGGATGTCGCCCACAACCCAGATGCTGCCCGGGCGCTGGCCGAGGAGCTTCCGATCGTCTTCGAGGACAGGCCGGTGGTCTTTTGCCTCGCAATCCTCGACGACAAGGATGCCTCGGGGATGATCGAGGCTCTGGCGGGCATATCGGAGACCTTCGTTTGTACTGAGATCGCCGAGGACCGGATGGCGGGCACCGGCCGTCCGGGGGCCAGATGCATACCCGCCTCGGAGTTGGCAGCCACCTGCGAACGCTTCGGGGTTGCTGTAGAGGTCGTTTCCGACCCTGCGGAGGCCATCGCCAGATCCCGTGAGATAGCGCATCGCAACGGAGGTGTCGCGGTCGTCACCGGTTCCCACTACCTTCTAAGTACGCATGGACAAGGAAGCGAGAAGTGAACTACTGACGATGATGGGCCTGGTTGCAGCGATCGTCGCGATCGTGATCATCATCTTCTTCGCGATCGGCTACGTGTTCGGTCTGGCCTACCTGTGAGTTGCGCGTGGGCTTGCAGGGTCTTGGTCGTCGAAAGGGAAAATAGGCGTTAGAGATGCCTACGCCCCTGGGAATATTCGGCTTCGGTGGAGGAATCGGACTGTTCCTGAGCTTCTTCGTCCTCTTCCTCGTCGTCACCTATCTGGCCCTGATCTACTGGACCTATCTCGACGCCCGCAGGCGGATCGAGGACCCGGTCCTGATCGCTTGCTCGGTCGCGGCCTCGCTCTTTCCGTTCTTCGGAACGGTCGTGTACACGATCCTGCGCCCGCCGGAGTTCATCGAGGATCGTCAAGAGCGCGAGCTGGAGCTCCGCGCAGCCGAGCTCAGGCTCCGCGAGCTGGTCGAGGGTTCGTGCCCACACTGCGAGTACCCGGTCGGACGAGACTTCCTCAGCTGTCCGAACTGCGAGCGGAAACTCCGCTCCCCGTGCCGCAAGTGCCGCAAGCCCCTCGATCCGCGCTGGAAGGTCTGTCCCTACTGCGAGACGGCCGTCCCGCGACGGCGCGAGGGTATCTCGCAGCAGCGCTCCAAGGCACAGGCGACCAGGGCGACCAGACAGGGGATCCAAGATCAACGAGACAGCGATCAGCGTGATCGCGAGCGACGTGCACGTGCTGCCGAGGCGAGATCCCAACAGGGCGGGACCTCGACCGAGGCTCGCCAGAGGGAGACCGCTGAGCGGCAGGCGCGCAGGGTGCCCCGGGGTCGACCGGCGACCAAGAGTGGCGAACCCCAGCGGGGATCAGACGGATCGACCACTCGGCGCTCCGGTGACTGAGCTGAATCGGTAGCGTCCTCTCCATGGAACGAACTCTCATCCTGGTCAAGCCGGACGCATTCGAACGGCGTCTGACCGGTGAAGTGATCTCGCGCTTCGAGGACAAGGGCCTCTCGTTGGTCGCACTCAAGCTCCTCACCGCCGACGAAGAGATCGCCAATGCCCACTACGCGGAACATTCCGAAAAGCCCTTCTTCGGCGAATTGGTCTCCTTCATCACCGGAGGCCCGTTGGTGGCAGCGGTGCTGGAAGGTCCGAACGCGATCGGCGGAGCGCGTCAGTTGATCGGATCGACCGATCCCGTAGAGGCTGCTACCGGGTCGATCAGAGGCGATTTCGGCCTCGAGGTCACCTTCAACCTGGTCCACGGCTCGGATTCCCCGGAGTCCGCCGAGCGTGAGATCGGGATCTGGTTCCCCGAACTCTGAGCCACCGTCGGTGAGACTGTGAGTGGAGTGATTCTCGCAAGTCGATCCCCCCAGAGGTTGGCTCTGTTGAGAGGGCTCGGTCTCGAGGTGGAGGTGTTCGATCCTGATGTCGCCGAGCAGACCGAAGGTGACCCGATCGAGTTGGTGAGGTCGAATGCCGTCTCGAAGGCGCTGGCGGTGGGGTCACACCCCGACCTTCCGGAGGTTCCGGTTGTTGCGGGCGATACCGAGGTGGTCCTGGATGACCGTGTACTCGGCCAGCCATCCGACGCTTCGCACGCTCGCCGAATGCTGATCGCCCTCTCCGGCGGTGAGCACCTCGTGGTGGGCGCAATCTGCATCGTCATGCCCGGCGAGGACTCTCCTCGCACGGGCGTCGAGCAGACGACGGTCCGGTTCAGGGATCTCACAGAGGATCTCATCGACGCCTGCGTCGCCGGCGGGGAGTGGGCCGGGCGCGCCGGCGGATATGCGGTGCAGGGCACCGGATCCGCGCTCGTCGAGCGGATCGAGGGTGATCTGTCGAACGTGATCGGTTTCCCATTGGGCCTGCTTGCACGCTTGGCCCCGGAGCTGCTCCGGTCCACCCGGCAGAATTAGAGCGGTAAGGGATCTGGATCCTCGGGTGTGACCGAGGTCCGGATCGGTTCTTCAACCCACCGGGCAGGATCGACAGACGAGGACATGTACCGCAAAGAGGTGAGAAGGAGGAGGACCGCTCTGGCGGTTCTCGTGGTGGCCGGGCTGACGATGCTCAGCTTGTACTTCCAGGAGGGGCCCACCGGGCCGCTCCATACCGGACAGGGTCTGGTCTCGAACCTCCTCGGGCCGGTCGAGGAGGGTGCGAACAGGGCACTGAAACCGCCACGGGATCTGGTCAACTGGTTCAGCGAGACCTTCGATGCCCGGGGCGAGAATGCCCGGCTCCGTGACGAGGTCGCCGATCTCCGGAACCGTCTGGCTCAAACGGAGTCCACGGCAACGGCTGGATCACAGCGGGCGAAACTCGATTCGCTGATCGGGGGTCTGGTGCCTACGGGATCCACACCGGTGGACGCGCGGGTGATCGGGCGTTCTCCCACCGTCTGGTACTCGACCGTGGTGATAGACAAGGGATCATCCGCCGGCGTGCGGCTCGACGACCCGGTCGTCTCTCCTTCGGGCCTCGCAGGCAGGGTCACCCTGGTGAACCGCGGCAATTCCGAGGTCACCCTGATCACCGACTCGGACAGCTCCGTCGCGGCCCGCGTACTCCCCTCCGGCACCAACGGGGTCGTCGAGCCAGAGCTCGGCAAGCCACAGAACCTCCAGTTGAACTACATCAGGGGCGGCGAGGAGATCCGAAAGGGTCAGATGGTCGTCACCGCAGGTTTCTCGGATCCATCGCTCTCGTCGCTCTTCCCGCCGGGGATTCCGATCGGGAGGGTCTCCGAGGTCTCGCTCGAGGAGCTGCAGGCGTATCAGCGAGTGGAGGTTCGTGTCTACGCGGATCTGCGTGACATGGACTACGTGAGGGTGCTGGCCAGCGGGGGCAAGGGATGATCGTCACCTGGAAGATCGTCGCCCGACTGTGCGCGCTCGCGCTCCTGACCGCGATCCTCCAGACCTCGTTCGTCTCCCAGCTTTGGATATTCGGCTCGAGCCCAGAGATCGCACTCCTCGTCGTGATGGCGGTCGGGCTGCTGGGAGGGAGCTTGACCGGATCGGTCTTCGGCTTCTCGGTCGGTCTCTTGCTCGACTGCCTGCTGATGTCCGATCTCGGTGCGCTGGCCCTGACCCTGATGGCTGTCGGATACTTCGCCGGACGCTACAGGGAGGCCGTGGGGAGGCCGACACGGCTGGCAACGGTCCTGTTGGGCGGACTCTTCACCTTCGCGGGGGGTGGTCTGTTCGCGGTCATCCAGCTCGGACTCGGGGTCGATTCGGAGGTCACTGGAGGGGTCGCGCGTGACCTGCTGGTGCAAACGTTGCTCGGGTTCCTCCTGGTGGTGCCGATCCTGCTCCTGGTTCGTCTCTGGCTGAGATCGGCGTTGATCGAGGACGGTCCCTCCCAGGAGGGACGGCGAATGCGCAGGCTCCGCGAGAAGGAGAAGAGAGTCGAAGAGGCCGGGGCCTAATCTCCATGTACATGCGGGAACCAGGGAGAAGCGAGGCCGAGCAGTCACGGCTCGCAATCAGGGTGGCGGTGTTCGCAGGACTGGCGATCGTCCTGTTCGCGGTCGGAATCCTCAGGCTCTGGCAGCTCGAGATCCTGAACGGAGACGAGTACCTCCAGCAGGCAAACGACAATCGCATCGCCGAGATAAGAGTCCAGCCGCCGCGAGGGAAGGTGGTCGACCGCAATGGCAAGGTCCTGGTCTCGAACAGGACCCGTAACGAGCTCAGGGTCACCCCGGTGGAGCTCCCGTCGCCCGGTCCTGAGCTCAAGGCCGAGCTGCGTAGCCTCTCTCAGCTGACCGGGATCAGCTACCGGGACTTGAAGAAGAGACTCAAGCCAGAGAACGCCGATGTGCCCGGCGGCGCGGTGATCCTCAGTCAGGATCTCGGTCTCGAGAAGGTCTTCTACCTGCGCGAGAACCGCGACCGGTTTCCCGGGGTAGACGTGGAGAGGGTCTTCGTCCGGGACTATCCACGGGGCTATCTCGCCGCGCATCTCTTCGGGAACGTTGGCGAGGTAACCGCAGAGCAGCTGGAGCTTCCCCGCTACCGGGGGCTGCGCCAAGGTGATCTCGTCGGGCAGTCAGGCGTCGAGTACGAATACGACCGGTTCCTCCGTGGTGCGTCCGGAGCGACCAGGATCCAGGTCGACTCGCTGGGCAATACCCGAGGAACCCTCGCGGACAAACCGGCAACCGCGGGGCAGAACGTCCGCCTCACGATCGACTCCGACCTGCAGGCGACCGGTGAGGCCGCGCTCGGCTCGTTCGGGTTGCCTGGCGCGTTCGTCGCGATGGATCCGCGGACCGGCGAGATCCTCGCCATGGGCTCGACTCCCACCTTCGACCCCGCGATCTTCACCCGTCCGATCACCGAGAGCCAGTACCAGCAGCTGACTGCGAAGCGAAACGATGCGCCTCTTGCCAACCGGGCGATCCAGGGACTGTATCCGCCGGCTTCGACCTTCAAGCTGATCACCGCAACCGCCGCGCTGGAGGAGGGCCTGATCACTCCACAGACGGTGGTCGAGGACACCGGAGAGGTCACGGTCGACACGATCAGCTTCAAGACCGCCGGAGACAAGGTCTACGGGCCGATCGACATGGTCGATGCGTTGCGGGTCTCGTCAGACGTCTACTTCTACAAGCTCGGGCTGGAGGCCCGGTCGAGTGGAGACGGCGGTCAGATCCAGGACTGGGCGAAGCTCTACGGGCTGGGTGAGACCACCGGGATCGACCTGCCGGCCGAGACCGAAGGACTCGTACCCAATCCGAAGTGGCGCAATCAGTTGTTCTCGGAGGAGCTGACCGATCGACCGTGGACCGATGGCGACAACGTCAATCTCTCGGTCGGGCAGGGCGATATGCAGACGAATCCGCTCCAGATGGCCGTGGCCTACTCGGCTCTGGCGAACGGGGGAACGGTCGTGACCCCGCATCTCGCCCAATCGATCGAGACGGTCACCGGCGAGACGATCGAGGAGATCCTCCCTGCCGCGAAGCGCCAGATCGAGTTCTCGCCGGGCACGCGCGAGACCCTCCTCGACGGGTTCGAGCAGGCTATGCAGAAGCCCACCGGTACCGCGTACCAGGTGTTCGGTAACTGGAAGATCCCGGTTGCGGGCAAGACCGGAACCGCTGAGCGGGGCACCGACGTTCCGGATCAGTCCTGGTTCGCAGCAATGGCGCCGGCCGGGAACCCCGAGATCGTGGTGGTCGCCACGATCGAGCGGGGAGGATTCGGAGCCGACGCAGCCGCGCCGGTCGTGGCGAGGATCCTCGAGGCCTACTTCGAGATTCCCCAGGTTCCCCCTGCCGTAGGCAGGAGCGGGGCGGTGAGCGACTAGTGGAGGCTCGTCGCGGGAGGATCGAACTCACCAATGACCGCCCGTCGCTTGCCGAGCGGCTGAGGCTGTCGTACATGGATCCCTGGATGCTGACCGCAGCGATCTTCCTGATCGCGTTCAGTGTGTTCACCCTCGGCAGCGCGACTCAGGATGACATCCCCGGCCAGCCTCTCTACTTCACCTTTCGTCAGGCCCTCTATGGCCTGATCGGGATCGCGGTGATGATCGCGGTGGCGCGATTCGATTACTCCCGTCTTCGTGAGGTGAGGATCGGCCTCTACTCGCTGATGATCGGTTCGATCCTGCTGGTCTTCCTGTTCGGAGCGGCAGCAAGAGGATCGCGGCGCTGGATCGAACTGCCCTACTTCCTCTTCCAGCCGTCCGAGCTCGCCAAGGTGATCCTGATCGTCGCCCTCGCCGGTTTCGCGATCGAGATGACTCGCCGTATGGATGATCCTCGTCGCACTATCCGCCTGCTCTTGTTGGGGACCTTCCCCGCGCTCCTCGTGTTCCTCCAGCCAGACCTCGGCACCGCACTCGTGCTCGGGTTCATCACCCTGACGATTCTCTTCCTGTCGGGCGCCCCCTGGAAGCACCTGGTAGCGATCGGAGGGGTCGTCGTCGCGCTCGGCGCCCTGGTGCTGGTGGCAGCGCCGGCAGCCGGAGTTCCGGTCCTCCGTGCGTATCAGCAGGAGCGCCTGACCAGCTTCCTCTCGCCGAGTGCAAACCCGGCAGAAGCTGGCTATCAGGTCAACCAGGCCTTGATCGCCATCGGCTCAGGAGGCAAGACAGGGCGTGGGGGAGACTCCACCCAGGCCGATCTGCGCTTCCTGCCGGAACGCCATACGGATTTCATTTTCGCCGTAATCGGCGAACGGTTTGGCTTTTTGGGCGCTGGGTTCGTAATATGTCTCTACGCCCTACTCATCTGGCGGGCGCTGAGACTCTTGATCCAATCAAAGAACTTCTATGGAACCCTCGTCGTCGGCGGAATCGCCGCGATGCTGCTTTTCCAGGTCTTCGTGAACATCGGAATGAACTTAGGTCTAATGCCGGTTACGGGAATAACACTGCCACTCATGAGCTATGGAGGCTCATCTGTTCTGGTGACCTTCCTGGCCATCGGTTTGATGCAGGCCGTTCATGTCCAGATGCGGCTCGAGCCAGGCGACGGGGCAAACAACACCCCGTTGCGCTGATAACCAGAGACTCCACAGAGACCCGCTGCATTTCGGTGAACCCGCTTTCCGCGGGCCGTATCGAGTTGCGCGCCTCTGCCGGAATATCTGTCCGGCGCGGAAAGGAAACAAATGAAGAAGACGATTCTCGTGAGCGTGGATCCGGGAGAGACCCGGGTTGCGACGCTAGAGGCCGAGGGAAGACCCGATCGGTCGGGCAAGGCAAACCCCGGCGATGGATGGCAGGTATCCGAGCTCTATGTGGAGCGCAAGGGCCGCAAGTCGATCGTTGGGAACATCTACAAGGGGAAGGTGGACAACGTCCTGCCCGGGATGGAGGCGGCATTCGTCGACATCGGTCTCGAGCGGAACGGGTTCCTCCACGTAGATGAGATAGTCCTCCCCGGAGGCAAGGAGGCACCGAAGCGCGGGCACGGAGACGGGGTCCGCATCAACGAGCTGATCAAGCCCGGCCAGGAGATCGTGGTCCAGGTGGTCAAGGACCCGCTCAAGAGCAAGGGTGCGAGGCTCTCGATGCAACTCTCGATCGCCGGCCGCTACCTGGTCTACATGCCGCAAGGCGGCGGAACGGGCGTTTCCAAGCGCCTGCCGGATGGTGAGCGTCAGCGCCTGCGAAAGCTCATCGACAAGGTCGATATCGGCTCAGGCGGTGTGATCGTGCGAACCGCCGCGCAGGGAGTTGGACAGCGGGACTTCGCACGTGAGGTCCTGTACCTGCACAAGCTCGACGAGGTGATCCAGCGGCGCGCCGAGGAGGCGGCCGCGGGAGATCTGATCTTCCAGGAGGCGGATCTCTCGATCCGAGTTCTCCGTGACGTCCTCGCCGAGGAGATGGAGGGCTGTGTGATCGACGATCAGCAGCAGTACGAGCGCGTTCGGAACTTCCTCGAGCGCCCCGCACCGGATCTGGTCGACGGAGTCGAGGTCTACGACGACCGTGAGCCGATCTTCGAACGCTGGGGGGTGACCGAGGCCTTCGACTCGACCTTGTCGCGGCGAGTCGATCTGCCTTCGGGCGGCTACCTGATCATCGATTACGCCGAGGCTCTCACCGTGATCGACGTCAACAGCGGGAGCTTCACCGGTCGCGGGAAGGGGAGGCTCGAGGACACGATCACCAAGGTGAATGTCGAGGCCGCAGTAGAAGCAGTGCGTCAGCTGCGGATGCGGGACATCGGAGGGATCATCGTGATCGACTTCATCGACATGGCTCGCTCGCGGAACCGCGAACAGGTGCTGAAAACGATGCGCAAGGCGCTCGAGGAGGACCGGACCAAGAC
>JBJTBI010000096.1:0-4172 GCA_046091265.1 bacterium
TGCGACGTCTGGGAGCACGCGTACTACCTGAAGTACCAGCACGTGCGCCCGGACTATCTGGACGCTTGGTGGAACGTGGTCAACTGGTCCAAGGCCGCCGAGCACTTCGCAGCCGCCAACGGCTGAGCAGTAAGACCCGGGATCTCAGGCCTGGTGGGCCCGCAACGCGGGCCTGCCGGCCATGGCCGCCTCCGGCACCGCCTGACGAACTTCCACTCCGCCTTTGGGAGGGATCAGCGACATCGCGTGCTCGGTGATTGCGGTAATCGAGAGACTCGGGTTGACTCCCGGGTTCGCGGGCACTGCAGATCCATCGCAGATCACCAGCCCTTGGTAGCCGAAGGCACGGTTGCCCGAGTCCACCACGCCGTGCTCTGCATCTATGCCGATGGTCGCGCCACCGAGGATGTGAGCCGTGGTCGGGATGTTGAAGGCTTCGGTCAGACCCCCCTGAGCGATCCCCCCGAGCTTCTCCTCGAACCACTTGGTCGCTCTCTCAGCGGCAGGGATGAAGGTGGGGTTGGGTCGGTCGGGGTCTTGCCGAGTCTGGAGTTTGATTCCACCGAGGAGTTTGCGCTTCGGTACCAGCCGCATCGCTGCGTCGGTGGTCTGCATTGTCAGGAGGATCACCGTGCGCTTCGACCAGCCGAAAGGCCAGAGCAGCCTCAGCGACTTGAGTGGATGACGCAGCAGGCTGCCGATCCAGCGCAAGGGGCGCGTGATGCGGGTTCCGTCTCCGCTCGCCATCGTGAACAGGCGGCTGATCACGTCCCCACCGTTTCCGTAGGTGACTACCTCGATGTGGGTGTCGGGCTCGGGGAACACGCTCGACGAGATCGCCACCGAGTTGGAGAAGTCGGTCTCGGAGGTCGGTGCGGTAACCGCCTGGATCGACTCGGAGTTGGTTCGGACAACGTGCCCGAGCCGGTCAGAGAGACGGGGGAGTCCGCCCTTGTACTTGCAGTAGGCGAGTAGCTCGTTGGTCCCGAGTGCTCCCGCCGAGACGATCACGTTGCGAGCGGTGAAGGTCCGCCGGCGCTTTCGGAACCAGGCACCGGGATGTTCGGTGATGACCTCGTAGCCGTCACTTCCGTCTTCGGCGCCGATCGGGCGGATGTCAGTGGCTTGCCGCTCCGGGATGACCTGGGCGCCGAGCTTCTCGGCGAACCAGAGGTAGTTCTTGACCAGCGTGTTCTTCGCCCCGACTCGACAGCCGATCATGCAGCTTCCGCATCTAGTGCAACCGGTGCGCGCCGGCCCTGCGCCACCGAAGTAGGGATCCTCTACCTCTTCGTCGGCCGGTCCGAAGAAGACCCCGACTCGGCTCTGCTTGAAGGTCTCGCCGACTCCCAGGTCGTCGCCCATCTCCTTCAGCAGGAGGTCAGCCGGCCCCATTCCTTCGTATTGCGCAACCCCGAGCATGTGTTCAGCTGTGTCGTAATGAGGGGACAGTTCCTCCTGCCAGTTTGCGAGGTCGCTCCACTGGGAATCGTCGAAGAAGGCCTTGCCCGGTCTGTAGAGGGTGTTCGCGTAGCCGAGACTTCCGCCGCCCACTCCGGCACCGGAAGCGATGAAGACGTCCTTGAACACCGTGAGCCTGAAGATCCCCCTCATCCCGAGAGCGGGTGCCCAGAAGTAACGCTTCATGTCCCAGCCGGACTTGGCGAAGTCCTCGTCGGCGAAGCGCTTTCCGCATTCGAGTACTCCCACCGAGTAGCCCTTCTCGACCAGGCGCAGGGCAGAGACCGAGCCCCCGAAACCCGACCCGATGACCAGATAGTCGAAGTCGAAAACTTTCTCCACCGGAGACGAGTATTCCACCATCGCCGGAGGAGGGTGACCTGGAGGGCATGGCTGGAAGCGAATTGGACGCGGTCACCCTAGGATCCCGTTCAACGAAGGCTTACCCCTGACAGTTCGAGCCGAGAGGAGAGCTACCAATGGCCTATTTCAACGAGCCTCAAGAAGTCTATGACACGATCGGAAAGCTGTTCCAGGATCTCGCCGAGGACGAGGAACTCGGCCCTAAGTTCAGAGACGCCGACACGATCGTCAGCTACGAGTACCGGGATCCCGACAGCACGATCACCGTCGCCTTGAAGGAGGGAGATCTCGAGGGAAGGGTCGATTTCGGCCCGAGCGACATGGAGCCGGAGATCGTGATGAGCATGGATGCGGACATCGCCCACAAATTCTGGCTCGGCAAGGTCAATCCGACCGTCGCTCTCGCGAGAGGCCAGATGAAGGCGAAGGGTCCCGTCGCGAAGATCCTCAAGATGGTTCCCCTCACCAAGCCGGTGTACCCCCGATACGAGGCGTTGCTCGAATCCCAGGGCCGCAACGACCTGCTCGACGTCTGAGAGCCGGACCGTGGAGTCGGAGGCACCCTCGTACCAGGGATTCAAGGACTACTACCAGTTCACTCATCCGACCCGGGTGGTGGTCGGTCGGGGGATGATCGAGGGGACCGGTTTTGAGTTCCAGAAGGAGGGCGCCAAGCGCCCGTTCATCATCACCGACGCAGTAGTCAGGGGAACGGGCCTGGTGGACAAGGTCGAGGCCGGGATCGTCGATGGCGGTCTCGAGGTCTCGGGCCACTTCGACGAGGTTCCGCAGGATTCCTCGACGGCCACTTGTGAGTCCTGCGCAGCAGCGGCCGAGGAAGCCGGAGCGGATTCGATCGTTGCGGTCGGCGGTGGATCCGTCATGGACACCGCCAAGGCAGCCAACGCCGTGCTGACCCACGGAGGCAGGGTTCTGGACTACGAAGGGTTGTTCACGCTGCCCCGGGCAGACGACGGGATGGGGGAGCCTCTCCCGCTCAAGCCCCTCGCCTGTATCCCCACCACCTCAGGCACCGGGTCCGAGGTCTCGTTCGGCGCGGTGATCAAGGATCCCGAGCAGAAACTCAAGATCCTCCTCGGGGACTTCCCGCTCTTCCCGCGTCTCGCGATCCTCGATCCGGAGAGCACCCGAACCCTGCCGCCGCAGGTAGCCGCCGCCACCGGCATGGACGCGATGACGCACGCGATCGAGGCATTCACCAGTCCTGAGTGGTCTCCTCATGGTGAGGCCTTCTGCCTGCAGGCCCTGCGGATGATCCGTGAGAACCTCGAGCAGGCTGTTCATGGCGACCCTGACGAGAACGAGGTCGTTCGGGGGAACATGCTGATCGCGGCCTCACTCGCGATCGTTCCGGGTGCGGCAGGCGCATCGACCCTGGGTGCGGTCCACTCGATGTCCCACGCCGTCGGAGGGCTGCACGGGGTGCCTCATGGCGTTGCCAACTCGATCAACCTCCCGCACGTGATCCGCTTCAACTGCGAGGGCGGACCGGCGATCGTTGATCGCTATCGGCGTGTGGCCGAGCTGATGGGCGCGGACGCCTCGGGCGACGGGGCCGCACTGGCCGACTCTCTCGCCAACTGGATGACCGCGATGAGTGCCGACCTGGGATTGCCGACGCGACTGACCGAGGTCGGGGTACCCGAGGCCTCGCTCGACCAGTTGGTGGACGCCGCGATGGGCGACGGCTGCAGTCTGACCAACGCCCGTGAGTTGCTGCCCGAGGACTTTCGGGCTCTCTTCACGGCCGCGCTCTAAGCCTCAGGCCTCGCCCGGCGGCGGGTTCGAATCAACCTCACTGGCGTGTGTTCCCGGCTGGTCCAGATCCTCCCGATCGAAACTCAGACGCGCGTCCTTTCCATCTGCGGTGATCTCGAGCGTCGGCTCTACAGCGCGGACTTCGGTTCCAGCGGCCGCATCCAGCGCAGCGTCGACCGAGGAGAACCCCGTCAGCGACTCGAGGTGCTTGATGGTCGGGAAGACCAGTTCGATCTCCCCGGCTGAGTGGCGCGAGAGTGCGCCCGCAGGCTCGAACCAACCCCAGTCGATCACCTCCTCGCCGTCGACCTCGGGCTCACTGTCTCCGGGGTGGCTCGCCAGATAGAAGCGGGTGTCGAACCTGATCGGCACTACCTTCGGAGTTATCCAGCGTGAGTAGGGCACCAGACTCTCAGGGTCGACCCTGACAGCGGCGTCCTCAGCGAGTTCTCTGGCGGCGCACCGTCGGTGAGCGGTCTCGAGGTCCCCGGCGTCACCCGCCCCCGCCTCGACCGCTCCACCGGGGAAGACCCAAACCCCCGGCATGTAAAGCGCCTCGAGATTCCTGC
>JBJTBI010000097.1:0-2377 GCA_046091265.1 bacterium
CAACTGATCGTCGTAGGAGAGCATCTCCGCCATCTCGGCGATCGCCAACCGCCCGTTCGAGTCGTCTGCTCCGTAGACCCGTCCTGAGATCTCGACGATCGGCGCTGCGGTCTTTATCGCTATGCCGGTCGGCACTGGCAGCTTGGCGCCCTCGGCAAAGCTCACGAGCGGTGTGCGGTCGCGCTTCATCGCCCACCAGATCAGTTGGCGGGCTCGCGCCTGAGGAACCTGTTCGGCCCAGCGCTCGGCGTCTTCGACCTTCTGACGCTCTGCAGGGTCGGCTGGAAAGAGCGGTGGCTCCGGTTGGATGCGTTCCAGCTGGCGCGAGATCTCCAGCGATCCCTGGATCTTGCGGCCGTCGTCGAGTTTGATCGCAGGCACGGTCACGCCGGGAAAGCCCATGGCGCGCAGGACGCCCTTCGAGATCACCGGAAGCAACTCGGTCCGCTTGTAGGGGATCCCCTTGTAGTCGAGCATCAACTGCGCGCTCATTGCAGGGTTGGAACCGGGAATGCCAAATAGCGTCGTGCCCATCGGAGTTCAGGCATTCTATGGGCTAAATGATCCTCGGCGTAGACGTAGGCAATACCCAGACCCATCTGGGGGTATTCGAAGGCTCCGAGCTGCGCCAGCAGTGGCGCTTGCCCACTGACCCTGCCGCCACGCCGGATCAGATCGCCTCCGAGATCGCAGGGCTGTTCACGATGACCGACACCTCTCCCCGAGGACTCGAAGGGGGGATCGTCTCCACCGTGGTGCCTCGGCTCGGGCCGGTCTACGAGGACCTCTCCGAGCGCTACTTGGGCCAGCGCGCACTGGTCGTAGGGCCCGACCTGAAGACCGGCATGCCGATCCTGCTCGATAATCCACGCGAACTCGGCTCCGACCGGTTGGTCAATGCTGTCGCGGCCTTCGACCAGGTCAGCGGGGCTGCGATCACGGTCGACTTCGGTACCTCGACCAACTTCGACGCGGTCTCGGCCGATGGCGAGTATCTCGGTGGAGCCATCGGGCCGGGGGTCGAGGTCTCGCTCGAGGCGCTCGCATCCCGCGCCGCCCGCCTGTCGTCGGTCGATGTGTCCAAACCGGGTGATGCAATCGGCAAGCACACGGTCGCCGCGGTGCAGTCGGGGTTCGCCTATGGGTTCGCGGGGCTGGTGGACGGCATCGTCAGGCGGATGTCGGAGGAGTTGACTTCCCCCGCTCGCTGCATCGCCACCGGCGGTATCGCGGAGACGATTGCTCCCCACTGTGAGACGATCGACGAGGTAGATCCGCTGCTCACCCTGACGGGCCTGCGACTGATCTACGAGCGCAACACTTAGGGGACATCAAATCGCACTCGCCAATCCACAGCCACCGCTCACCGAGCCTTTTTCGATTGGTGAGGTAGAGATCGAGAACCGCGTCCTGCTGGCGCCGCTCGCCGGGATCGGAAACTGGTTCGTCCGGCTCCAGGCTCGCCGTTTCGGCGCAGGGCTCACGGTCTCGGAGATGATCTCGAGCTTCGGCCTCCACTACGGGGACGAGCGCACCCATCGCGAGTTCCTCCGCCTGCACCCCGATGAGCACCCGGTCGCCCTGCAGCTCTTCGGTCAGGAGCCCGAGGTGATGGCCTCGGCTGCCCGGACCGCCGCCGAGGCGGGTGCCGACATCATCGACATCAACATGGGCTGCCCGGTCCGCAAGGTGCTGAAGACCGGCTCTGGCGCAGCGTTGATCGACGATCCTGACCGCGCCGTTGCGCTGTGCGTGGCGGCTCGCGAGGGCTCGGGGCTGCCTGTCACCTGCAAGGTCCGCTCGGGTACCAAGACCGGCGATACCCGCGGCCTCGACCTCGCGGTGCGACTGGTCGAGGACGGCGGTGCCGCCGCGATCGGCTTCCACCCCCGCTCCGCTCAGGTCCACCACAAGGGGGAGCCCGACTACGCCCTTGCTCGCCGCCTCTCCGAGGCGATCGACGTACCGATGATCATCTCGGGCGGCCTGAGCGACGCCGACGCCGCCCTCTACGCTTACGAGGCGTCGGGCGCCGATGCCGTGATGATCGCCCGTGGTGCGCTCGGCTATCCGTGGATCTTCGGCGAGTTGACCGGAAGCGGCGAGGCGCCACAGGGCAACCAGGAAGTGGTGGCCGAGATCTCGTGGGTCATGGACTCAGCGGCCGATCACCTCGGTCCGGAGCGGGCCGCTCGCTATCTGCGCAAGTTCTACCCGTGGTACGTGGAGCGGCTCGATCTGGAGGATCGCAAGGCCCTCGATCAGTCCCTCCAGCAGTCAGAGAGCCTCGAGGCGGCCCGCCAGATGATCATCGATGCCTCCGGCGTCGAGGTCGAGACCTCGGCCGGTGCCGGCCTCGCCGCGCCTACGGGCTCGG
>JBJTBI010000098.1:0-11701 GCA_046091265.1 bacterium
CCAAGCCTCGAGACCGGCGGGCAGGTCCGAGTCCGTCAGCCCGCCCGCCCGCCAGCGGAGGCCGGGTTCCGCGCGGAGTCCCTCCTGATGCTCGTCGTCGCAGGCCTGCGTCGCCACAGCCCAGTCGTGGTGCATTCGCCCGCCGGAGAGTCCTCGCCGGCCTGGTCCTTTTCGCAGGTGTCCTCCTCGTCTGGTTCCTGGTCGCGCTCTTCCAGCCCTTTGCAGGCCAGGGCAAGGGGGAGGGCAGGATCGTCGTAACGGTGCCTGACGGAGCAAACGCATCTCAGGTCGCCGAGATCCTCTCTGACGAGGGAGTGATCTCGAGCGGGTCGCTGTTCCAGTTGAGGCTACGGCTATCTGGCGAGAGCGGGTCGATCTTGCCCGGGCGCTATCTGATGGCCTCGGGGATGAGCTACAGCACGGCTATCGATCGCCTCACGGGTGAGTCTGCGGATGGCTTGATCACTCTCACGATGCCCGAAGGGTTGCCGCGATCACAGGTCGCGCCGATCGTGTCCGATGTCGGCATCCAAGGCGACTACGCGGCGGCGACTGAGTCCTTCAAGGGCTTCGATCCTGCCAAGTACGGAGCGGAGGATCCGCCGAGCCTGGAGGGCTTCCTGTTCCCGGCCACCTACGAGTTGGAGCCGGGGGCGAGTGTCGATGATCTGGTCTTCCAGCAACTCGATGCTTTTCGTCAGAACCTGGATCAGGTCGACCTTGCCTACGCGAAGAAGAAGAACCTGACCCCATACGACATCTTGATCATCGCGTCGATGATCGACCGTGAGGTCGTCGTTCCGAAGGAACGCCCCTTGGTGGCCGCGGTCATCTACAACCGCCTCCGTATCGGCGAACCACTGGGCATCGACGCAACGACCCGTTACGAGTACGACAGCTACACGGAGCCTCTCACCTCTGATCAACTCGAGACGGATACGCCTTACAACACACGGCTGAACGCCGGACTTCCTCCCACTCCGATCGGCAACCCCGGTCTCGCCTCGATGCAAGCGGCGGCGAGGCCGGCAAAGGTCGATTACCTCTATTACGTCGTGGACCCGGACGGCTGCGGAACCCATTCGTTCACCGCGAGCGCGGACGAGTTCAACCGACTGGTCGCTGAGTACAACGCAGCCCGCGAGGCAGCAGGGGGACAGGCACCCAGCAATTGCGGGGGCGGACAATGAAGCGGCTCGCCGTAGTGGGGGAGCCGGTATCCCACTCGCGCTCACCAGCGATGCAGAACGCCGCGCTCGAAGCACTCGGGATGAGCGAGGAGTGGATCTACGACGCGATCGAGGTATCGGCGGCGGAGTTTCCGTCGCGAGTCGCCGAGCTTCCTGGGCTCGGTTACGTGGGGGTCAATGTCACGATCCCTCACAAGACACTTGCCCTCGAGGTGGCCGACGAGGTATCTCCTGCCGTAGAAGCAATCGGTGCGAGCAACACCCTGATCTTCTCCGGCGGCTCGGTGCAGGCGGAGAACACGGATGCGGCCGGGGTGCTCGAGGCGACTCCCGTGGCGGCTCGCACGGGGCGTACCCTGGTCCTCGGGGCAGGTGGCGTTTCGAGGGCCGCAGTCTGGGCGCTTTCCGGGGCCGGCTCGGAGGTCTATGTCTGGAACCGCAATACGGAGAGAGCAGAGGATCTAGTCTCGTCTCTCGCGGTTGATGGTCCTGCCCCAGAGGTCATCTCCTCTAGAGACGCGCGCTCGGGATCCTTCGACCTCACCATCAACTGCACCGCAGTCGGAATGCCCGGTCGCGACGACGATCCATTCGAAGTCCTTCCGATCAATCGCGAGGCTCTCGACGGCAGCGTCGTTCTGGATCTCGTGTACTCAGGGGTCGAGACTCGGCTCGTTGCGGAGTCAGCGCTTGCCGGTGCGGATGCGATCGGCGGTCTCGAATCTCTCGTGCGCCAGGGTGCCGAGTCGTTCCGTCTCTGGACCGGGATCGAGCCTCCGCTCGATGTGATGCGGAGCGCGGCTGCGGTCGATTGACCCGCCCGAGTAACGCCCCGGCTGATCAGTCGATCGATGGCAGTGAGTCTGAGGCCGAGAGGGGGCTCAGGTCCGAGATCCGGGCTTTCTCGATCTCCGAAGCGGTGACATTGCGCGGGTGGTGGCAGGCGGCTTGATGTCCTGACTCGTACTCGACCAGGGGCGGCTCGGATTTCGAACAGATTTCGGTTGCGAAGGGACAGCGGGTGCGGAATCTGCAGCCCGACGGCGGATCGGTCGGGCTGGGGAGGTCGCCTTCAAGCCGGATCGGCTTTTCGGACCGCTCGGCGGGGTCGGGTTTGGGTACGGCTGAGTAGAGAGCGAGTGTGTATGGGTGGATCGGCTTCTCGAAGATCCGCTCAGCAGGTGCGATCTCGACGATCTTGCCGAGATACATCACCGCTATTCGATCCGAGACGTGTCGGACGACGCTGAGATCGTGGGCTACGAACAGGTAGCTCAGATCCCGCTCCTCCTGGAGCTCGGCGAGAAGGTTCACGACCTGTGCCTGGATCGACACGTCGAGCGCTGAGACGGGCTCGTCGAGCACGATCAACTTCGGCTTCAGCGCAAGTGCCCGGGCAATTCCGATCCGCTGCCTCTGACCGCCAGAGAATTCATGGGGCAGGCGGTTGTAGTGCTCAGGCGACAGACCTACCTGTTCCATCAGGCCCTTGACCATCTCCTTTCGCTCATCCGCATCGTTGCCGACCTTGTGCACGACCAGAGGCTCCGCGATGATCGAGCCGACAGTCTTTCGCGGATTGAGAGCCGAGTAGGGGTCCTGAAAGACGATCTGGACTTCGCGCCGCAGTTCGTTCAGTGTGTCTCCCTTCGCAGTGGCGAGGTCCTGGCCCTTGAATCGAATCTCGCCAGTGGTCGGATCGAGCAGCCTCACGAGCATCCTCGCGACCGTGCTCTTGCCACAGCCGGTTTCTCCCACCAGCCCGACCGTCTCGCCATCGCCGACGGAGAGGCTCACGGCATCGACCGCCTGCACTGCGCCTACGTGCTTGCGGAAGACGATTCCCCTGGTCAAGGGGAAGTGCTTGACGAGATGCTTGATCTCGAGCAGGGATTTGTCTGATCCGCTCATTGCCTGGCGACCTCGAGTTTCGTCTCGGCGATGGCGACCTCAGGATCTCGGGTCTTCGCGAGCGAAGAGCGCAGGGCGCTTCGTTCCTTCTCGCTGAGAACGCACGCAACCAAGTGACCATCCCCAGAGCCAGCGGCAGCCAGAGGGGGTTCGTCCTTTGAGCAGCTCTTCTGTACGTATGGGCAACGGGGGTTGAATCGACAGCCGCGGGGCGGGTTGATCAGGCTCGGCGGTTGGCCTGAGATGGGCACGAGGAGCTCATCGACTGCGCTGTCGAGCCTTGGGATCGATCCGAGCAGGCCCCATGTGTAGGGATGCTCGGGCGAATCGAAGAGACCGACGACAGGGGCGCGCTCGACGATCTTGCCGGCGTACATCACCGCGATCTCATCGGCGTTCTGCGCAACCACGCCGAGATCATGCGTGATCAGGATCATCGACATGCCGAACTCGACCTGGAGATCGTCGATCAGCGAAAGGATCTGGGCCTGAGTGGTCACATCCAGTGCGGTAGTCGGCTCGTCGGCGATCAGGAGCCTCGGCTCGTTGATCAGGGCCATTGCGATCATCACGCGCTGGCGCATGCCCCCGGAGAACTCGTGGGGATAGCTCTCGGCCCGGGCCTCTGCGTTGGGTATGCCGACGAGATCCAGCATCTCGACAGCCCGCTTGGCGGCCGTATTTCGCTCGACATCTCGGTGCGTGAGCACCGCCTCGGACAACTGGTGGCCGATCTTGAAGAACGGATGCAGGGAGGACAGCGGATCCTGGAAGATCATGGCCACCTCGTTGCCACGGATGGATTCGAGAGACTCCTCTGGCACGGAAAGCAGGTCTCTGCCATCGAACTCGACCCTTCCCTCGATGTGGGAGTTCGCGGCTCTGGTCAGACCGAGCATGGTGAGGGAGGCAACGCTCTTGCCGCAGCCCGATTCGCCCACGATGCCGAGCGTCTTTCCTTCCTCCACGGAGAAGGAAATTCCGTCGACCGCCTGAACACGGCCGTCCTCGGTGTCGAACGCGACACGAAGGTCGTTGACCTCGAGCAGGTTCACAGGTCGTCGTACCTCACCCTGGGATCGAGGTAGGCATAGGCGATATCGACTACGAGGTTGAAGATCACGATGAAGAAGGCACCGAACAGCGTCACACCCTGGATCAGTGGAAGGTCCGACCTCTCGATCGCATCCAGCACGAGTCGTCCTACGCCCGGGATGTTGAAGACGGACTCGGTGAGAATCGCATTTCCGGCCAGTAGAGTTCCGATGTCGAGTCCGAGCAAGGTGATGATCGGGGTGATCGCACTCCTGACTCCGTGTTTGAGCACGACCTTCCGCTCGGGGAGGCCCTTGGCGCGTGCGGTCCTGATGTAGTCCTCTCCCATCACATCGATCATGTCCGAGCGCAGGTACCGGGCGTAGACCGCGGCAGAGGCCGCAGCGAGCACGGTCCAGGGAAGGATCAGGGGTCCAGCCCATGCGATCGGACCGGCGCTCAGGGGCTCGTAGCTTCCCGCCCCCGGCAGTATCGGGATCTGCCCGATGTCATCGGCGAACAGGTAGAGCGACATCAGCCCGAGCCAGAAGACCGGGGCGGAGATCAGCGCGAGCGAGATCACCATCGTCGAGCGATCGAGGAGGGAGCGGGCGCGAACGGCCGAGATGATGCCGATCGGAATGCCCATCAGCAACCAGAGGATTGCGGCCCCGTAGGTGAGTGAGGCGGTGGGTCCCAGGCGGTCGACGATCAGCTTCGTGACCGGCGTCTCGTACTGGTAGCTGTAGCCGAAGTTGAAGTGGAAGAAGATCTGCTTCATGTAGTTGAGGTACTGGACGATCAGCGGCTTGTCGAGGCCGAGACTCACCCGGATCCGCTCGATCTGCTCTGGGGATGCACGTCGACCGGCCCTCAGGGCCGCCGGATCTGCGGTGGGGAGTAGATAGAAGATCAGGAAGATCACCCCGCTGACCAGGAAGAGCAGGAGGACTCCCCAAAGCACTCGGCGGACTATGTACTCGAGCATCTCTGAGTCTCTCCTCGTTGGTCAGCGACGCGGCCCGGGGCACCTTGCGGCCGAATTCCGCAAGGCGCCCCGTTCCACATCTCCTGAATGCGAACTGCCTCTCGTTCCCTACTTTTTCAGTGAGGTGTAGGAGAGGTCGGCCGAGGCGTTGAACAGGTTGACCACCGGAGCAACGTTCTCCGACCAGATCACCGGAGAGTTGTCCCAGATCCACGGCACTGCAGGTGCCTGTGCCGTGATCTGCTTGTCGATCTCACCCCAGGCCTTCGCCCGCTCGTTCGGATCGGTGATCAGAGCTGCTATGGCCATCCCATCGTTGATCGACTGCACGTCGAGCTGCGGCCAGTTCACGTTGTTCGTAGGGAGGATGTTGGTCCCGTTGAACGTCGGGTCCAGCAGCGACTCTGCATCGTTGAAGTCCTTCAGCCAACCGACGGTCGCGCAGACGGCGACCTTCGCAGCCGGCGTGCCACAGAACTTCGTGTACATGATCTCCTGAGAAACCGGGCGATAGTTGACCTTGAACCCGAGCTTCTCCAGCGTGTCGAGCATGATCTCGCCGACGCGCCTGCTGGTCGAGCTGTCATCGCCGACCATCAGGAGCTCTTCGTTGCCGTCGTACTTGCCTGATGCATAGCCGGCCTTCTTCATGTACTTGGCCGCGAGCGCCAGGTCGCCGGACGGGTTGGCGAGGAAGTCCACTCCCGTGCCGTCCAGTCCTCCGGCCTCTTCGAATCCCGGGATCTCGGGCGGGATGAAGTGGCTGGCGATCGAGCCAGCTGCCTCACCACCGCGAGTGAGGCGCAGGGCCTCACGGTTGGTCGCTGCCAGGATTGCCTTGCGAACGTTGAGGTCGTCGAGCGGCTTGAGCTGCGTGTTCAACGCGATGAACCTGTTTCCACCGCTCGCAGGCAGTGACAGCTGCTCCTTGTACTTGGTCGCCGCTTCGCGGAGAACCGAGGGCGGCGGCCCGAAATCACCATTCAGCTGGCTTTCGCCCGTGAGGCTCTGCCGGGCTGCGGATGCAGGATCAGCGTAACCCTCCTTGACCGTTATCCGGTCTGCATAGGCGGGGCGAGCGTCGCTGGAGGAGTCCCAATTGGGATTACGAACCAAGCGGATCTCCTTGCCGGGCTCGTAGCCGGTGAGCTTGCCGCTCTGATCGTTCTCGACCATGTACGGACCGGTTGCCACGGCCTGCTCGCCGTATTTCGAAGGGCTCTGCGAATCGAACTCCTTCGCATACTCCTCCGGTACCGGAGAGCTGAGCGGCAGCGAGAGCGCCTGGATCAAGGTGGCCGAGCTCGTGTTCGTCAGCTTGAAGACGAGCGTCTGGTCGTCCGGGGTCTGGATGCCCGAGATATCGGGAGCGACCGTCGGGTTTCCCTCGACCGCCTTGTTCGCCTCATCGAAGCCCTCGAGACCGTCCATGTAGGCCCCGACGTAGCCATTGGCGATCCCCGGCATCAGTCCTCGCTCGATCGCGTACTTCACGTCCGCCGAGGTCACTTCACGATCGACCGGTGGAGCGAACTTGATGCCCTCCCTGATCTTGAAGGTGACCGTCTTTTCGTCATCGCTGACCGTCGGCTGTTCGGCCGCGAGGTCCGGCTGGGGGGTCTTGGTCTCTCCTGGGGGCCAGGACAACAGTGGCCTGAACATCGCGTAATGGATCATGAAGGTGAACTGGTAATAGCTCGCCCCCGGATCCATGTAGTCGATGTCTCCTCCCGCCAGGACCTCCAGGGTTCCACCCTTCTGGGCGTCACTCGGGGCCTCCGTCGGGAGCGGGAAATCGGTCGTGGCCGTTCCACCCGAGCCACCGCAGCTCGCCAAAGCGAGCATCGCGACGATCGAGAGAGAAGCCACTGCAACTGCAAGTGCTCTCTTCCTCTTCATTCTGATTCCTCCTTTTCGATTTCATCCTTCTTGGACTGTCCTGGAAGCCATGAGCGATTCCGTCTCGCTTTCGGTTGTAGCGCGTCCTGCAGGGCGTCGCCTACGAGGTTGAAGGCGAGGACCGTCGAGACGAGCGCGAGCCCGGGGAAGAGCAGGTACCACCACGCCGCATCGAAGATGTCGGTGGCATCGGAGATCATCTGTCCCCAGCTCGCTGCGGGCGGCTGGATGCCGACGCCGAGGAACGAGAGCGCTGCCTCGTAGAGGATTACCGAAGGGATCAGGATCGTCGAGTAGACGATGATCGGTGCGGTCAGGTTGGGGAGCATCTCGCGGAAGACGATCCGTAGGTTCGAGGCGCCGACCGATCGAGCTGCATCCACGAACTCCTTCTCACGCAGTGACAGTGTTTGCCCCCGGACGATGCGGGCGAGGTAGGTCCAGCTCGTCACCGCGATCACGAATACGCCGACCGCGAGACCTGGTTTCAGGAGTCCGCCGAGGCAACCGTTGCCGAACGAGCAGGCTGCGGCCAGTCCAGTTGCCAGAAGCAGATAGGGAATCGCCAGCAGGACATCCACTCCGCGCGAGATGATCGTGTCAGTCCAGCCCCGGAAGTACCCGGAGAGCAGACCCGCGATGACTCCGATCAGGCTGGCTATTGCGGTCGCGCTGAAGGCCACCAGCAGAGAGATTCGCGCTCCGTAGATGATCCGGCTCAAAACATCACGGCCGAGCTGGTCCACTCCCAACCAGTGGTCGGGACTCGGCCCGGTAGGCAGGCCGAATGCATCGAGCGATTCGATGTCCCGCTCGTTCGGAGGGGGGACTCCGAGCACGTCGACTATCACCGGGGCGAGGAGCGCGAGGAGGACGAGCAGACCGAGATAGATCAATGCTCCTAGAGCCAGTTTGTCGTCCTTGAATCTCCGCCAGAAGAGCTCGCGCGTGGATCGCGCTTGGACCACTGGTGCGTCCAGGTCCTCGGCTGCTACCGCACCGAGCGTCTCCACGGCTTGCGTCAAGCGGGGTCTCTCCTCTCCGTTACTGCTCCGCCGGCAAGATCAGAGCAACCACAAATCTACTGCCAAATCCCGCTCACGGGTTTTCCGGCCGGGTTGCTCGTGACACCTCGATCACACCAGATCTCCCACCCGGGTAGGTGTTGACCGGAAATCGGCCTGGATCTCTGGGCAAGATGTCGAAGCGGGCTGGCGCATAGGGATCCGCGAACGCCGTGAGCCCCAGTCCACGGATCGAGACCTCGGACGGCCTGTCGACCTCGACGACGAGCGTCAACCGATCTCCGGTCTCGAGCGACACCCGTCCGTTCGCCCCAGGGCCGAAGGTCGCGCTCACCGGCTTGCTTAGCACTGCCCGGTCAGGGCGGTCTCGGTTGGTCGGCCGCAATCCCTCCCGAGGCGGAGAGGTCGAAGTCGTGGTCGTCTGGGAGCGGAGGCTGTTGCGCAAGGGCTGCGAGATCACCGTGATGGCCATCGAGACAGCGATCAGCGCCATCAAGAGGATCATCAGTCGTCTCGCCGCCATCGGGTAAAGATAGGCGGGCCCCCGGTGCTCCGACCCACGCAAGCGCGTGCCCTGCCTCGGGAGCGGTCGCGCTCTAGGCTGGAGCCATGGAATTCGGCTTCCGAACGGCAGGTGAATCACACGGCCCCGGCCTCGTCGCTCTCGTCGAGGGGCTACCTGCTGGCCTCGAACTGGACCGCGAAGCGATCGATCGTGATATGGCACGACGCCAACTCGGGCACGGTCGCGGGGGCAGGATGAAGATCGAGCAGGATTCGGTCGAGGTTCGGTCCGGCGTCCGGCATGGCAAGACTCTCGGCAGTCCGATCGCCCTCCTGGTAGCGAACCGCGATTACCCGAACTGGGAGGAGCGCATGAACCCGTGGCCGGTCGACGGGTTCGAGCCCGAGGAGTCACACCTACCTCGTCCGGGTCACGCAGATCTCGCTGGCCTCCACAAGTACGGACACACTGATGTCCGGAACGTCCTCGAGCGCGCCAGCGCGCGTGAGACGGCGGCGAGAGTTGCGGCAGGCACACTGGCTAAAGCCTTCCTGTCGGCCCTCGGCGTAAGCATCCACAGCCATGTGATCCGGATCGCAGGTGTCTGCGCACCGGAGACCGGAAACGAACTCGGACCTGATGACTTCAGCGCCGTCGACGACTCACCGGTCCGCTGCCTCGACGCAGCGACCTCAGAGGCCATGGTCGAGGAGATCAATCGTCTCCGTAAGGCCAACGAGTCTCTGGGGGGGACCTTCGAGGTCAGGGCCTTCGGGCTGACACCCGGGCTGGGTTCCCACGTCGCCTGGGACACCCGTCTCGATGGTCGCCTCGCTCAAGCGGTTTGCTCTATCCAGTCGGTCAAGGGAGTCTCCCTCGGTGAAGCGTGGGAGGTCGCCGGTGGTCCGGGTTCAGAGGCTCACGACGAGATCTTCTGGTCCGAGGAGCGGGGGTGGTTTCGTGAGACGAATCGCGCAGGCGGTTTGGAGGGCGGTATGACCAAGGGTGAGCCGCTGGTCGTGCGGGCAGCGATCAAGCCCATCTCGACCCTCACCAAGCCGCTGCGATCTGTAGATACGGAAACCCATGAGCCTGCTCAGGCCATGCGCGAGCGAACCGACTCGACCGTCGTACCGGCAGCCGGAGTCGTGGGGGAGGCGATGGTGGCACTCACTGTCGCCGGCGCCTATCGCGAGAAGTTCGGCGGCGATCACATCGACGACGTCCGCTCGGCTCTCGCAGCCTACGAGGAGCGGATCGGATGGCGGCGGTAGTCGCGGGGGGCACCGGATCCGGAGAGAAACCCGGAGGCGGAGGCGCCCTCGTACTGATCGGCTTCATGGGTGCCGGAAAGAGCACCGCAGCGAGGGCAGCCTCGATGTTCACCGAGGTCCACGACGTGGATCTACTCCTCGAGGAAGATCTGGGTTCGAGCATCAGCGATTTTTTCGAGGCGGGGGGTGAACAGGAGTTCCGTCGGCGGGAAGAGGCGCTGATATGCGATCTCCTCGATAGTGCCGGTCCTGAGTCGGTGATCGCCCTGGGAGGAGGTGCGCTCGGGTCGGACCGCACGCGCGAAGCGCTCGAGCGCCACGTGGTGATCTGGCTCCATGTTTCGCTGGAACAGGCCTGGGATCGGGTTGCAGGTGACCCAGGTCGCCCGCTGGCTGGCGATCGGATGGCATTCGAAGCGCTGTTCAGGGAGCGGACTGCCGTCTACGAACGCGAGGCAGATGCCGTCGTATTGAGCGACGGGCCGGCCAGGACCGCCGAGGCAATCGGCTGGATCGCGGCGCGTCGCGATGAGCTCGAACGCGCGAGGTTGTTGTGGTGCGGTTCGGAGGCAGGCACCTACCCGGTCTGGATCGGTCGCGAGATCATCGGTCGCGTACCGAGCAGGGCATCCGGGCGAAGGTTCTGTGTCACCGACAGTACCGTCGGCGAGATCTACGCTGACCGAATCGATGCCGTTGAGACGATCGTGGTCGATGCGGGGGAATCGTCGAAGAGTCTCGCCACTGCGGAGAGCGTCTGGCAGCAGATGGCTGACATGGGGGTCGTACGGTCCGATCATCTGGTCGCTCTCGGCGGAGGCGTGGTCGGTGATCTCGGTGGATTCTGCGCAGCCTCTTTCCAGCGTGGCATCGAGTTGGTCCAGATCCCCACGTCTCTGGTTGCCCAGGTCGATTCCGCCTATGGAGGAAAGACCGGTGTGGATCTGCCGACCGCGAAGAACTTCGTGGGTGCGTACCACCCACCGGTCGAGGTGGTCGTGGATCTGGATTGCCTCGCGACCCTTCCCGAGGCGGAGGCCGCCGCTGGTTGGGCCGAGGTGGTCAAGACCGCACTGCTCGAGGGAGGGGACCTGTGGGAGCAGGTGAAGGGTTTCGACCCGGCGGAGATGCATGACCCCGAGGCCATGGAGCCGATAGTCAGCGCCTGCGCGAGAGTGAAACTCTCGGTGGTGGTCGAGGACGCGCACGACTCGGGCCGCAGACAGATCTTGAACCTAGGCCACACGATCGGTCACGGAATCGAGACCGCAGGGAACTACAGTCGACACCGGCATGGTGAGGCTGTCTCGCTTGGACTGCTGGCGGCACTGCGACTCTCGGGGGCCGATGAACTGCGTCTGGAGGTGAGGCGCATCCTCGCGGCCGTCGGCCTTCCGGTGACGCTACCGGCCGAGATCACCACCGAGGCGATACTGGCGGCACTCGCCCACGACAAGAAGCGCGATTCAGAAGGTGTCAAGTTCGTCCTGCTCGATTTCCCTGGCGCGCCTCGCTGGGGAGAGTTGGTCGATGACGCGGACATACGTGCATCGATCGACGAGTTGCGGGAGGATTGAGAGCGATGAACGGACCGACGAGGAATCGAGTCGCGGTGATGCACGGCGTGAACCTGAACATGCTCGGCAAGCGCGACCCCGAGCACTACGGGACGATGACGCTCTCGGAGCTCGAGAACCAGATCCGGAAGTGGGCCAAGGAGTTCGATCTCGAGCCGATCACCTACCAGAGCAACTCGGAGAGCGCGTACATAGAATTCCTTCACGGGCTTCCAGATACGGAGGATGAAATGTTCGTCTACCTTGGCTGGTGGACAGTGTTCTCCTGGTCGTTCAGGGTAGCAGGGGAGATCGCGG
>JBJTBI010000099.1:0-5777 GCA_046091265.1 bacterium
GGCGCGCCGATGCGCCTTGGCAACTCCGACTCCCAGGATCTCAATCGCACGATCGAGACGCTGATCCACCGTGAGGGTCTGAGCCTCGCAGAGGCGCTCGAGTCGGTATTGCCGCCGATCGTCCACGAGATCGACCACTTCGGCCCCGAGCTGCGCAGTTTCTACATGTACCTGCGTGAGGCGATGGGTCCGTTCTCGCAGGGCCCCGTGGCCCTGATCGCCCGCAGCGGGGACGAGTGCGTCTTCTCCACCGACGCGCTGGGCCTGCGCCCCCTCTGGCAGGTCGAGACCGCAGCCGACTACATCTTCAGCTCCGAGCCAGGAGTCGTCTCGGTCAAGCAGATGACCGCCGAGCCGAAGCCGCTCGCCCCGGGCGAGAAGGTCCTCGTGTCGATCGATCGCAGCAAGCGTCGCTCCACCGTGCACCCGCACGACGAGATGCTCGAGATCGTCCGCCGCAGGTGGCTCGAGCGAACCGGGGTCGAGGAGGTAGCACCCTACGATCGCGCGCTCGATACCGGAGGCCCGCTCGAGGGTTCCGAGATCCCGGGATACAGCGAGGCGGGGCCGTCGGAGCCGGTGAAGGTCTCCGAGTCTGTCCTCGCGGGATTCGGTTGGCAACGGGACGACATGAAGTTGGTCCAGCAGATGGCCGCGAGCGGCGCCGAGCCGGTGGGCTCGCTCGGATACGACGGTCCGCTGGCTGCGCTCTCTCCGGAGCGCCACAACCTCCCCGACTTCTTCAAGGAGACCGTCGCCGTGGTGACCAATCCCGCGATCGACCGTGAGCGCGAGATCGAGCATTTCTCGGCGAGGACCGTGATCGGTCGTCGCCCCGGCCTCGACCATCCTTCAGAGGATGTCGGCACGGTCGAGCTCGACTTCCCGGTGGTCCTCGGCGGGCACCACGATCTCGCTCCGCTCTCGGATTCGGACTACCGCAAGATCGCCAACGACCACGGGACCTGGTTGCTGGAAGACCTCTGGGAGCACTTCGGAGAGCGTGCGAAGGCGCTCGATACCTCGCTTCTCGAGTCGGAGACCATCAAGGGAGCGGTCGAGCGGATCAAGCAGGAGGCAGTGAAGGCAGTCACTGAAGGGGCGGAGTTGCTGGTCCTCACCGATCGCACCGTCTACGAGGGCGACAAGCGGTTCTGCGACCCGCACCTGCTCGTGTCGGCGATCGATCAGGCGCTGAAGTCGTTCAGGGTCGAGCGCGGCGAGGAGAATCTGCGCCGGCGGTGTTCGATCGTGCTGCGCTCATCCGCGTTGAGGAACGTCCACGACTGCATGCTCGCCCTCGGGCTCGGCTCGGACGCGGTTTGCCCCTACACGATGGTCGAGGTGGTCTGCGTGGACGAGTACCAGAGCGATGTCTCCAATCTCTGCGATGCGCTGCGCAAGGGCATGGAGAAGGTGATCTCGACCATCGGGATCCACGAGATCCGTGGCTACGCCCGTCAGTTCTCCTCGATCGGACTGAAGCCAGAGCTGGCGGAGATCTTCCAGACCGATGCCTTCGCGGCGACCGAGAAGGGTGGCACGGGCTTTGCCGAACTCGACACCTCGGCCGACGAGCGGGTGAGGATCCTGCGCGGAGACGACGAGGCCAAGCCCGCCAAGACGGTCCGCTTCTACCCCAAGGTCTACAAGGCCGCGATCGCGGCCGCCAATGGAGCGGAGTCGTTCGACGACTATGCCAAGAAGGTCCGCGACCTCGAAGCCCAGACCCCGATCTCGATGCGGCACGTGATGGGCCTGAAGAGCGATGGCGATCCGGTACCGGCCTCGGAGGTCGATGCGTCGATCGGACATCACGACTATCCGTTGGTGATCAGCTCGATGAGTTTCGGATCCCAGTCCGAGCCCGCCTTCCGCTCGTACGCCGACGCGGCGCGCGAGGTGAACATCCTCTGCATCAACGGTGAGGGTGGGGAAATCCGTGACATGTACGGCGAGTACCGCAAGTGGCGCGGCCAGCAGGTCGCGTCGGGCCGGTTCGGGGTCTCCGCGGAGATGCTGAACGCCTCCTACGTGGCCGAGATCAAGATCGGACAGGGGGCCAAGCCCGGTGAAGGACGTCACCTCCCCGGGAAGAAGGTCTCGGCCAAGGTTGCAGCGGCGCGTAACGCGGCGCCCGGAACGGACCTGATCTCGCCCTCGAACAACCACGACCTCTACTCGATCGAGGATCTGGCCGAGCTGATCGATGAGCTGAAGACGGTCAACCCGGACCTCCGGGTCTCGGTGAAGGTGCCGGTGGTCCCCAACATCGGGACGATCGGTCTGGGCATCGCCAAGGCCGGAGCGGACATCATCACACTCTCCGGCTTCGAGGGCGGGACGGGAGCTGCGCGTCAGCACGCACTCCGCCACGTCGGTCTGCCCTCGGACATCGGCACCCGAGCGGTCCATCAGGCGTTGATGGAAGCGGGCATCCGCAACCGGGTGGAGATCTGGGCCGACGGTGGCTATCGCCACGCGCACGATGTGGTCAAATTGCTCTGTCTCGGCGCCAACCGGGTCGGCTTCGGGACTCTCGCCATGGTCTCGCTCGGCTGCACCATCTGCCGCGGCTGCCAGCTCGACACCTGTCACGTGGGGATCGCAACCCAGATCGAGACGGAGGAAGAGGCATCTGAGCACGGCTTGAAGAAGTTCACGCCACAAGAGGTCAGCGTGGCCGCAGCCAACTGCGCGCGGTTCTTCGGCCAGATGGGTGAGCAGGTCATGGAGGTCGTTGGATCGCTCGGTCACAGCCGCGCCCAGGATCTGGTCGGTCGTTACGACCTGCTGGAGCAGATCTCACACCACGACCGACTCGACCTCGCTCCGCTGATCACACCGCTCGAGACGTATCTAGACCTCGAGCCGATCGACATGCCAGCTGTAGCCGAGATCGAGGAAGACAGAGCCGAGGCGGGCTTGGTGATGGCGAGACCGATCAGGATGGAGCCGAAGGCATCGTCTGAGCAGTTCGCACCCCTGGCGCGCGAGGTCTGCTCGGGTGGCACGGTCAGCAACGAGTTCCCGCGCGCCACCGACGCCGACGACCGGGTGCTCGGCACGGAGCTTTCCGGCGCGCTCGCCCGTGCCCGTGTGGCGGGTGAGATACCCCTCGGTTCCGATGAAGGCGTCGAGCCGGTGCTTGCGGAGCTCACCTTCACTGGTTGCTCCGTTGCGGGTCAGGGCTTCGGTGCCTTCAACTCCTACGGAGTCGTCTGCCGGATCGAGGGCGGCGCCCAAGATGGCGCGGCCAAGACGATGCTCGGCGGCACCATCGCGATCCTCAAAGGCCGCAGCGAGGATGGAACCCGCTTGAACGGCTCGGTCGGCAAGTCCTTCGCCTACGGTGCTCAGCGCGGCCAGCTGTTCGTCCAGGGCTCAGCCGATTCCCGATTCTGCATTCGTCTCTCTGGAGCAGATGTCGTGCTGGGCGGAGAGCCCGAGGAGCCGATCGACGACGAGCGCGGTTGTCTGGTCGACCGCGCGAACGCAAAGGGCTTCGCGTTCGAGTACATGACCGGCGGCCGTGCGGTGGTCCTCGGAGACCTTGGACCGTGGGCGTGTGCCGGTATGACGGGGGGACGCGTCTACGTGAGGATCAGCAGCGAGATGGGTATGGATCGCGATGCGATCGAACGTCGTCTCGGCAAGGGGGCGATGGTCAACGTCGAACAGCTCGACGAGACCGGCGCGGGGGATATCTCCGAATTGCTCGGCGGCTATGCGGAACAACTCCGAGAGACCGGCCAGACCGACGAGGCGGATCGGGTTCTCGAACTCGCAGGTAACGCAGGCGACAACTTCCTGATGATCGTTCCCGAGAAGGTCCAGGCGGACCCCTCCATTTCGACCGAGTAGATACGGTCAAGCCATGGGACCCATTTCGCAAGAGATCGATATCGACGCCTCGCGCGAGGAGATATTCGATTTCCTCTGCGACCTCAGCCTCCGCCCGGGCTGGATGGGCAAGCTCGCGGGTGACTATCGACTCGAGCGCATCGACCCGCGCGGTATCGGCGCAGGAGCCCGCTTCAAGCCCGACGGTCCGGGTGTCGAGTACATGGACACCACTATCGTCGAGACGGACTTCCCCGAGAAGATCGTGGAGCGCGGTGAGGGTGGTCTCCGTAACAAGGCGACCGTGAACACCGTCTGGGAGTTGATCCCGGGGGCGAGTGGAGTCACCACGGTCCGGGTGACCTTCTGGACCGAGCAGCACCTGCATCTCGGGCGGGCATCCGAGATCGGGCGTTCGGGCTGGTGGAAGCGTCGCTGGAAGAGTGCTCTCAGGGGTCTGCGTGCAGCGATCGAATCCGGTGAGCTGCGTGGCGAGCCCGTCGAGGTAGCCGGCGGAAACCGCGTTCCCGGCGCAGCCTGAGGTCATGGCCGCCACGCCTACGGATAGAATCCTCATCACAAGATGACCCGAACCCCTCCGATCAGACTCATCCTCATCGCACTCTGCGTCGGCGCTTCCGCGCTGGTGTTGGCCTCCTGTGGGGAACACGACAGTACCCACGTGAGCGAGGCCGAGACTCTGGAGCTGGGCGATGTCGGATACCGGGTTGCGATCACGCGGTTCCTCAACCCCCAGGACATCGAGGACGCTCAGTATCTCGACGGTCTGCCTGACGAACCTGGTGATAACAGGGCCTACCTCGGCGTCTTCCTGCGAATCCTGAACGAGGGATCGACCGAGTACGAGGTTCCCTCGAAAGGCGATTTCACCGTGATGGATACCGATGGGCAGGAGTTCTCGCCGGTCTCCCAGAATACGCCGTTCGCTCTGAAGCTCGGCGATCGGATTCCCCCCGATGGTGAGTTGCCGCTTCCGGACTCCGCCGCCGGGGCGGGTCCGATCGAAGGGGCATTGCTGCTATTCGTGGTGGATACCTCGATCTCCGAGAACCGTCCGGTCGAACTCGAGATCGACTCCGACGGCAACAAGGGCTCGATCGAGCTCGATATCTAGGCCACGCCGTTGACCCGGTTCGAGGGTTGATCGGGGACAGGGCGAATTGGTAGCCGATTCACGACGCCCCTTCCTGATCGCGGCGGCGATCGTTTCAGCGGTCGCCCTCACCGGGCTGCTCGGTCTCGCCGCCGAGATCACAGGCGTGGTCGTATGCCTCGTCGCGTTGCTGGCGGTAGCTCAGGATGCGAGGGAAACCGGAGCCGATGTTGGGCCGCTGAGATGGTGGAATCTCATTCTGGGCGGTCTCGTCATCTGGATCGCCGGCATTCCGATCGGACTGCTTCTGGAACCGGTGGGTGGTCTGCTGGTGGCCGGTGGGGCCGCGCTCTGCCTGGTCGGTTCGCTCCTGGGGATTCCCTAGGTTCAGCCAAGGGCCTCGGAGAGGATCTGGGAGGCGATGGGTGCGGCTACCTCGCCGCCGTCCTCGGTCGTGCTCGCGACCAGGACACAGACCACGTACTTGGGCTTATTCGACGGTGCAAACGCCGTGAACCACGCGTCGAGTAGCGCCTTCTCACCCTTTCCGATGCCGAGTTCAGCCGTGCCGGTCTTGCCTGCTACCTGGGCACCGGTGACCGCGCCCCGATAGCCGGTGCCGTAGTTGACCGCGCTCTCCATCAGCGAGCGCAGGACGGCAGCGTCCTCCTTAGGCATGACCCTGACCGGCTTCGCATTCGATAGGAGTTCCTTGTCGGAGACGATCGGGGTCGGCGAGCGCATTCCGCCCATGGCATCCGTTTGGGCGACCGTCGCCATCTCCAGGGGGGTCGCGAGTACCTCTCCCTGGCCGATCGCA
>JBJTBI010000100.1:0-6793 GCA_046091265.1 bacterium
CTTCGTCCACCAGATACGGAAACCGATAGCCGCGCTGCTCCGATTCCTCGGCCATCCGCTCCGGTGAGTCATCGGGGTGGGTGGTCCAGTCGTTCGAGTTGATCGCGAAGACCGCCACTCCCTGGTCGATCAGTTAGCCGGTTTCCTTGGCGAACGCGTCCGCGATGTGGACCACGTAGGGACTGGGGTTGCAGATGTAGGCCACCACGACCGCCTTCGCTTCAGCGGCACCCTGGAGAGAGTGGACTTCGCCCGAAGGATCCGGCAGAGAGAAGTCCGGCGCCGGGCTCCCCAACGGGATCATCTCGGATTCGACCAGCGCCACCGGCAGGCTCCCCGTCCGGATGCTCAGGCGACTGCGGGAGCGTCGGGAAGGGTCTCGAGTGCCTTCTTCATATCCTCTTCGGAGAACTCGAGGTCCTCCAGCTCGCCGGAGAGGAACGCCTGATATGCCGCGAGGTCCAGATGCCCATGCCCGCAGAGGTTGAAGAGGATCACCCGCTCGTCGCCCTCCTTCTTGGCGGCCTCCGCTTCCTCGATCACGGCGCGGATCGCGTGGGTCGGCTCCGGGGCCGGGATGATCCCCTCGGCACGGGCGAACTGCACGGCGGACTCGAATGCCTGCGTCTGCGGAATCGCCTTTGCGTCGATCAATCCCTCCTTGACCAGAGCGCAGAGGATCGGCGCGTCTCCGTGGTAGCGCAGCCCACCTGCGTGTACGGGCGGAGGCACGAAGTCGTGACCCAGCGTGTACATCGGCATAATCGGCGCGAGACCGACCGTGTCGCCGAAGTCGTATGCGTAGGTGCCCTGCGTGAGCGTCGGGCAGGCCGCCGGCTCGACAGCGAGGAATCTCGTATCGAGACCTTCTTTGAGCTTCTTGCGCAGCAAGGGGAAGGCGATGCCGGCGAAGTTCGAACCTCCGCCGACGCAGCCGATGACCACATCCGGGTACTCGCCAGCTTGCTCGAGCTGGGCGATCGCCTCCTGACCGATAACGGTCTGGTGCAGGCAGACGTGGCTCAGCACGGATCCGAGCGCGTACTTGGTGTCTTCATTGGTCGCCGCAACCTCGACGGCCTCCGAGATCGCGATGCCGAGGCTCCCGGTGCTGTGCTCTGCCTGCGAGCGGCCCGCCTCGGTCAGGTCTGAGGGGCTGCGGTGGACGGTGGCACCCCACGTCTCCATCATCGCGCGGCGATACGGCTTCTGGTCATAGCTCGCTCCGACCATGAAGACCTCGCACTCGAGACCGAACATCTCGCAGGCGAATGAGAGCGAAGAGCCCCACTGACCCGCACCTGTCTCGGTCGCGAGCTTCCTCACGCCTTCCTGGGCGTTGTAGAAGGCCTGTGGCACCGCGGTGTTCGGCTTGTGCGAGCCGGCGGGCGAGACCCCCTCATACTTGAAAAAGATGTGAGCAGGTGTGTCCAGGGCCTTCTCGAGGCGCCGGGCACGGATCAGCGGCGTGGGCCTCCAGAGCCGATACGCGTCTCTGACCTCTTCGGGGATCTCGATCTCGGGCTCGGCCGAGACCTCCTGTTCGATCAGCGCCATCGGAAAGAGAGGAGCGAGATCTTCCGGAGCCAGAGGCTCTCCCGTCTGCGGATTAAGAGGGGGGAGGGGATCACCGGGAAGATCCGCGGCGATGTTGACCCACTTGGTCGGGATCTCCGACTCGGGAAGCAGGTACTTGGTTTGTTTGGGGTCGCTCTTCTTGGCCATTGGTAAGTCTCCTCTCCCTTTACGACGGTCCTGCGCGAACCGCAATGGCGCGAGTTTAGACGCCTCCGGCTTCGATGAGCGCTGTGAGGTCGAGCGGCCGCGGAACGCTCAGGCTTGTTTGCCCGGCTTCGGGATCTGCGCCCCGAAGAAGCGGTCCAACATCCGATCGCTCATCAGGCGCCGCGTCCCGACGAACATGTGTGCCGACGCGGTCACCTTGTAGCGCGGCTTGGGCTTGCGGGCCTTCAGCGCCTTCTCGATCACCCTTGCTACATCGTCGGGCTCTCCACCGAGCAGTTTGAGTGGCCCCTTCTCGTAGGCGTCGAGGGTGGCTTGAGCCATACCGTTGTTGAATGAGGAGTAGGGACCGCTGTCGTCGCTGGCGTCCATCGTCTTCACGGCCGTCTCGCCGAACTCGGTCTTGATCGCACCCGGTTCGATGATCACCACGTCGACACCGAAGGGGGCCACCTCGAAGCGCATCGCATCGGAGAGAGCCTCGACCGCGTACTTGGTCGCGTGGTACCAGCCGCCCCCGGGGATCACGAGCTTCCCGCCCATCGAACTGATGTTGAGGATCCGGCCGGCACCTGCCTGACGCATCCCGGGGAGCACCAACTGACTCAGGTGCGAGAGTCCGAAGACGTTGGTCTCGAACTGGGCTCGAGCCTCTTCGAGCGGAACGCTCTCTACCGCGCCGCTGCGGCTGTAGCCGGCGTGGTTGATCAGCGCACCTACGGATCCGTGCTCGCTCTCGACCTGTTCGACTGCAGCCTTCATCGAGGCCTCGTCGGTCACATCCAGCGCTAGGGTCTGACAACCAGCCGAGGCAAGATCGGCGATCGACTCGGGCTTGCGCGCCGTCGCGATCACTTTCCAGCCGGAGCCAGCAAGACGAATCGCGGTCGCACGACCGATCCCGGTCGAGCAGCCGGTAATCAGTACTGGCTTTGACTTGTCGATGGCCACGGGAGGATCTTAGGCGTTGAAGTCAGAGCGAAGGCTCTTCGCTGCGCGACGGACCTCGGCGAGTTCGTCGTCTGCGATCCGGTCGAGGTTGCGGACCTGAAGGGTCATCCGCGGGTTTGCGGCGAGGATCTCGCGGTTGCGATCGAGAAAATCCCAGGAGAGCGTGGTGAGCGGGCAGGCATCGTCGCCGGTCCGCTTTTTCGGGTCGTAGCGGCAATCGGCGCAGTAGGTGGACATTCGCTTCACGTAGGCGCCGGTCGCTGCGTAGGGCTTCGACATCATCTTCCCTCCGTCGGCCCAGAGGGCCATCCCCGCGACGTTCGGTCCCATCACCCACTCATAGCCGTCGATGAAGGATCCGTGGAACCAGTCGGTCGCCGTTCGCGGCTCCACGCCTGCGGTCAGCATCAGGTTCCCGAGCAGCATCAGGCGCTCGATGTGGTGGGCGTATGCGGTGTCTCGAACGCCGTCGAGAACATCGGAGAGGCAGGCCATCTCCGTCTGTTCGGGATCGAGTTCGGCGATCGACTGCGGCAGGTCCGACTGAGCATCGAGAGCGTTCTCATCTCTCATCTCGGCTCCGCGCCAGCGATACATGCCCCATACGTATTCGCGCCAGCCGACCACCTGTCGGACGAAGCCCTCGACCGACGCTATCTGAGCGTTTCCCTCTCGATACTGTCGCTCGGCCGCCTCAGCGCACTCGAGTGGATCGAGTAGCCCCAAGTTCAGGGAACTCGAGATCAACGCGTGCCACATGAATCGCTCACCAGCCACCATCGCGTCCTGGTACGGGCCGAATTGCGGCAGTCGCTTCTCGCAGAACGACTTCAGGGCACGCCTCGCTTCACCTCGGGTCGCTGGGAAGATCCTCGGCCCGTCCTCGCCGATCAGACCCATCTCCTCCGCCAACCCATCGAGGTCGTCGCGTACGGCCTCGTCGATCTCGTCTTCTCGGGGTCGGTACGGCTTCGGTGGTCTCTCATCGGCAGGCGGAGGCTTGCGGTTCTCGGAGTCGAAGTTCCACTCGCCCCCTGCGGGCTGGTCTCCGTCCATCAGCAACCCGTACCTGCGCCGCTGATCTCGATAGAAGTTCTCCATCCGCAACTGCTTCCTGCCCTCGGCCCACTCGGCGAAGTCACCCGGATGGGTGAGGAAGAGACATCCCTCGACTGTCTCGACACGGGGATCGGTTGCCGCGAGGCGTTCCCCAGCGCCGAGGGTGTTCGGCTCGAGCAGCGCGACCGACTCCGGGTCGAACTCTTCGAGGTGCTGCCTGAGCCCGTCGGTCAGAGTCTCGGCGCTGCGATAGTCGACATCCATACCCCCAGCGGCTTGCTCGGCAGCGAAGTGCCTCATCGCCGACCAGACCAGATGCAGCTTCTGTCGATGGAAGCGGACCCTGCCTGGTCGCCTCCGGGCTTCGATCATCAGCAAACGGTCAGCGCCCTCGAGCGCGGGGTTGTCCCCTGAGAGCTGATCGGCCAGGATCCAAGCCGTACGACCGGACATCCAGGTTCAGCTCCGGTGTGCGGCCGCTTCGCGGATCGGCGCGGTCCAGTCGGGCGGGAGCTTTGCCGGCAGATCCGCCGGGTAGTCGGGGACCAGGCTCTGGGCCCACGCCTCCACCGGGCTGCCCGAGATGATCGGCGCGGTATCGCCGAGGTTCATCAGCATCCTGATCGCCGGCGCGATCTGGAAGTCGGCTGCGTTCGGCTCCTCTCCACCGATCACACCGTCTTTCAGCATCTGCTCGACCCGTCTGATCAGACCCGGCAGGGCACTCATGTCGGCGCGAACCTGCGCTGCATCGGCTCCGGCCTTGGCCGCCATCCGTTTGCTGAGCGGAGCGGTCGCCTTCGCAGCGAGTTTCGGCGCGGGCAGCCCCTCTCGCTCGGCAACGCCTTCTCGAATAGATGCGTCGGTGCTCGCGATGTACCGAAAGAGCCTGCGCGGGATCGACTGCAGCGTGTCCTCTCCCCAACGCTCAGCGTCTTCCACTGCGATCCTCAGCGACGGGTCGGAGGGGAACAAGCGGGGTTCGGGCTGGGCTTCTTCGAGGGCACGCATGATCTCGCGAGTCCCCTGGATCTTCTCTCGGTCGAGTTTGATCGCCGGAACGGTCCCGCGGGAGAAACCGAGGGCGCGCAGTTGCGCGGCGTGAAGCCCCACCGTGAGATTCACCTGCTCGAACTCGATTCCTTTGCGATCCAATGCAAGGCGGGCGGTAGTCACGGGATGCGAGAGCACGAAGCCGTAGAGCTTCACACGGGGTGTGGAAGAGCTCTCAGCCACTCGTCCAGACTACCTGTGCGAGGCTTAGGCACGATGGCTCAGTCAGTTGCGGGGAAACTTCTCGTCGCATCTCCGGAGGTGGGTGACTTCTTCAGGAGATCCGTGGTGATCGTGGTCGAACACAACGAGGAAGGCGCGCTCGGTCTCACCCTCAACCAACCATCTGGAACGCCCCTCGGTGACACGATTCCCGAGATTGCAGAGTGGCTCGGGGGGAACCATGTGATCCACCTGGGTGGGCCCGTCTCACCGAATGCGTTGACCTGCATCGGTGAGTTCGAAGACCCCAACCGCTCTCAGCGTCTGATCGTGGATTCCGTGGGCATGGTCGATCTCGAACAACCGGTCGAGTTGGAGCGGTTCAGGGTCTTCGCAGGCTATGCGGGCTGGTCCCCTGGCCAACTGGAGTCCGAGCTCGAGCAGGACGGCTGGATCATCACCGAACCGACTCGTGACGATCCGTTCAGCGACGGCGATCTCTGGTCAGAGGTCCTGACTCGGATGGGGGGTGAGTACGAACTGCTCGCCCGTCTGCCAGACGACCCGTCGGTGAACTGAGATCAGGCCGGGGTGCCGGCGAGCGAACCTGCGTAGACCTGCCAGGCGAGCACGGTCTTGGCGGTGAAGCTGAGGATCACGTAGACGAGTTCGACGAAGAGCGGGTCCTTCCACCGGCCCTTGCCTCGGTAGCCGAGCCACATGTTCACCGCGAAGGTGTTGAAGAGGATGAACAGCGAGACGAAGATCCCGAATACGAAGCCCGGGACTCCATCGCCGGTGTCCTGCGAGAGGGCGAGCTGCACGGCGATACCGATCCATGGAACGGCTCCGATCACGCAGCCCCAGACGAACGGCGACCAGTCGACCTTGCGCTTGCCGAGGTTCGATCGTTCCATCACCAATCCAAAGAGGATCATCGCCGCATTGGCCCCGAACATCATCAGCAGCGCCACGATGTCGCTCGCGCCAGCGAGCATGGCGATCAGCACCACCATTATCGAGGCGCTCAATGAGTACTCCCACCAGCGGGCCGGGTTGACTCCCTTGGCGACGTTCTTCTCGTACCACTTGCGACCGAAGGTGCCCACCGCGAAGTGGTCGACCGCAGCAAGCAGCAGGAACAGACCGACCATCCAGTCGATCCGTAGATCGAAGAGGTCGGTGGAGCCGTACTTACCGCTTCCCGGAGCGTCCAGCAGGAACGATCCCAGAACCGGCAGCTTGGCGGGCTGCGCCAGAGCGAGGATCACAACCACCTGCGCGGCGAAGAAGACCGTCGCGATCAGGTTCAGCCGGTGGAGGCGACTCAGTTTCTGGGCCTTCGACGCTTCCTTCTTCTTGGCCTTCGCCATCGAGAGTGCAGCTTAACGGGGCCAGGGGACCGAGCAGGACCTCGCTGGCCGCTTTCGGTTGATCGCCCAGCGCTGGTTGCAGCGCCTGAGCAGGGCGAGCTTTACGGCCTGGTAGGCAGGCTTCGGGTTCCCCTCTCCGTCGAGCAGCAACGGCAGGTTGGGTGCATTGCCTGAGGTGAAGGGGAATGTGTCGAGCCAGGTGTCGGAGTCGCGAATGTTCCAGGTGGTCACACCGACGCAGGCGCGAGTCTGCGCGCAGGCATCGACCACGCGGCGATAGACCTTTGCCTGCTCGGCAAGCGGATCGGCCACATCCCCAACCAGGGGAAGCGCCACATCGAGTTCGGTTATCTCGACCTTCACCCCGAGTCTTCCGAGCGCTTCCATGTATCGCTTGAAGCTCGCGGTGGATCCGGGAAACGACGGCGGCGTGAGGCCGAACATGCCGTGGG
>JBJTBI010000101.1:0-2011 GCA_046091265.1 bacterium
AGATGGTCTCCTCTCGCGTTCCTCCTCGTCTGCGAAGTGGGCGAAGAGATCCTCGAGCACCTTGTGCACGAGGCTTCCGACCGTGCGCGGAGTGTCTGGCGGTTCGATCCGCTCAGCGCCGAGTTCGTGCTTAGCGAACCAACGGTAAGGACACTTCCAGAACTCCTCCAAAGTCGACGCACCGAACTCGCTGATCCCGGCGGCGTGCTGGAATGCCTGTCCATCTCCGAGTCCATGCGGCTGAAGGCGACTCTCCTCTGTGACCGTCAGTGCGCGCTCGAGTCTGTTCGCGATTCGATCGCCCTTCTCTCCGGTACCGGCGACCATCGCGATCGAGTCCCTGCCCGAGTCTCGGCCCCGAGCGGCGAGACCGCGAGCCAACTGGGTCTCCGCGACAGCCTGTTCGATCGAGATGATCACGTCGTCCAGCCCGCGTCTGTGTGCGATCCGGTCGAAGAGGACGTCGTCATCGGTGTCCTCCTCGGGCAGGAGTAGGTCTCTGACCTCATCGAGGAACGGTGAGGCGGCAACCTCCTTCCCGCTCTCATCCAGATCTCGCCAACTCAGGTAGAGCCGATTGGTCGGCCGTGACAGACAGACGGAGAAGAGATAACGCTCTTCGTAGAGGGGTTTCGATCGGTCAGGGAGGCCAGCCGAGTTCCGTCTCGCGTCGGTCAGCAATGGAGAGGACGGCTGTCTCCTGGGGAAGGCTCCATCCTGCAACGAGCAGACGAATACGTGCTCGAAGCGTCTTGCGCGAATCGCGTAGGGACTGGTGACCCGGACCCTGCCGACCGGCGAAGAGACATGTATCGGGATGCTTATCGATTCGAGTAGAGCCTCGAGATCCGCGAAGGTGACTGCCGCTGCCTCAAAATGGTCGAGTGAACCGACAGCGCGTTCGACCGCGGACCTGGCTCGCAGCTCCATCGCCACTCTCCCTCCGGCTCCGGCGACTTCCTCGAGGCGTGGCGCGAAGGTGAGCTCGCGAACCGCCGCGTTGAGCGCTGCGATCCGAGTGACTCCATCGGCTGCATCCCTGAGTCCGTGAAGATGATCGAGGTGTGGCTGCTCATCACCTTCGCGATCCGGAAACCGCCTTCCGTGCTCCAACCACCAAGCCTCGGCTCCACCGAGATCTCGAATCCGTCCCTCCCGGATGCGCCGATCCAGTTCGTCTACCTCCGCCGAGCGAGCTCTGGTCCCCGGATTCCTCAGGAAGCGCACCAGCAGATCCGGCTCCTCTGCTGCCTCCGGTTTCGCCATCCGACAGAGATCGATCAGCATCCCACCGGTATGTGTGGCGCGAAGCGGCACCGCGGCCTCTACCGAGTACGGGATTTCGAGGCCTGAGAAGACCTCCTCCCAAACGGGGGCGTCTGAATCCGGGGACCTCAGGACCACGACGACCTCGTCGGGACGAACACCCTCAGAAAGGAGTTCGACGATTCGAGAGCCGACCGCCTCGACCTCACCCCTGACCCCAGCGGATCGAAGCAGTACCAGGGAGTCGTCGATATCCATACGAGTCGCGTTCGGATTGAACAATCCTCTGTCGAGGTGAACGAGGAGCGGAGAAGTATCCGAGGCTTCGTAGGACTCGGAGGTGATCTCCTCCGCCTGATCGGAGAGAGAGGTGAAGAGGGTCGCACGGGCGGCAAGTGGTAGCTCTCCTACGGATGGGTCATCGGTGTAGCGCTCCGGTTCGTAGGTAACCGTCATCAGCACCGGGGCCAAGGCGGCGAGCGCTTCGACCAGGGAGCGCTGCAGGGCCGTCAGATCGTCGAATCCATAGATGAAGACCGGTCGGTTGCCCCAGTCGACCTCTCCTCCTCTGCCTACCGCAGCACTGAGGCGTGCGACGAGTGATTCCATCGCGCCAGCCGCGTCAGGGGCGAGATGCGCTTGTTCTTCACGAATCTGCCGCCAACGCTGGTACAGCTTGCCGAGCTCTTGGTCAGCCGATCCGCCTTCCCGCATCGCATCGACGAAGTCGACGGGGAGGATCCTC
>JBJTBI010000102.1:0-8672 GCA_046091265.1 bacterium
GAGCACGTGTGATGTTCGCTTACGGATGTGCCGTGGCGCTCGCTGCCCTCGCAGTGGGTTGCGGCGGAACCGACTCGAGTAGCGATACCTCGGGTTCGACCGATCTGTCCGAATGCACCCCCGACAAGCTGAAGACGGTGAGCTCAGGAGTGCTGACGGTAGGTACCGACAGCCCGGCCTACGAGCCGTACTTCGTCGACGATGATCCTTCCAACGGCAAGGGCTTCGAGTCCGCCGTTGCATATGCTATCGCCGATGAACTCGGCTTCAGCAAGGATCAGGTCGAGTGGACGGTCGTGCCATTCAACTCGTCGTATGCACCAGGTCCGAAGGACTTCGACTTCGACGTGAACCAGATCTCGATCACGCCCGAGCGTGAGAAGGCGGTGGATTTCTCCGCTCCCTACTACACGGCCAATCAGGCAGTGATCGCGACCAACGGCACCGATGCGGCCAAGGCCACCTCGCTGGACGATCTCAAGAGCGCCACCATCGGCGTTCAGATCGGTACGACCAGCCTCACTGCGGTTCAGGACAAGATTGACCCTGACACCCAGGTGAAGGTGTTCGATACCTCCAACGACGTCGTCTCGGCTCTGAAGAACGGCCAGATCGACGCGCTGGTGACCGACCTGCCGACCGCGATCTACCTGACCGCCGTCGAACTGTCGGACCAGACGGTCGTCGGACAGTTCGAGGCCGAGGGTGGAGATCAGTGGGGCGCATTGCTCCAGAAGGGATCCTCTCTGACCGGTTGCGTGTCCGCCGCGATCAACTCGCTGCGCGACAATGGCGATCTCGAGACGATCACCGATGAGTGGATGAGCGGTTACGCGAACGCTCCCAAGCTCGACTGAGGAGCGACTCTCGACAAGAGCTTGCGGGACCGGGGCGGCGCCAGCCGGCGCCGCCCCGTCTCGTCCAGGGCCAATCGGGAATACTCCAGCCCAGACGATGGAGGCTGTAAAGGCCGGCAAGGCCTACGAGGTCGGTACCCGCCGTGAGGCTCGGCGCGCCGCCCGAAAGAGGATGGACCGAAGAGGCGCGCTGATCGCGTTCGTCTCCTCGGTCGTCGTACTCGGGGGGCTCGCCACCCTGAACCTGACCAGCCCGGGCTGGCCAGACGAGCGGGAGACCTTCTTCTCTCCCTCAGCCTTTGCCGACTCCTTCCCCGAGATCCTCAAGGCATTCCGGATAGACGTGGCGATGTTCCTCGTGGTCGAGGTCATCGTGCTGATCTGGGGGCTGATGGTCGCTCTGGTGCGAACCTCGAGCGGTCCGGCGCTCTTCCCCTTGCGCCTGCTGGCTGCGGGCTACTGCGACATCTTCCGCGGCATCCCGACGATCCTCCTGGTCTATCTGGTCGGATTCGGGATTCCGGCTCTCGGCCTGTCTGGCCTCCCGACCGATCCGATCCTCCTCGGTGGGTTCGCGCTGGCGCTCTCCTATGGCGCCTACGTTTCCGAGGTCTATCGGGCAGGGCTGCTGTCGGTACACAAAGGACAGAAGGATGCGGCGCTCGCGATCGGCCTGGACGAGCGCCAGTCGCTCAGGTTCGTCGTCCTTCCTCAGGCAGTCAGGCGCGTGATACCGCCGCTGCTGAACGACTTCATCGCCCTGCAAAAGGACGTTGCCCTGGTCGCGATCCTCGGTGTGGTGGAGGCGTTCAGGGTGGCTCAGATCGATGCAGCAGCGAACTTCAACTACACGCCGCTTCTGGCAGCGGCGCTGCTTTATCTGATCATCACGGTCCCGTTGGCCCGGTTGCTCGACCGGATGGACCTGAGCACCGGAGGTAAGGCCAGGTGAGTCCGGGCGCGGTGATCGAGATAGAGGGGGTGACCAAGTCGTTCGGAGACCTCGAGGTCCTGCGCGGGCTCGATTTCGAGGTGAGAGAACACGAGGCGATAGCGGTGATCGGCGCTTCCGGGTCGGGCAAGTCGACCTTGCTGCGATGCGTGGACCTGCTGGAGGAGATCGACGACGGTGACATCTACCTCGACGGCGAGGTGATCACCGATCCGTCAGTGGATGAGGTTGCGATCAGACGCAGGCTGGGGATGGTCTTCCAGGCTTACAACCTGTTCCCGCACCTGACCGCGATCGAAAACGTGATGCTCGGCAGCACACGCGCGCACGGACTGGATAAGTCCGAGGCAGAACAGCGAGCCAGGGAATTGCTCGAGAGGTTCGGTCTCGGCGACCGGGCCGATGAGAAACCCGATCGTCTATCGGGCGGCCAGCAGCCGCGAGTCGCGATCGTCCGGGCGCTCGTCGCCAACCCTCGGGCGCTCCTGCTGGACGAGGTGACCAGCGCATTGGATCCTGAATTGGTCGGGGAGGTGCTCGAGGCGGTAAAGGAATTGAAGGAGGAAGTGGGGGTGACGATGCTGATCGCGACCCATGAGATGGGCTTCGCCCGCGAGGTGGCAGACCGGATCGCCTTCCTTCACGAGGGTCGGATTCTCGAGATGGGGAAGCCGTCGGAGGTGCTGGATTCTCCCCGCAATGCCGAGACCCAGCAGTTCCTGCGGCGCCTCTCGGCCGCCGTATAGGCCCCTAGCGGCGCTCCTGCTGCCCTGGCTCAGAGACCGAGGTCCCGCACCACGCCGGGCTTCATCGCGGTCACCCGGACGAAGAGGGGGTGAGGCACGTCGACCGGGTTCGCGCGGAACCCGACGGCGGACCCTTCTGGCGAGATTTCGTCGAGCTCGGATGCGAGTTCGCGGGCGTTCTCCTCGGTGAGGGCGCCGACGATGAGGTAGTGGAAGCGGCGTCGGACCGGGAGGTCCCGGTCGTGGAGTTGCTTGGCGAAGTTGCGGGCCTCTTTCAGGCTGGGCAGCTCGACGATCGCTTCCCAGTCGTAGTGGCCGGTCTGCTCGAATTCGCGCCGCGCACGCTCCTCGTGGTCTTCGATCTCCGCGTCTACCTCCGCTCCGGTCTCCGGCATCGGTTCCGACGCTGGTTTCCACTCATCTGCCCCCGGGTGCCAACGCATCAGTTGCACTTCGCCGCTCAGCCCCTCGTGTTCGAGCAGGTTGCGCACGGTCCTCTCGGCCTCTTCGGCGCTCTGTCTGTGCCAGGCGTAGAGGAAGAGATGCGATCCGTCGCGGGTGACGATGATCGAGCCTCCGAGCAGCTTCCGCGCCTCGTCGTCGAGGTGCAGTGAGTTGAGCTTGTCCCCCAGACTCTCCCCGTGCTGATCGGCTTCCAGGTGGACCTCGACCCGCCATTCGTCTGTGTGTCGGGGATCTGGTGAGTCAGCGTTCATCTGTTCCTCTCGTTGCGGTTTGGTGATTCGGTCGGGATCAGAGTTCTATCTGGTGTCCGTCGGGACCAAGGTTGATTATGCGGGTCGGGCCGACTTCGGAGGTCTGCCCCCACGCTTCGTGGATGTGGCCACAGACGGCCAGCGGAGGCGACTTCTCCTCGATCGCGGCGAAGATAGCCTCGCTGCCGAGGTGATCGCCCGAACCAGCCAAGTCGCAGTGGCCCTTCGGCGGGGAGTGGACGATCAGCACCGCACCGTCGGGCAGGCCGGCGAGGGCCTCCGCTGCCTCATCCTCGGAGAGATCGAAACTCCAGGCCCACGGGGTGGTGGGGATGCCCGCACCGAGTCCGAAGAACATCTTTCCCTCGACCTCGGTGGAGTCTCCGTGCAAGACGATGGCCGAGTTCCAGCCTGCGTCGGATACGGCCGTGCGAAGAGCGTCCGCAGTCTCGTTGTTGCCCGGAACGAGCAGCGCAGGTTTCGAGATGGCAGCGAGGGAGGCGATCGCTTCGTCTAGACCTTCGTGCTGGGAGGCGAAGTCACCAGCGCCGATCACCAAGTCGACCTGATCAGAGGATGCCCGCTCGACCAGACTGGCGGCTTTCGCGTCGCTGCGGTGAAGGTCGCTGAAGGCGAGGATCTGCATCGGTCGAGCGATCATAGGGGCCGAGGCGAGGAGGAGCGAAGCGCGCCTCAGGCGTGGGAGGGTGAGCAGTTGCACCCTGTGAGCAAATACACATATTGCCGCCGCTCGCTGTGTCACTCTCTCCAACCCGATGCCCCCGACCGGAAACAGGCGCCTTGCGCTCTACCGAGTCTTGGCTATCTCGGCGCTCGTGCTGGCTTCGCTCGCCTGCGTGGCTGCGTTGATCTACGGCGCCTCAGGTGCGATTGCCCAGCGCGAGGTCCCCGGAAGCGGCGGTCCCTCCGCGCCGATCGCCGAGGCGCCCGATGCTCGACCTGCGGCTCCGAAAGCGAAGCGTACCTTCACTGCTCAGGAGCTCGGCTTCGACGGGCCTGCCAGCCTGCTCAAGTGGTCGGCCCGGGCTCACCCCAAGCACGTCAAGAAGGCGCTCCGCGAGGTCGATGATCTGCTCGGGGTCGCCAAACCGACCCTCGCCTCGATCGCGAGCTGCGAGTCGGGTGGGAACGTCGATTCGGTCTCGGCCGACGGTACCTATCGAGGCCGCTACCAGTTCAGCATCAGCACCTGGAAGTCGGTGGGGGGCAGGGGGGACCCTGCCAGGGCACCGGGCTGGGAGCAGGATGTCCGGGCAGCGCTACTGATGGATGCCCGCGGCTCGTCGCCCTGGCCGAACTGCGGCTAGTCCTGACGCTCGGCAGCGGCTAGCCTGCGGCAGTGGCCTCGGGTAGCTCCCTCACCGGTCCCGCCGTGGGTGGGGAGAAGCGGCTGGCTCTGATCCTCGCTATCTCCGCGATCGGCATCCTCCAGTTCGGAGCGGCGCTGGCGACCACGATGTTCGATGAGGTCGGATCGGCCGGATCGGTGCTGCTTCGACAGGGCTTCGCCACGATCGTCTTGCTGGCGATATTCCGTCCAAGCCGGGCGCTGTTGACTAGCGGGAACATGAGGGTGATCGTGCCTTTCGCGGCCTCGTTCGCCGGGATGAATCTCCTCTACTACGCGGCGATCGCACGCATTCCGTTGGGGATAGCGGTGGCGTGCGAGTTCATCGGTCCGCTGGCCGTGGCAGTTGTTGGATCGAGGCGCAAACGTGACCTGATCTGGATCGCGTTGGCGGTGCTCGGGCTGTTCCTGATCACCCAACCGCTACAGGAGGATTCGATCGATCTCGTAGGAGTGGCCCTTGCGCTCGCAGCGGGGATCTTCTGGGGCCTCTACATCGTCAGCGGGGTCCGCCTCGGGCACCGGATGGAGGTCGGCCAAGGGCTGGCTCTCTCGATGGTGATCGCGACTTTGATCTCGCTGGTTCCAGGAATCTACGAAGGAGGTTCCAACCTGGTCCAGACCAACGTGCTGGCAATCGGTTTCGCGGTTGCGATGCTGAGCACGGCGATCCCTTACTTCCTCGAGATGCAGGCGATGCGTCGGTTGAGTCAGACCACCTTCGGGGTGCTGATGAGCGTCGAGCCGGCGATCGCTTCCTTGATCGGCTTCGTGGTGCTCAGTCAGGCTCTCGCCGCGCCCGAATTGGGAGGCATCGCCTGCGTGATCGCGGCGTCAGCTGGCGCGCTCGCCGAACCCGAAGCGCCACCGCCGATCGAGGCCTGAGCAGCAGCCGGGCGCAGCAGATGAGGAGCGTGGTCTGTGAGGAGTCGCTCCAGGCAGCCCCTGCAGGAGCACTCGGGCAGGGTTACTCCAGTTGCAAGGCAGACCGGGATGGCCGGGGACGGGGGACTCACGGGTGGAGACGCTATGGCTGCGGACGGTCGGAAAGTTGCCGTTCACAGCCGGTTTACGGTGGATGACCGCCCTCCTGCGAAGATGATGGAGTGGCGAAGGAGACCAAGAAGTCGAAGTCTGCGGCCGAGGCGATAGCCGAGGCCAAGGTCCACGCGCCGACCAGGGGCAACAAGAAGCTCGACCAGTTCCTAGACGCAGTGAACGGCGATGAGCGGGTTCGCGCCTGGTGGTACATGGCGCAGATGACCTCCGAGAGGCTGGGGATGTCGGATCACTCCTGGGTCCACGTGCAGGTGATCCTGAACGTGGCGCTGCGACTGCTGCGACTGCTCGACAAGGCGGGAGTGGAGCCGGCGATGGTGACCGATCACGGGATGAAACTGCGCGACGCCGAGGTGGTGGTGGCCGGAGGGGCTCTCTTCCACGATGTGGGGATGTCGATCCACCGCAAGGATCACGAGGAATTCAGCCTCTTCCTGGCCGCCGACCGTCTTCCGAAGTTGCGCGAGGATGTCTATCGAGAGCCTGAGAGGACGATCGTGGTCTCGGAGATCCTGAACACGATCATCGGTCACCGCAGGCGAGGCGAGCCGTACACGGTCGAAGGCGGTGTGGTGCGGGTCGCCGACGCGCTCGACATGGCGCAGGGCAGGTCACGGATTCCCTTCGAAGGCGGTCAGTACGGGATCCACGCGCTCTCCGCGGCCGCGATCGACGAGGTACGGATCGAGCCCGGTGAGGAGCGACCGGTGCGGATAGAGATCGAGATGAACAACTCGGCCGGCGTATTCCAGGTGGACGATCTGCTGGCAACCAAGTTGCGAGGCACGCCGATCGAGGACAAGGTCGAGATCCTGGCGCAGGTCAAGGGTGAGACCGAGAAGCGGCTGCTCCCCAGCTTCCGCGTCGAATAACCCCTTCCTCTCCCTTGTAGGACTTCGATCTCCGCCGGTTCTCGGGCGGGTCCTGACGGCTCCGAAGCAGCACCCCCGCTTATTGCGGGCGAGCTGATTCTCGCCGCCACCCGCCCGATCAACCGATGTGCCACCCGGTCTTCGCGCGGGTGGCGCTGAGGATCGCTGCGCGCGCGAAAAGCGGGTGCAGCGAACCGGAGGCGACAGGACCCGCGCTCAGAGGCGATGGCACAACGGCCGACAGGACCCGCCCGCGACAGCGCTGATTCAGATTTCTAGGGAGACGGTGCTTGGGGGAGAGATTTGAGGAAGGGGAGGGGGTCGATGGCTTGGGTGTCGGAGCGAACGGTGGCGCGGCCCTTTCGGATCTCGAAATGCAGGTGGACTCCGTAACAGGAGCCGGTGCACCCCATCAGCCCGATCACCTGACCGGCTTCGACCTCACTGCCCGCCCTCAGCGAGGGTGGGTCGAGCAGGTGGAGGTAGGCGTAACTGCGATCCGCATCGCGATCGTAGATGGCGATGTAGTTGCCACGGCCGGAAGAGAAAGGGTGATCTGCGCTCGCGCTCGCAGTGACGACTCCGACGGTCACGGCCACGAGCGGTGTCCCCTTGGCAGCGAAGATGTCCTGGCCCGCATGGACGTGGCCGGAGCGCATGGCACCGAACCTCGCATCTGCCTCGCCGTAGTCGACCTTGCCCAACACCGGGAAGAACGGCCCGAGTTCCAGGATCGGCCCGGTTCCGTCACCGACCAGGGTGTTCACGTCGTAGGGTTCCACCGATGCGGAATTCGTTGCGGCAGAGCTGACCGGAGTGTCCGACCCGATCGGCGAAGGTAGCCCGATCACGGTCCCGACGGCGCCAGCCAGCATGATCACCGTGAGCAGACCCGCGGCGAACTTGAGGCTCGGTCGCCACAGGCTGGGTGGTGCAGGCTTGCGGAGCGCCTCTTCGGTAGGAACGAGTCGAAGCCGCGGGGGCTGCCCCGGTACGGGCCTGACCGGGCTCTCTCCGGGGATGGGCCGGACCGGTCGCCTTCGCGGCTCAGGACGGGCTACAGGTTGCCCGGCGAATGGCCTGACACCGCGAGCGGGTTCGGTGGTTCGGCGCGGTGCCGGTTTGCGATGGGGGAGTGGAGAGCCTTCGATGCCTGCAGCCTATTGCGCGGGGCAGGAGATCAGGTCTTGTCGCTCTCGAGGCGCTCCAGCGCTTCCTTACGCTGTTCCTTGCGCTTGTCGAGACGCATCTGGATCAGTGAGGCACCGATCACGAAGGCCGCGAAGATGATCATCGCGCCGAACGAGAAGTAGACGATGACCTTGTCGTTGGCAGGTCCCTAGAGTCCGAGTCCATCGGCCGCCGAGGCTCCCGGAGCAAAGGCGAGCAGAGCGGTGAGGGCGGCACCCAAGGCTGCCGACACCCTGATTCGACGTGAGGTTGATGTACGGGCTGACGTCACGATCTGAAATCTACCGCACCGGTCGACCGCATCGTCTGCACCTGTGTCCTGAGGTTCAGGCCCGCCCGACCGCTTCCCTAGGATTGCTCCCGTGTCCTGGCTAGAAGCAGTGCTCCTCGGTGTGGTCCAGGGGCTGACCGAGTTCCTCCCGATCTCCTCCTCGGGACATTTGATCATCGTCCCCTGGCTGCAGAGCTACGACTTCCTGCTGGAGAACACGTCCTTCAACAAGACGTTCGATGTGGCTCTGCACGCGGGGACCCTGATCGCTGCCGTCGGTTTCTTCCATCGTGAGGTTGTGGCATTCACCAAGGGATTCTTCTCGAGTCTCCGCAAGCGGAAGATAGAAACGACCGATGAGCGACTCGCCTGGGCGATCGCCATCGGGACGGTACCCGCGGTGATAGCAGGCGCGCTGTTCGCGGACTTCATCGACACGAGCCTCGGGGCCCCTTGGATGATCGCTCTGCAGCTGATCTTCTTCGGAGCGATCCTGCTCTGGGCAGACAAGCTGCCGCAGAAGCGGGACCTGGACAGCATGAGCCTCAAGGACGGCCTCATCATCGGCGCCAGTCAGATCCTCGCGCTCGCGCCGGGAACCTCGCGTTCGGGCATCACGATCACCTTCGGGCGTTGGCT
>JBJTBI010000103.1:0-2363 GCA_046091265.1 bacterium
GTGCCGAGGTGATCGGGTACGACCCGGTTGCGAGGGAAATCGCACAGGCATTGCTGCCCGAGGTCTCCCTGGCGGAGACGCCACTGGCGGCTCTCTCGGAGGCCGACGCTGCGGTGCTGGTCACCGAGTGGCCTGTGCTGATCGCTCTCGATTGGTCGAAGGCGGCGGAGGCGATGTCCGGGAACCTCGTGGTGGATGGCCGCAACTGCCTGCCGGTGGACGATCTCGTGGGCTGCGGGCTGGTGGTCGCGTCGATCGGTCGCCCACGCCGCGAAGGCGACCCCTGATGCAGGCCGTGGTGCTCGCCGGAGGCGAGGGAACCCGCCTCCGACCACTGACCGAGACGATCCCGAAGACCGTCCTGCCACTCTGTGGCAGGCCATTCACCGCGTACACGATCGACTGGCTGGAGCGACACGGGGTGGATGAGGTGGTGCTCTCCTGCGGCTATCTGGCCGATGGCATGAAGTCCGCGCTCGAGGGGGCGAGCGGTCCTCGTCTGGTCTTCGAGGTCGAGCCGGAGCCGCTCGGAACCGCGGGTGCGATCGGACACTGCCGCGACCTGGTCGGCGACACCTTCTTTGCGATGAACGGCGACGTCCTCTCGGACCTCGACCTCACGAGCCTCGTCGAGGCGCATGGGGCGAGCGGAGCGAGGGCGACCATCGGCCTCTATCCGGTCGACGATCCGACCTCCTACGGTCTCGTCTTCCGCGATGCCGACGGCAGGGTCTCGGAGTTCCGCGAGAAGCCTCAACCCGGCAGTGATCCTGGAACCGATGAGATAAACGCCGGTGTCTACCTGCTCGACGCTTCCGTCCTCGATCTGATCGAGCCGGGCAAGCCGGTCTCGATCGAGCGCGAGGTCTTCCCACTCCTCGCGGCAGAGGGTTCGCTGACCGGAGTCCGACTGGAGGGTTACTGGCTCGATATCGGTACTCCAGAGAGATTCCTCCAGGCGACCGAGGACATCCTCTCCGGACGGGTCCAGACCGTCGTCTCCCAGGATGCCGCCGCCGATGACGTCCATCTCTCCGACCAGGCAGAGGTGTCGGAGTCCGCCACGCTCCTCGGCCCGTCGCTGATCGGGCCCGGAGTCGTGATCGAATCCGGCGCGACGGTCGGTCCGGGCACGGTGCTCGAGTCGGGTTGTCGCATCGGCGAAAGGGCCAGCGTCTCTGGCTCTGCGCTCGTCCCGGACTGCTCGGTCGGCGAGGGGGCGACTGTCACCGGCTCGATCCTCTCCGCGGGAGCTCGAGTCGATCCCCGCGCGGAGGTACCGGATGGCACCGTGGCCGCCGAAGGTGAAAGGCTCTCTGGTTGAGATGACCGACGAACCACTGGCACGAATTCGCGAGAACGATCCGAGCGCCCTGCTCGACGATGTACTCGCGATGGGAGATCACCTCCGCGATGCCCTCTGGCGGATCTCCTCCGCGGGGCTCGAGGAGAGGGAAGCGCCGATGGCCCTGGTCTGCGGAGTTGGAGGCTCCGGGGTGGGTGGAGACCTCGCGGCGGCCGCCTACGGTGACCGCCTGACCAGGCCCTTGATCCCCGTACGGGGGTACGATATCCCGAGTTGGGCGCCGGTCGATTCGCTCGTCTGCTGTTCGAGCTACTCCGGCGAGACCGAGGAGACCCTCGCCTGTTACGCCGCCGCCGAAGCCCTCGGAGCGCCGAGGATCGCCGCCACCACCGGAGGCGCGTTGGCCGAGGCCGCCCGAGCCGACGATGTGCCCGTGATCGGCCTGCCGGGGCTCCTCCAGCCGCGTGCTGCGGTCGCCTACATGTTCGCCGTCGCCGCCGAGGCGGCGCGCCTCGCAGGCTGTGCACCTGGACTGCACGCGGAGATCGACTCGGCCGCCGCGCATCTCGACGCGCGCAGAGAGGTCATCTCCGAGCGATCGCTCGAGATCGCCGAACGGATAGGTGAGGCGACTCCGATCGTCTACGGCAGCGACCTGACCGATCCGATCGCCTATCGCTGGAAGTGTCAGGTGAACGAGAACGCACTGCGGCAGTGCTTCAAGTCCAGCCTGCCGGAGGCCGATCACAATGAGATCGCCGGCTGGGGCGGAGGCGGTGGATTCGCGGCGGTGATGCTGCTCGACTCCGATCAGCACCCGCGAGAGCGGGAACGATTCGAATTGACCGGCGAGATCATCTCGTCCACAGAGGGCTCGCCGGCGGTGATCACCTCCGAATCCGAGGGCGAGACGCGCACCGCCCGGATGGTCGAGGCGCTGATGCTGGGTGACCTTGTGTCCCTTCAGATGGCCGCCATGGCTGGCATCGACCCCACACCCGTAGAGGCAATCGATGAGTTGAAGGCGAGGCTGGGTCGCCAATGAGCCCAACTTCGA
>JBJTBI010000104.1:0-15323 GCA_046091265.1 bacterium
CTTCCTCCGCCCTGCGCGCCTAGAGCCGTGATCGGCGGAACCGCGCTTGCACCGGGGAAGCCTCTGCGCTCTGCTTCGGCCGCCGCGCGCTCGAGGCCCCCGTGCTCCAACGCGGCCACCGAAGACTCACCCCGCCAGACCACTCCCCTGCCGCGTTCCCTGACCACGACCTCGATGGTTCCACCGAGGTGTTCGAGAGCACCCGCGATGGTCCTGCGCTCGCGCGGTAGCGGTACCGGCAGCAGGTGCGACTCGCCGAGGGGTGCGCGGCCCTCGAGCTCGACCCGCCACCGGGGACTCCTGCCGCGAAGTGACCAGGACTCATCGCTCATCTGGGCAGCCACGGGCGAGACGCCCGGGTTGCCCAGCCGGATCAAGCGGCCGTCGGGCAGCCGCACGACGAGAGCCGTCACCTCGGTGCTTACGCCCGCCGATTTGATCTCGCCTCCGGCGAATGCCACACAGGCCGACTCCTCATCGAAGCCCTGCGCCTGCCCCCACCACCAGTAGTCGGGAAAACCGCCACGACCCCAGTTCTTCTCGGCGTAGACCTGCCACTCGTCGAGTTCCCACACCTCTCCGCCCAGATGCGCGATCCCGGAAGCCTTGCCCCCGAGAAGCCAGGGGTGCCAGTATTGGTTCAGCGCGGGTACCGACTGGAAGACGCTCGAGCCGCCGAACGAGCGCCGAGACCACCCGACGGGAGCGGCTACCCGGACCTCGAGCTTCGCTTCTGGATCGAGCGCGACCGTGAGGCCGTCCACCGAGCCGTCGAAAGCGTTGCCCGCCCTCGCGCCCAAGGCGTCGGGATCTGCCCACCCCTCCGGGTACTCGACCGCGCGCAGGAAACCGTTCGGATGAGAGCCGAGACCGAGTGTCGACCAGGTGCCGTCGTCGGCACGATTCACCCCGCAGAGCGCGATCAGTACGCGGCCGTCGTCGCGCGGGGCGGTGAAGCGCCAGAAGTAACCCTCCAGCCGCACGCCTGGATGCGCCTTCAGCAGATCTCCCCACGGAAGATCCGCACCGGTTCCCCTGTAGGTCCTGAATAGTGGCATCTGGGGAGTATCGCGCTCACGCGTGCGGATACGCCGCTCGCCCGAAACCCTCGCGCCTCGGGCGTGTTCAAGAGGGCAGGTATGACTCTCCCGTCCACGAAATCCCCGGAGATGGAAGTTGCACCCGCAGCCGCGCTCCCACACGCCCGCCCGATGGGTCACAATGGATCGATGCTCCGCCGAATCCGCACCTTGGCCGGTTTGTCGCTTGCCTGCGCGGCATTGGTCGTCCCCGCAACTCCCGCATCGGCGGCCGAAGAGATCCTCCAGCCAGCGAGCTACTCCGACCTCAGCACCTACAAGTGCCAGAGCGCGCCGCTGACCATCCAGCCGGGCCAGAACCTGAACCTCTACGACTCGACGACGACTTGTCCCAACGCCCAGAAGCTCAGCGGTCCGGGAGCCGCGAACCCGTTCACGAGCTCCGCTCAGGGCTACATCACCCGGTTCGAGCCGAACATGGTCTGGATCAACGGGCCCGGCGGCGTAGTCACTCCTCGGGTAGACGACCTGCATCTCCACCATGTCGTCTGGCTCCGCGGCGACGTCCGCTTCGCGGCAGGTGAGGAAAAGACCTATCTCAAGCTGCCGCAGGGTTACGGATACCGGGTGCCTGGAAATGCGAGTTGGGGCCTGAACTGGATGATCCACGACCTGCTCGACAAGCCCGGTCGCCTGATCCGGATCGAGTGGATCATCGACTGGGTACCGGTCTCGAGCGGCAGTGCATCGGGAATCGAACCGCTTAGCGGAAGGTGGATGGATGTCGCAGGGGATCCTCAGATCTATCCGGTCTTCGACGCCGAGAAGGGTTTTGCCAACACGCAAGACGGCAAGTTCACCTTCCCCGACGAAGTTCCGCAGCTGGCATCGGAGCCCGGCTACGAAGAGCGAGCGAAGATCAGCAACTCCCACCGCTGGACCATTCCGAGCGGTGGCGTGACACTCATCTTCTTAGTAGGCCATACCCACCCCGGAGGCATCTACATGGATGTGAACGTGACCCGGGATGGCGTGACGAAGAAGATCTTCCGCTCCGATGCCCGGTACTACGAGCCGGCCGGAGCGGTGAGCTGGGATGTCTCGATGAAAGCGACCCGCCCGGAGTGGCGCGTGAAGCTCAAGGCGGGCGATCTCGTTTCGATCAGCGCGACATACGACGTCACCAAGGGCTCGTGGTACGAGTCGATGGGAATCGTTCCCGTCGCATACGTGAGCGGTCGTGCGGAGCCGAACTCCGCCGACCCCTTCGACGCAGCAGATGCAAACGCGTTCCAGGCGATGATCGATGCTGGCGGAATCCTCACCCACGGGCGGCTCCCTGAGAACGTCGATGACAAGGCGAACAAGCCGCTCGGGCTCGCGGACCCCCGTAAGCTCAAGAGCGGACGCTTGATGCCATCCCAAGGTGTCCGGATCTGGGACTCATTCTTCACGCTCGGTGGCTTCTCGGCGATCCGGGGATTCCCGGCCAGCGCGATGCTCCCCCCGGTCATCCGCCCCGGCAGGTCGGTCACCTTCACCAGCCTCGACGCGCTGGCCAACCAGTCGATCTACGACCAGACCTGGCACACGATCACCTCCTGCGCCGCTCCGTGCAACAGGGGCTCCGGTATCGGATACCCGCTCGCCGGAGGACCGGTCAAATTCGACTCCGGACAGCTCGGATTCGCGAACTCACCTGCGAATCAAGATTCGACCTACACCAACATCGGGGTAGTCGAGAACACCAACGTCTTCACCACCCCCCGCATCCGCAAGGCAGGGACCTACTCCTACTTTTGTCGCATCCACCCCTACATGCGTGGGTCCTTCCGTGTGGCGAAGGCAAAGAAAGCACGGAAGGCGGCAAAGTGATGAGCGCGAAGAAGGGAACTCTGGGCGATAGGGCGTGTTCGAGTAGTCAGATGAATGGAAGACTGAAGAAACGGAGCAAGGCACTCGCGCTGGTGGCAGCCACGGCTGCGCTTTCGGCGGTGGTCGTGGGAGGCGTTCCGATCGCCTCGAGCGCGACAATCGTGCAGGCCGGAACCGAGGCAGGCGATGTCTACTCACCGCGCGCCGTAACCGTGGCCAAAGGCAGTCGCGTGACCTGGCAGTTCAACGGTCCGCACAACGTGGTCGGCACGGGCAAGGGCTGGACGGCGAAGATCAGAACCAGCGGGACCTGGTCCAGGACCTTTCGCGTCAAGGGGAAGTTCTACTACCGCTGCACGATCCACCCAGGCATGAAGGGCAGCGTCACGGTCCGCTGACCAGCGGCTCGGATTCTCTCTGTCTCTCGATCCTCAATTCATCGTCCACCGACTAGCATCACCGCATGGGTGAGTGGGCTGACGAGTTCTTCCGTGACTGGCAGAAGGCCTGGAACACCGGCACAGAGGCGGTGCTCGAATACGTGACCGACGACATCGAGTACTGGGATGTCACGCTTGCTGAGCCGATCCATGGCATCGAGGCCTACGCAAGGCATTGCGACGGCTTCTTCACAGCCTTCACCGAACTCGATTGGACCATGCGCGAGCCGGTGATCCACGAAGGCGACCGCGTGGCCGAACCCTGGGCCTTCCGCGGACTCAACTCGGGGCCGATCTGGATCGGTCTGCCCGCGACCGGTCGTCGGCTCGAGAGCAAGGGCACCGATATCTTCGAGTTCCGCGACGGGAAGGTCTGCCGCGAACACTCCTTCTACGACGTGGCCTCGAACCTGCGTCAGCTCGGCCTGTGGCCGCGTATCGGGAGCATCGGTGAGCGGCTGATGATGGGAGCAGGCAGCGGAACGGTACAGGCCGCCAAGCTGGTCGGTCGCCTGCCTGTTCCGGGCCGGAACTCCTGACCTTGGAGCACTTCCATCGAGATATACCCGGCTGGTTCACCTTCCCGAGGCTCTATCGCCGTGCCGTCGAGAACTCCCCGAGTGACGGCACTTTGGTCGAAGTCGGTTCCTGGATGGGCAAGTCGGTCATCTACCTCGCGGTGGAGGCTGTCAACTCGAACACCGAACAGAGGATCTTCGCGGTAGACACCTGGGGAGACCATGTCGCCGTGACCACCGGGGAGACCTTCGACGGCGAGGCGACCTACCAGAGCTATCTCGAGCACGTTACTCCGGTGGCCCACCGGATCGAGACCCTGAGAATGAGATCGACCGATGCAGCGGCCACCTTCGAGGACTCGAGTTGCGACTTCGTCTTCATCGATGCCTCTCACGAGTATCGAGACGTGCGCGGCGATCTCGCTGCGTGGTATCCGAAGGTGAGGCCAGGCGGAGTCCTGGCCGGTCACGACTACCACTGGCCCGGGGTATCACGAGCCGTCAGGGACTTCGCCACCGCTAACGGGTTGAAGCGGCCGAGGAAGACCGAACTCTGCTGGGTGATGGAGAAAGGTCGCGAGAGCCGAACCAGACGGCAGCGCCTCTCCGACCTGCTTTATTGGCCGTGGGATGCGGCCTATCTGCTGGCAGGACGACTCCGCTACCGGCATCTCGTCCGCCGCCGCCGGCACTGAACGCGGCGTGTCCAGCCGGCCCATGCGGGCTTGTGGCGCTATATCCGACTTCTCTTCAGGCTCCATACACTCCGCTCTTCTTCCTCGTCGCAGAGCTGGTCGAGCGCCTTTACTGCCTGAAGGCTGCCCTCGCGCTGCTGCTGATCTTCGTCGGGATCAAGCTGGGACTGAGCGAATTCATTGGGAAAGTGCCCCCGTCGATCTCACTCGCCGTGATCGGTTCGATCCTCGCAATCGGAATCGTCGCTTCCGTGGTGAGGAATCGTCGCCTGGCTGCCACCTGAAACGGGCTTCTTCCTCTGTGCATCGAACCGTGGCGGGCACTACGCGCGGTCCGTCCTAGACTTCCTGCAGTCGGCCCCGATAGCTCAGCTGGATAGAGCGACTCCCTCCTAAGGAGTAGGCCGCAGGTTCGAATCCTGCTCGGGGCGTGAGAGACGACTGAATATTCACTATCGCCGCTCGGGAGTAACCGAAAGTAACCTCCGGCATGAATCGAGTAACGAACGGATAGATCCATGCCTTCGGGGAAGAGCACCCAAACCAGAGCGAGAGCGCAGCCTCGTCGAACGACGGGGCGGTACCGGGTGTCAGAGCACCTGCTGCCGAAAGGGACTCTGCCCGGAACCAGAGCCTCGTCGACCATCTGGACAGGTTGCGAAGGGCCCCGGTCTGGTTCTTGGGCTGACCGGAGAGCGCTTCTCGTCGGACTCCTCTCCTGGGTCCTCCTGCTGTCACTCGCGATCTGGCTGCATGTAACGGCTCTCGACGACTTCTTCGCGGCCTTTCCGTACGTCATCGGCGCGAAGATCCTCGTCTTCGTCTGGGTGCTTTTCGGAGTGAGTGTGCTCAGGCCGCTGTTCATGAGACGCTCCCGACAAGCCGCAGCAGGATCTGAGACGAACTGATCATGCGGGATGTGCTTCTCGGGTTCTCCGAGAGTCCGATCTACCTGATCTGGATGATCTTCATCGGGGCCTTCCCGATCATCACCGCAATGCTCTCTATCGATTCCTCCCGTCGGTTCATCCTCGACCGCGGATCAGGCTCCGACAGCCCTCTGCCTGATGCCTCCGATCTGGAGACCGCGCGCAAGGAGTTCGCCACTCTCTCGATCCTCATCCCAGCGAGGAACGAAGAAGCCCTGCTGGGGAAGACTCTCGATTCGGTTCTCGCGATCGATTGGCCGCGGTTGGAGATCATCGTGGTGGATGACGGTTCGACCGATCAGACCCTCGACGTGGCAGAGTCCTTCATCGGTCGATCGACCCGAAAGCGAGGTGAGATCCACGGTCGCGCCAGGAAGAGGAGATCGGCCACGATACGGATACTCAAACGGTCTCGGTCGCGGGGGAAGGCAGAGGCACTGAACCTCGGGGCCTCGAAGGCAACCGGCGATCTCGTACTCGGGCTCGATGCCGACGGTCAAGTGGATCCGAGGGTGGCCGAGCTGATGATCCCCCACTTCGTCCGATATCCGCGAGTCGCTGCGGTTACCGGCAACCCACGGGTGGTCAATACCGACACGGTCCTCGCCCGGCTGCAGGCGATCGAGTTCGCTTCCACGGTCGCGGTCCTGCGGCGAGCTCAAGCCGGTTGGGGTCGGATCAACACCGTGTCAGGCATCTGCGTGATGTTCAGAAAGCACGTCCCTCGCGAACTCGGTGGGTTCGATCCCAGAGCATCGACCGAAGACATCATGATGATCTGGAAGGCGCAGCTGGCCGGTTGGGACATCTTCTACGAACCCAGAGCGCTGTTCGGGATGCACGTGCCTACCGGAATCAGGGGATTGTTCCGTCAGAGGCGGCGCTGGGGAAGAGGTCTGGGCGAGGTATTGAGAACACGCGGAGGAGAGGTTCTCTCGAAATCCAGTTACCGGATGTGGCCGGTTGCCTGGGAGGCCCTCCTCAGCATCATCTGGTGTCTGCTGCTGATCCTCGCTGTTGCCTTCTGGATCTTCGCTGCATCCGTCGGGCTGCCCGATCTCGGAAACAGTCCTCTCCTCAGCCACTGGGGGATCATCGTCATGATCATCTCGATCCTCCAGATCGCATGGGGGATCAGGATCGACGCTCCCCAGGATCAGGGGATCTGGAGGATGTTCTGGGTCGCTCCCCTGTATCCGCTCTTCTACTGGCTCTTCATCGCCCTCGCCTCCGTCGTCGGAGCCCTTCCGGGGCTCGTCCTCGGCACCCGCCGCGAAGTCATCTGGCAGCCCGAGCGACCTGGAGGGAGGTCCTAGTAGTAGGGGCCGGTCAAACCTTGTCAGGCCGGTCCGGATAGAGATCGTCGATCGTGAACAAGGGCGTGTACGGCGCATCGGCTGCGGCCTCGATCGCCCTTGCGCCCCCTGCAAGACGGTCGAGCACCGAGACGACTCCGACGATCTCGTGGCCCTCCTCGCGGATCCGCTCGATCGCCTGGATGGTGGAGCCACCGGTGGTCACCACATCTTCGACCACCAGACACTTCGTGCCCGGCTCGAGGATCGGTCCCTCGATCCAGCGCTGGAGACCATGGTCCTTCTTCTCCTTGCGAACGAAGAACGCGATCAGCTCATCGCCTGCCTGATCGCCGATCGCTGCTGAGGCAAGGGGATCCGCGCCCATCGTGAGGCCACCGACCGCCTCCGCCCCACGATCGGTCGCCTCAGCAGCAATCAAGGCCCCGACCGCCCGGAAACCCTGCGGGCGAAGGATCGCTCGTTTCACATCCACGTAGTACTCGGCCTCAGTACCGCTCGCGAGGGTGACCTTGCCGATCACCAGCGCGCGTTCGCGCAACTCAGCGAGCAATTCCTCACGTGCTTGGGCGGGACCGTTCACCAGCTTGATCCTATTCGTCGGGCGCTGCGAAAAGACCTCCGACTACCGGTAGATGAAGATCTCCATTCCGAGATCGATCCAGTTGTAGATGAAGATCGAGTAGGGAATCGGATTCCTCACACAACCGTGTGATGCGTTGTAGTTCGGCACCGGATCGAAGCCGTGGGTCGCGTAGTTTCCGTCGTAGAACACCGAGTAGTACATGCTCTTCCCGTTGTAACCGGCGTGGCGCAGATAGAACCTGAACCTGCCGGTGAGGGTGGGCGTGCTGTCCGCGCCGCTCGAGATGTGGAAGGTGTGAACCGCCTTCCCCTTGCGGACGAGAGCCATCACCTGCCGCGACAGGTCCACCTCGACGTGTTTACCGGCACCCGGATGCTCGGGTTTGAACTCTCCTTTGCCCTCCAGCAGGAGACGGAAGATCTTTCGTGAGTAAGCGGAGTTCCAACTCATCCCGTTGACCTTCCGGAAGGCCAACATCGCAAGCCGCGAACTCCAGTTGAGGCGTCGTGATACGGCTGCTTGGTGGTAGCCGGCGTTGCGGAGGAGCTTGTTGAAGAATTTCGTCCTCGGACCCGAGCCGAGACGCGCCGGAACCGCAACCTTGAAGTAGACGGGGGAAGACCGCTCACCTCCCCACTCGGCGAAGACCCGATATCTGCAACAGGACCGCGTCTCGATCGTCCAAGAAAATGCACCGGTCGTTGGATCGGTCTCGACCTTGGCCGCATCGACCTTTCGCTTGCCGGTATAGGCGCGAATCGTGACCTGAGCGCCGGGGGTGGGAGTGTCGATCGACCCCTCGAACCGGACCTTGCGCAAGACGCCGACGACGCTCGGAGAGCCTTTCGCGGTCAGTACGACCGGATAACCGGGCTGACGATCGGAGGCACCGCCAGAGCTTCCGGACGCCACTGCGAAGCCCGGCGCAGCCGTCATGGCGATGGTCGCAAACGCCGAAACGATTATGGCCCTCTTCCCTCTGCCGGTCATCTTCATCTCTAGGTCATTCTGCCGTATCCAACGGCGATTTGCGACTCTCAGGCGAGCAAGCGCCGACGCAGAGCCCTGACCGGAATCGGGAAGAGGATCAGCGACACGACGATGAGCCAGCAAGCGTGCAGAGCGATCTGGAGCGCCTCGGGGCCGGTCGCCAGACTGCGGGTGATCTCCACCAGGTGGTAGAGCGGGCTGAACCAGGCGAGCACCTCGACCCAGTCCGGCAGATCGGTGAACGGAAAGAAGATGCCCGAGAAAAGGAACATCGGGGTCACCCCGAGGGTGAAGTAGTAGCTGTAGAAATCGATTCGACTCACCAGAGAGGTGAAGGCGTAACCGATCACGGCGAAGCAGAGTCCTCCGATGAAGACGAACGGTGGGATCAGGATCGCCCAGGGAGAGGAGATCAACCCGAACGCCGCGACGACTATCGCGAAGACCGATCCGTAGACCATCGCGCGGGTAGCTCCCCAGATGATGTCCCCGGCCGCGAGATCCTGGACCTCGACCGGAGTGGCGAGGACCGCGTCGTACAGACGATCTTCGTTCATCCGCATGTAGACGTTGTAGGTGGTCTCGAACGAGGCCGCCCACAACGCCGCAGAGGCGATCAATCCTGGTGCCAGGAAGTCACGATATGGAACGCCGTCGAGGCTCGCGATATAGGTGCCCAGCCCGAAGCCGAGGGCGATCAGGTAGAAGAGCGGGTCGAGGAAGGTCGGCAACAGTGCTCCCTTCCAGAGCTTCGAGAAGACCTTGGCGTTCCGTCGCCACACAGCGAATGCGAATCGGGGTTCCGGCAGCATCCGTCTACTCCCGGAGGCTCCGGCCGGTCAACTTCAGGAAGACATCCTCGAGAGTCGCTCGACGTGCAAGAGCCGACTCCAGCGGGAACCTGTCGTGGTCGTGCCGCGAGAGTACGGCCTCGGCGTCGCCGGAGAAGATCAGGATCGTGGCCGGCCCGCGCTCGATGCCGGCGATCGATCCATCGGACAGCGAGTCGATCAGACCCTCCTCGTCGCACTCGGGCAGGGGGCGGAGTTCCAGGACCTCGGCTCCCACCGTCTCGGCGATCAACTCGCTCGGGCGGCCGTCGGCGACGATCCGGCCCTCGTCCATGATCACGAGCCGATCGCAGAGTCTCTCCGCCTCGTCCATGTAATGGGTCGTGATCACCAGAGTGACGCCACGCTGCTTCAGCCTCTCCAACGAATCCCAGACGGCCAGACGTGCCTGCGGGTCGAGTCCCGTGGTCGGCTCGTCCAAGACGATCAGGTCGGGGTCGGCGACCAGCGATCTCGCGATGAGCAGACGACGCTTCATGCCTCCAGAGAGCTGCCTGGGCCTCTCGTCCGCGCGATCGGCGAGAAGAGCGAACTCCAGCAACTCATGCGCCTTGGCCTTGGCGTCGGACCTGTCGATCCCGAAGTAGCTCGCCTGTTGCACGAGCCCTTCCGAGAGGGTCAACTCGCCATCGAGGTTGGTCTCCTGGGCGACCACACCGATCCTGGCCTTGACCTGCCGGCGCTCCGTGACGATATCCCCGCCCAGCACCTCGAGTTCGCCTCCGCCCGGGCTCGATAGTCCGTAGATCATCCTCATCGTCGTCGTCTTGCCGGCACCGTTAGGGCCTAGGAAGCCGAAGCACGATCCGGTCGGCACGGTGAAGTCGATGCCATCCACCGCCACTCGGTCGCCATACGACTTCCGCAAATCGACTGCTCGAACCGCCTCTGGGGATGGGGAAGCCTGACTCATGCAGCGATGATCGCGATCCCGTTGTTCACGACGTGGACCAGGATGCAGGGCCAGATCGAGCGCGTGCGCTCATAGATCCATGCGAGCGCGACTCCAAAGATGCTCAGCGGAATCGCCGCCGTGGGACCGCTGGTCACGTGAGGGATCCCGAACGCGATCCCCGAGATGATCGCGGCGGGCCAGAGCGAGAACTTCGTCCTCAAGCCTGCGAACAGCATCCCCCGGAAGAAGACCTCCTCGGCTATCGGCGCTACGACCACGATCATCAGCACCGCGGTCACAGCCACGACCGTGCTGCCGTCGCGGAGGCCGAGTTGACGGGCTATGTCCTCCTGCTCCGGCATCAGAACCAGCGCCGCGAAGAGCAGGGCGATCGCGTAGTAGCCGAGTAGCACCAGCAGGGCAAGACCGAACTGACGCGGACTCGCACGCCGGAATCCGAGCAGGTCGAGAGCCTCCATGAGCCCGGACCGCCTCCAGCGCAGGGCGACGAGCAAGGAGAAGACGACCATGGTCAGCGCAAAGAGAAACTGCGCAGCAAGCAGAGCCGGCTTGGACTCCAGGTCTGAATCGAATGGCACAACGAGCAGCGGAGCGAACAGACCGCCCGCGATAAGCCCACCGAACAGCACCAGGACTGCCTCGCCGGCACCCCACGGGACATTCCAGAGCGAACGGGAACCTTCTCGACCCCCTCCCGATGGATTCCCGAGCTGACCCGATTCCCGCTCGACCGGAGGGTTTGCCGAGTCGACGACCCAGGCCGAGCCGACCGGTCCCGTCCCCGCCCCTTCGCTGTCGCGGGGAGAGTTCATCCGCCCTCGAGGTGGTACTCAATCTCGTCCAGAGAAGAGATGACCTGCACTCCGTCCGGCAACTCGGAGTCAGGCAACGCCGATCCACGATCGATCAGGAGCGGGCGAATACCTGCGGCGGTGGCGCCGACCACGTCCTCCTCGAGGGTGTCGCCCACGTGAACCGCCTCACCGGGCTCGCAATCCGCGAGTTCGAGGGCCAGCAGGAACGGTTCGACCGCTGGCTTCGGAGAACCGGCGCGGGCGGAGGAGACGACGTCGTCGAGGAGCGAGAGGAGGCCACATCGCTCGAGCACCTCGGTCAGCGAGACATCCCAGTTGGAGAGGCATATGACGGTCAGATCCCGGTCCCGCAGCCCCTCGAGTGCCCCTGGGGCATCGGGGAAGGGCTCGAACCTGATCGCATCGACCAGCAGGTCGGCAGGTATCTCGTGTCCGAGTGCTTCTGACAAGACGACGGCGCACCGATCACGCAAGTCGGCGAGCGACTCATCATCTCTGCCCTCGGAGGCATGCTCTTTGTAGAAGGCCATCTCCGTCTTGACCGCAGCGACGAGTTCATCGTCCGTGATCTCCGCTGGAACCTGAGAGCGCAGGCCTACCCAGGGTGGCTCGAGATCGACCATGGTTCCCAGTGCATCGATCAGAACTGCTTTCGTCGCGGTCAGTTTCTTTCTCCGTTACCTGTCGGGGGGCATAGCCTTGAGCTGAGTGGATGGATCGAAGACCATGCTAGGGGAGCGATGAACGACACCTTCTGGGACACATACGGAGATCCGATCATCGCGGCGATAGCCGTCATCGGATCGATCGTGCTGGCGTTCGGCGTGGATCGATTCCTCCTGATGAGGGCCGAGCGAGCCGCAATGAGGATGGACACGACCGTCTTCTCGCGCGAAGCGAGAACGCGACTCCGTTGGGTCAGGCGAGCCGTGTTCGTGCTGATCATCCTGATCGGGCTCGCGATCGCGCTCGAGCAGATGACCTCGGTTCGGAGGATCACCACTGGTCTGCTGGCCTCGACGGCATTCCTCGGACTGATCGTCGGCTTCGCAGGTCAGACCGTGATCGCGAACCTCGTGGCCGGGATGCTCTTGGCGATCACACAGCCAGCCCGTATCGGAGACTTCGTCACGGTCAGCACCGGCGAGAAGGAGACGACGGGGACCGTGGTGGATATCGCGCTGACCTACACGCAGCTCGACACCGGCGATGGAGATCTGGTGGTAGTGCCGAACACCTCACTCGCGACTGGGCGGGTAGTGAACCACTCCGCGGGTGATCGCAGAGCTCCGATCAAGGTCTCCCTCGAACTTCCGCCCGATGTCGATATCGGTGCGGTCCGCGAAGCCCTGGAGGAGATCGACGGGTCGACCGTCGCAGTGCGATCGCTGCGAGTCGATATCGCCGAGATCGATCTCTCAGCCTCAAGCCTCGGTGCGCGTGACCGAAGCAGAGCCGAGGACGAGCTGCTCGAGCGGGCACAGGATCTGCTCAGGGGAGCGGGGCTCCTGCAGCACCAGCCGGGCGTAAACGGCAGCTAAAGCCGCACCGGAAACTGCTTTGCCCGGGGTGGGAGACCGGTAGCCTTACCGATTCATGAGCGCGCGATCACGCAGGCGGCACCGCCGCACGAGCAGGAAGCGGAATCCGGCCCTCGCGACCCTCGTGGTCCTCGGCGCGGGCGGCCTCGGCGTGTTCCTCTTCCTCGGCCTCTACGCGATGGGCATCGCTGCACAAGCACCGGCTGCCGACGACCTCCGTCCCGTCGATCAGGGGGCGAACTCCGTGATCCTCGCCTCGGACGGTTCGCGGCTGGGCTACATCCAGTCGGACGAGGCCAGGACACCGGTCACGGCGGAGGAAATGACCCACTTCCTCCGTGACGCCACGGTTGCGATCGAGGACGAGCGCTTCTACCAGCACGCAGGCGTCGACCTCCAGGGTGTCGCGAGAGCGGCGGTCTCGAACCTCCAGGCCGGTGCCGTACGCGAGGGCGGATCGACGATCACCATGCAGCTGGCGAGGAACCTCTTCATCGATGACCCGGGTCGAAATCTCGAGCGGAAGATCAAAGAGGCCAAGATCGCCGAGGAACTCGGAACCGAACACTCGAAGCGCTGGATCCTCACCCAGTACCTGAACACGGCCTCGTACGGAACGGTGAACGGCAGGACCGCGGTGGGGGTAGAGGCTGCGGCCGACTTCTACTTCTCGAAGAGCGCAGCCGAGATGACTATTCCCGAGGCGGCACTGATCGCCGGGCTCCCCCAGGCGCCCTCGCTCTACAACCCGCTGCTCAACCCCCCGGCCGCAATCGAGCGGCGCAACGAGGTCAGCGACGAGATGCGCAAGCTGGACTACATCACTGCGGAACAAGCCGAGGATGCAATCAACACTCCGATCAAGCTGACTCCGGGTAAACGCTACGAGACGGTTCGCGAGCCTTACTTCTTCGACTACGTAGAGCAGCAGCTGATCGACCGTTACGGAGTCAATACGGTCCGCCAGGGTGGTCTGACCATCCGCACGACCATCGATCCGAACCTGCAGGAGGCCGCCCGATCGGCGATCGACAGCTCCCTCTACTACTCCACAGACCCCTCGGCAGCCGCCGTGACAATCGATCCGGAGACCGGATACATCAAGGCGATGGCCTCCAGCGGTCAATACTCGGACCGCCAATTCAATCTCGCGGCCCAAGGTCACAGGCAGCCCGGCTCCGCTTTCAAGACGATGGCGTTGACCACGGCGATCCGAAACGGCATCGATCCCGACTCGACCTATTACAACTCTCAGCCTCTCAACATCGACGACCCGGTCTACGGACCCTGGGAGGTCGCCACCTACAGCGACTCCTATGCCGGCTCGATCTCTCTCCACAACGCCACCCTCGCCTCCGACAACACGGTCTACGCCCAGCTCGCCCTCGACATCGGACCGGAGAACATCGCGCAGACCGCCAGAGACATGGGCATCGAGACCGAGTTGGACGGTTTCCCAGCCGAAACGCTTGGCGGACTAAGGCTCGGTGTCTCCCCGCTCGAGATGGCGAATGCCTACGCCACCCTCGCCGACGGCGGTGTGCGGAACGAGCCGCAGGCGATCATGGCGGTGCGCTTCCCCGGGGGCCGGGTCGACCGGCTCGGTAAGCCGCAACGCACGCGCGTCTTCTCCGACGGGGTCGCTTACGAGGTGACGAACATCCTTAAGGACAATGTGGACGCCGGTACCGGAGTCGCTGCGAACGCGGCAGGGTGCAGTGACATCGCTGGCAAGACCGGGACCACGGACGACTACGGCGATGCCTGGTTCGTGGGCTATACGCCGAACTACTCCACAGCCGTCTGGGTCGGGTATCCGGATGCACTCCAGTCGATGGCCTCGGTCCACGGAATAGCGGTTGCGGGAGGAACCTTCCCTGCAGAGATCTGGGGCAACTACATGGCGACGGCTCTGGGGGGCAACTGCGAGACATTCCCTGAACCAACCAATCCCGTCGAGTGGGTCGACTTCCAGGGGAGTTACGAGTCGCTGGCAGGTGAGAGTTGCTCGACCGGAACCACCAGTACGGGTTCGGGCATTTCCGAGGGCGTCTACGAGTGTGAGGAAGAAGAGAAGAAGAAGCCGAAGAAGCCGGACGGAGGGGCCTACGCTCCCGATACGAGCAAGCCGAAGCCGAAGCCGAAGCCCGATCCGGACCCTGATCCCGATCCGGACCCTGATCCCGATCCGGACCCTGATCCCGGTGGTGGCGGCGTCGGACTGTAGGGGCGCAGCCCCGGAATCAGATAGCCGTCACCCTTCACTGGCATGACCCAGAGGGAAAGACTCGTCTCGCTCGCAGTCGCGGTGGTCGTCTTCGTGTTGCCGATGGGACTGATGGCGGGATGGCAGGACCCCCTCCTCGACGGAGGGCTGCACGTCCAGGCCGAAGCGATACTGGACGGCGCACTTCCCTACGCCGAGCGGGGTTACGAATACCCACCCCTCTCGATCCCCCTTGTGATCGCGCCCGGTCTGCTCTCCGACAGCGCCGACGGATACCGAGTGGCATTCGCCTGGGAGATGATCCTTTTCGGGGTCGTGATCCTGATCATGCTCGCTCTGCTGGTCCAGGGCGGACGGAGGGAGGTCTGGGGTTCCCTTGCGGTCTTCGTGGCCGGCGTGGTCAGCTTGTCCGGACTCGGCCCGCTGCCCGACTCCGATATCGACGGCACTGCTCTCGCGCTCGCACGGTTCGACCTCGCCCCGGCCGCCTTCGTCCTCGCTGCCTGTTTCGCCCGAATGGCGGGGCGGTCGGCCACCTGGGGGGCGATGCTCGGCATCGGCACGGCTGCCAAGGCGTTCCCTCT
>JBJTBI010000105.1:0-3702 GCA_046091265.1 bacterium
GAGTTTCCCGTGCCGCTCGTCGCTGCCGCTTGGCTTGCCGAGCGCGTCGTCGCTCCCCGTCACATCGAGGATATCGTCGATGATCTGGAAGAGGACTCCGAGCTCCGTCGAATATTTGCGATACGCCATTCTCGCAGACTCGTCGACCCGCTCCAGAGTCATCACCACCCCCACGCTCGCGCTGATCAGGCGTCCGGTCTTGAGCGAGTGGATCTCGAGCAGTCGATCCTCGTCTGAGCCTGATCCCGCAGAGCCAACAACGTCCAGATACTGACCGCCCACCATGCCCTCTACGCCCGCCGCAGCCATGAGCTCCGCAAGCGACTTGACGATCGTCTCGGGATCACCTTCCTGCTCCGCGCAGACCAGACGCACCGCTTCAGCGAACAGACCGTCTCCGGCCAGGATCGCGACGTTCTCGCCGTACTTCACGTGCGAGGTGGGCATTCCCCGCCTCAGGTCGTCGTCGTCCATTGCCGGGAGATCGTCGTGGATCAGCGAGTAGGTGTGGATCAGCTCGAGAGCAGCTGCGGTCGGCAGGAGCCTCTCCGGACTCGAGCCGATGGACAGGGCAGTTGCGAGACAGAGAACCGGACGAATCCGCTTTCCGCCCGCGAGCAGCGAGTACCGCATGGCTTCTTCCAGTCCCCGGGTCGCGTCCCGTGAGGTGAACTCGAGCGTAGAGAGATAGTCGTCGACCTGCTCACGCAGTCGGTCCGGATAGGCCAAGCGGGGACCTACTCCTCGCGAGCCTCTGAAGCCGCCTTCAGGGCCGTCTCGACCTCGCGGCCGGCCTCGGCGGCGAGATCCGATGCCTCGCGGACGAGACCGGCTGCCTCGTCGGGGCGATCGGCCGCCTGCTCTAAGTCGCGAGCCAGGGCCTCGAGCCGCTGACTGAGTTGATCGAGACTCGATCCGCCCTCCGACTCTCCAGCCCCGTGGCCCGGTTCCGGCGTTCCCTGTGTTCCCATTTCCATCACCCAGAAGGTAGCGGCCGCAGCGGGCTACTCGGCGCCGCCCGAAGCTCCTTCGAGCGCAGCACCGAGGACCCCGTTGACGAAGCCGGGGGCATCCTTGCCGCAGTACTCCTTCGCCGTCTCCACGGCCTCATCGATAGCCACCTCGATCGGCACCTCCTCCATCTCCAAGCCCTCGTAGAGAGCGACGCGCATGATGTTCAGCTCGAGCGGCGCAATCCGATCGAGTGTCCAACCGCGCAGATGCGACGAGATGATCTCGTCCAGCCGCTCGAAATCAGCGGCCACCAGGGTGGCGAGTTCGCGCGTGAACGGCTTGGAGTCGACCAAGAGGTCTTCGAGGTCTCTTCCGGTGACGTCGCGTTGGTAGAGGGCGAATACCGCGTCGCGACGTTGATCCGAGCGCCTCACGCTGTCCGGCTCAGGCCCTGGAGACGTATTCGCCGCTGCGGGTGTCGACCCTGATCGACTCGCCCTCCTCGATGAAGAGCGGCACCTGGATCACCACGCCCGTTTCGAGTGTGGCTGGCTTCGAGCCACCGCCCGATGCGGTGTCGCCCTTCAGTCCGGGTTCTGTCTCGGTCACCTCGAGGTCGACGGCACTCGGTACCTGCAGACCCGCAGGTCGCTCATCCACCAGCAGGAGCTCGGCTTCCGCGTTCGGCGGCAGCCACTGGAGACCCTCGCCGACTACGTCCTTGGGAATCTCCGTCTGCTCGAAGCTGACGTTGTCCATGAACACAGCAGAGTCGCCGGAGTCGTAGAGGTACTGCATCTTCCGGGTCTCGGTCCTGACTTGACGGAACTTCTCGCCAGCGCGAAAGGTCTTGTCGATCACCGCGCCGTCGTCGAGCCGCTTCAGCTTCGACCTCACGAACGCCCCTCCCTTGCCCGGCTTGACGTGCTGGAACTCGGCGATGCGGAAGATCTGGCCGTCCACCTCGATGTGCATCCCGTTCTTGAACTGGTTGGTCGACACCACGATGTAGGAGGGTAGCGACGAGCGGCGGGATTACGCCAGAGGCTTCAGCGGTAGGCCTGTTGGCCGGTCAACGCAGCGCCCACGACGAGCGTGTGGATCTCTGCGGTGCCCTCATAGGTCAGCACCGACTCGAGATTGTTCGCGTGGCGCATCACCGGATACTCGAGGCTGACTCCGTTGGCGCCGAGGATGGTCCGCGCGGTCCGCGCCACACCAATGGCGGCCACGGTGTTGGAGAGTTTCCCGAAGCTGACGTGCTCGGGCGCGAGGACTCCCTCGTCCTTCATCCGCCCGAGATGGAGCGCCAGCAGAGACGCCTTGTTCACCTCCAACGCCATCTCGACCAACTTCTGCTGAGTCAGTTGGAAGCCCGAGAGCGGCTTGTCGAAGACTTCCCGCTCGCCGGAGTAGCTCAGGGCCTCCTCGAAGCAAGCCCTTGCGGCCCCCGCTGCTCCGAAGATGATCCCGAACCGTGCCTCGTTGAGACATGAGAGTGGGGCTCCGAGACTCGATGCCTCGGGCAACTGTGATGCGGATGGCACCCTGACATCGTCCAGCACCAGTTCAGAGGTGACCGAGGCTCTGAGCGAGAGCTTGCCATGGATATCGGTGGCGGAGAATCCGGGCGTCTCCCTCTCGACTAGGAAGCCGCGGATCCCGTCGTCGGTCTGCGCCCAGATCACCGCGACGTCGGCCACAGAACCGTTGGTGATCCAGAGCTTCGACCCATTTATCACCCAGTCTTCGCCGTCGCGCCTTGCGCGAGTGCGCATCGCAGCAGGGTCGCTTCCGGCATCGGCTTCGGTCAGCCCGAAGCAACCGATCATCTCCCCGGACCCCATCCCCGGCAGCCAGCGCTCCTTTTGCTCCTCGCTGCCGTACTGCCAGATCGCGAACATCGCGAGAGAACCTTGAACGGAGACGAGGCTCCTCAGACCCGAGTCGACTGCCTCGAGTTCCATGCAGGTCAGGCCGTAGGCAACCGCGCTCGCACCCGCGCATCCGTAGCCGGAGAGATGCATGCCCAGTACCTCCAACTCGCCCATCTCCCGGGCCACTCCTCGAGAGTCGAAGGTCCCCTGCTCGAACCATTCAGGGACCCGCGGAAGCACCTTCTCCTGCGCGTATGCGCGCACGTTGTCGCGGATCAAGCGCTCTTCGTCCGAGAGCAGGGAGTCGATCTCTAGGAAGTCGCGCGGGTTCGCCTTCGGCTTACGGACGGAGGTAGTCGCCATATGCCCATTCTGCCGCACTGGGCGGGCGAAGTGGTCAGGAGTGCCGAATTCAGTTCACCTCAGGCGCGGCCACCACGCCGGATTCGACCAGGTCCGCCATCTCCTCCGAAGACAGACCCAACTCTGTCAGGACCTCGATCGTGTGCTCCCCCAGTCGAGGCGGAGGATCGAGCCTTGGCTCCGAGGAATTCGAGAGGAACCGGATCGGCTGCCTGACCAGTTGGATCTGCTCTCGCGCTCCGCGATCCGATTCCACCTCCACCTCGACTGTGACCGGGTCTCCCGCCTCTGCGGCGGCGACGATCGCGTCATGGACCCCGCGGACCTTGCCGCAAGGGATCTTCTGCTCACCCAGCACACCGAGCCACTCCTCGACGCTGCGCTGGAGGAACCTCGCCGAGAGCTTCGGGACGAGCTCCTCCCGATTCTCGACTCGGGAATGATTGGTCGAGAATCTGGCGTCGGAGACGAGATCGTCCAGACCCATCGCTCCGCAAAGGCGCTCGAA
>JBJTBI010000106.1:0-6615 GCA_046091265.1 bacterium
TCGTACTCCTCGGAGATCACTCCGACGTCGGTCGCGATCGAGACGACCCGCTCGAACGCCTCCTTCGCCTCCTCCCGGCGCCCACAGAAGGCGAGCGCATCCGCAAGCCAGCAGGTGCAGGGAAGGAACGCGCCCTCCACGCCCTTCAACCCGTCCACTGAACCGGCAGAAGACGCAGTCGTGTAGCGACGGACGTATCCATCGGGGACCAGTTCCTCCTGGATCGCATCGATGGTCCCGATCACCCGCGCGTCGTCGGGTGGCAGGAAACCCACGGCCGGGATCAACAGGGTTGCAGCGTCAAGTTCGGTCGAGCCGTAGTACTGGGTGAAGGTGTTCCGCTTCGGGTCGTAGCCCTTCTCGCAGACGTCATCGTGGATCTCCTGACGGATCTCACGCCAGAGGTCCACCGGCCCCTCGGCGCCGAACCGCTCGACCGTCTTGACCGCACGATCGAATGCCACCCATGTCATCACCTTGGAATGGGTGAAGTGTCTCCTCGGACCGCGTACCTCCCAGATTCCCTCGTCTGGCTCCCTCCACGAGTCCACGAGGAAAGAGACGATCGCCTTCTGGGTCTGCCAGCCGCGCGGCTCCAGGACTCCGGCTATCTCGCGGCCCCGGAAACCGGCATCCATGACTTCTCCGAAGACGTCGAGCTGGAACTGATCAGCCGCTGCGTTCCCGACCCGGACCGGTTTGGACCCCTCGTAGCCAGGGAGGTAGTCGAGGGTTCGCTCAGGCACCTGGCGCTCACCCGCGATTCCGTACAAGACGCTGACCTGACTGGGATCACCTGCCACAGCCCTGAACATCCAGTCTCTGAACGCGAGCGCCTCCTCCCGGTAGCCGCTCTCCATGAGTGAATCTATCGTGAGCACTGCGTCGCGTACCCAGCAATAGCGGTAGTCCCAGTTCCTCTCGCCTCCGATCGCCTCGGGCAGCGAAGTCGTCGGTGCCGCAACTACGGCTCCAGTCGGTTCATAGGTGAGCGCCTTGAGCACCAGGAGTGACGAGCGAACCACCTGCTCGTACTCGTCCTCGTAGCCACATCTCGCCGACCATCGCTGCCACCACTCCTCGGTCGTCCGCATCGCCCAGATCGGATCGATCGCCCGGGGCTCTGGCTCGAAGGAAGGGCCCCAGGCGAGGGTGAACGGAGCTCGTTCTCCCTCTCTGACCGAGAACTCGGCGACCGTGTGCAGGTTCTCACCATGCGAGCGGATCGGACTCCTGAGATGCAGTGAATCCGGGCCCGCTACGGCAATCAAGCCCGAGGTATGCCGCTCGACCCACGGAATGGTCGCGCCGTAATCGAAGCGCATACACAGATCCATCCTCATCTCGACCTCACCCTCCAGGCCCTTGACGATGCGGACGATGCTGGTGACGTCGTCTGTGGTCGGCATCAGGTCCGTGACCTTTGCCCTGCCGGCATCGGTCTCGAACACGGTCTCCAGGATCAGCGTGCCTTCTCGGTACCGCCGCTCGGTCGAGACGGACCCGTCCGCCGGCGCGATCTTCCAGTAACCGTTTTCCTCATCACCTAGCAGGCAGGCGAACGCCGCGCTCGAGTCGAAGCGAGGGAGACAGCACCAGTCGATCGAGCCGTCGCGCCCGACCAGCGCGGCCGTTCTCATGTCACCGATCAACGCGTAGTCCTCGATCAGCATTCGAAGATCCCTCTTACGAGCGCTTCTTGGGCCTGCGGGCCGCAGGCTTGCGCCTAGACGTGCTCGCCTTGCGCTTGGTTCCAGCAGACGTCTTGCGGACCCTCGACTTCGTCGCCTGCGTGGCGGAGAATCCCTCGTCCTCGAGACCGATATGAGGAACCACACGGTCGAGCCAGTTGGGTATCCACCACGCCTTCGCACCGAGCTGATCGAGCAGAGCTGGCATCAAGGTGAGGCGGATGAGGCAGACGTCGAGGGCTATGGCGACAGCGAGACCCAGGCCGAACTGCTTGATCACCGGGTCCCCATTGAGGATGAAACTCAGAAATACTGAAACCATGATCGCTGCGGCCGCGGCAATCACGCTTGCGACTTTGGAGTAGCCGTCGATCAACGCCTTGCGCTCCTTGCCTTTGAACTCACCGCGTGCCTCGGAGATACGGCCGGTCAGGAACACCTGATAATCCATCGAGAGCCCGAAGAGGACTGCGAACATGATCAGCGGCACATAGCTGACGATCGGTGTCGGATTATCCAGACCCACGAGTTCGATGCCCCATCCGTTCTCGAATACCGCGGTCAATACCCCGTAGGCGGCGCCCACTGAGAAGAGGATCAGCAGCGCCGAGATCGCAGGCAGAACCACCGAGCGCAGTGCGATCAGCAAGACCAGGAAGCTTAGAGCGATGATGGTCCCGATCACCTGCGGAAGTTTGTCGGAGATAGAGGTACTCAAGTCGATATAGCCCGCCGTCTGGCCGCCCACATACGCCTTTGCGCCTTCCCCCTTGGTCTGCTTCGGGATCACGTCATCTCGGAGCTCGTTGACCAGATCCTGGGTCTTCCAGGCCGAAGGAGCGCTGTCGGCTATCACCGAGAAAACCGCAGCCTTGCCGCCACTGCCGGTCGCCGCAGGACCCGCACTGTCGACGTCGCTGGTCTTGCTGATGGCGTTGATCAGGTTCTGGATTCGGGGATCGCCCGCAGGGGATGAGAGGTAGGAGATCTGCTGCTCGAGGCTGGCCTGCTCTGATTCGAGCTGACTGGTCGGACCATAGGTAGCGATCTCCTGCTGGACTTGGCTCAACTGAGCCTGCGCCGAATCGGCCTGTGCTGGATCGGCTTCGGCCGGTGGATCCAGCTTCATCGCCACCGATAGGGGGCCGTTGTATCCGGCACCGAACCCCTTGGTCATCAGGTCGTAGGACTTCTTGGTCTGGGTCGAATCGGGAAACTGACCGTTGTCCTCCTGACCGAGCCGCATGTTGAGCATCGGGATGGCAATGACCAGGAGGAGCGCGAGGATCCCAACGATGAACCAGATGGGATGGCGGCATATGAACTCGGCCCACCGCGTCCACCCATGAAGGCCTTTCTTCCCCTTGCCTGACTTCTTCGGCTTCGAGGAGCGGATGGCCAGGTGGTCGATCCTCGGGCCGATCGCGGTCAGGATCGCCGGCAGCAACGTAATGGCGACCAACATGGCACCGAAGACAGCGACCGCGGCAGCGAAGCCGAGGGCGCTCACCAACGGAATGCCCGCGAGCGCGAGCGAACAAAGCGCGATGATCACCGTCGTTCCGGCGAAGACCACCGCGCTTCCCGAACTGCCAGTGGCCCTTGCCACGGCCTCGCCCGGCTTCACACCGGCACGGACCAGCGCGAGGTGTCTCGAGACTATGAAGAGCGAGTAGTCGATCCCGACGCCAAGCCCGATCATGATCGCGAGCGTCGGAGCCGCGGTCGGAACACTCATCGCGTGACCGAGGAAGCCGATCAGACACATGCTGAAGAGCAGGCCCAGCACCGCACGGAGCACCGGCACGCCCATCGCCACGGCTGAGCCGAAGGTGAAGAGGAGGATGATCAAGGCCATCACGAGCCCGATCACCTCGCTGCTCTCGCTCGGCGGGTTCGAAACCTCAGATCCGACGTACCCTCCCACTCCAACCTCGAAGCCTGCCTTGGTCGCCGCATTCGTGTGGTCGATTATCCGGTTGGCCTCCTTCTCGGTGATATCGGCCTGTGAGATGTTCAGGGTGAGAGAGATGTAGCCGATCTCTCCGCCTTTACTCAGCTGGGCAGCACCCTCGGTAGAGAGCGGGCTGACCGCGGAGATGACGGCCTTGTCTCCCTTCAGGGAGTCGACGGTCTGATCGACGACCTTCGAGTTCGAGACACTGTCGAGGCGTCCGCTGGGCGCCTGCATCGCTACGGGGATGCTGCCGTTGGCCTTTTCGGGTATGAAGCTGTTGAGGGTGTCCTGAGCCCTCTGGGAGTCGGTACCGGGGAGCTGCAGATTGTTGTCGGTGGGTGCTCCAACCTGCGAGACGGTGATTCCCGCTGCAGCGATCAGGCCCACCCAGAACAAGATGACCAGACGATGGTGGTCGCGGATGAAGCCTCCGAGGCGATAGAGGGCGCTGGTCACGACGTCAGCCTATCGGGGCCATCCATGGATTCCGGATGAGAAACCCGAACCGGTCAGGAGAGTGACTCGCCCGGGTTCTTCTTCGGGATCAACGCGGTCCGCTTGAACTCGGCAACCAGGACACCATCCTGGTTGTAGACGCGGGTGTGGACTTTGACCAACCCGCGGTCGGGCTTCGACTTCGACTCCCTGACCTCGAGCACCTCGGATTCGCAGAACAGAGTGTCTCCGTGGAACACCGGGTTCGGGTGACTCAACTCGTCGGTCGCAAGGTTTGCGATCGCCTTGCCAGAGAAGTCCGAAACCGACATGCCGACGGCTAGTGAATAAACGAGCGGGCCGACCACGACGTTGCGTCCCTGCTGTGAGGCCTTGGCATGGACATCATTGATGTGCAGAGGGTGGTGATTCATGGTCAGGAGGCAGAAGAGATGGTCGTCTGCCTCGGTGACCGTCTTGGCCGGCATGTGCTTGTACACGGCCCCTACCTCGAACTCCTCTAGATAGCGGCCGTATGGGTGCGAGCCCGACTCTTCGCGCTCAGCCTGATCGGTGGTGAAGTCGTTCTTCTCGTCGCTCATCGTGCGTCTTCTCCTTGGGTGGAATTGGGGGAGCAGGTGACAACAGGAATCCCCGACTGACGCGAGCAATCCTAGTCCTACTGCGACCCAAGGCGTCCGCTCGCGAGCCGGTCAGTGGGACTTCTTGAGCCTCGAGCGCTCGATCTGCCGCGCTACGATCTGCCCGATCAACTTCTGGATGTTGGGGTCCCCCGAAGCCTTGATCTCACCCGTCTCCCAGGCTGTCCGGTAGCTCTCGACAGTGCCCTTCTCCGCCAAGTCGTTGAACTCCGCCCGTCCCACCGTCACGCTCACCCTGGCGTCGTCCGGTTGCTCTTTGCTGACCTTCGGTCCGGGGACCTCCACCCTGAACACCTGAAGGTCGCCCCTCCCCTTCAGTTCCAGGGCGAAGACTAGCTTGAGCTCAGCGAGCGCAGGCACCTCCACCTGAAACCGCTCGACGGCCCGAGTCACGAGCGCCGCGGTGTCAGATGACAAGCGCCTGTCCCCCGATTAGATCTTGTGCCGCTGGATCAACTTCTTGCCGATGACCATCCGCTGGATCTCGGATGTCCCCTCTCCGATCAGGAGGAGGGGTGCATCGCGGTAAAGCCGCTCGATCTCGTACTCCTTCGAGTAGCCGTAGCCGCCGTGGATGCGGAAGCAGTCCTCGACGACTTCCTTGCCGGTCTCGGATGCGAGGAGCTTCGCCATTCCGGCCTCGAGGTCGGAACGCTCCCCGGCATCCTTCATCCGCGCCGCCTTCAAGGTCACCAGGCGAGCCGCCTCGACCTTCGTCGCCATATCGGCGAGCTTGAACTGGATGGCCTGATGCTCGGCGATCGGCTTGCCGAAGGTCTTGCGCTCCTGTGAATACCGGAGCCCCAACTCCAACGCCCGCTGCGCGATACCGACGCCGCGAGCGGCAACATTGACTCGGCCTACCTCGAGTGCGTCCATCATCTGCCTGAACCCCTCGCCGAGACCTTCCTCTTCTCCGCCGAGGATGCGGCCGCTCGGGCACTTGTAGCCGTCGTAGACCAGCTCGGTCGATTCGACACCCTTGTATCCCATCTTCTTGATGGTCGGAGGGATGTTCAGGCCCGCGTACTCACCCGTGTTCTCATGCTCCCAGGCCTCCTTCTCGGTGATGAAGCAGGTCATCCCCTTGTAGGGAGGATCGGCCTTGGGATCGGTCTTGACCAAGAGGAACACGACGCTCGATCCCAAACCGTTGGTGACCCACCTCGTCTGGCCGTTGATGACCCAGTCGTCGCCCTCCTTGACAGCGGAGGTCTTGATTCCCTGGACGTCCGAACCGACCTCCGGCTCAGAGAGCGAAAAGGCCGCACGGATCTCACCGGTAGCCATCTTGGGCAGGAAGTAGTCCTTCTGCTCCTCCGTCCCGAACTTCATGAGCAGGTAGGAACCGATGAAGTGAGTGTTGACCACACCGGAAATGGATATCCAGCCCCGGGAGAGCTCCTCCACGATCATCGTGTAGGTGGTCAGGTCGAGGCCCATTCCGCCGTACTCCTCGGGGATCGTTACCCCGAAGAGACCGAGCTCCTTCATCTGCTCGACGATGGGCTCCGGGAACTTGTCCTCGTGGTCGTACTCCTCGGCGTTGGGGATGATCTGCTCGTCGACGAACTGACGGACCATCTCGATGATCGCCTTCTGCTCCTCGGTCTTGTCCTCATAAGTTGCGGTAGCTATGGCCATCACGATGCCTCCTTGCTCTGATTAGCGGTGGATCGAAGCTGTCTCTTGATATTCCGATTCCTTCAGTTGGGAATGGGAAAAGGATACTCCGGAATGCGACGCGAAAGGTGGCGATGGTCACCTTGGGCTGTTTGCCGGCATGACCGCCGGGATTGCGTTCGGTTACCGTTCCAGTCGTCCCAACCCTACGCACGAGACGGAGATCAAGATGAGAAACCCACGTGAG
>JBJTBI010000107.1:0-5437 GCA_046091265.1 bacterium
GCGTTGGGTTCCTCCAACGAGAACTCGGCCTACGGGGAAGGGTCCAATCCTTGGGACAGGACTCGTGTGCCTGGAGGCTCCTCCGGCGGATCCGCCGCCGCTGTCGCGGGCGGACTCGCCCCGTGCGCGCTCGGAACTGACACCGGTGGATCGATTCGTCAGCCTGCAGCACTTTGCGGAATCGTAGGACTGAAACCCACCTACGGGGCGATATCGCGCTTCGGGATGATTGCGTTCGCCTCCTCTCTCGATCAGTGTGGTCCGCTTACCCGGACCGTCGCCGACGCTGCTTTGCTGCTCGAGGCGATGCAGGGACAGGATCGACGGGATTCGACCTCGGTGGGGTTGGAGGCGCCGATAGAACTGCCTTCCAGCGTCGATCTCGACGGGTTGCGATTCGGGGTACCTACCGAATTGGTGGGCGAGGACGTCGGCATCGAGACGGGTGTACGCGAGGTATTCGAGCGGACGCTTTCCAAGGTCGAGGAACTGGGCGGCGAGGTTGCCGAGGTGAATCTTCCGCATGCAGCCCACGGTATCTCGGCCTACTACGTCCTCGCGCCAGCCGAAGCGTCGTCGAATCTCGCGCGCTACGACGGCGTCCGGTACGGAATGAGGGTCGATGCCGATGACCTGGTCTCGATGTCCGAGCGGACTCGTTCGGAAGGCTTCGGCTCTGAGGTGAAACGGCGGATTATGCTCGGAACCTACGCCCTCTCCTCCGGGTACTACGACGCGTACTACGCGCAGGCGCAGAAGGTCAGGACTCGCATCACGGAAGACTTCACCGCGGCCTTCGAAGGTGTCGATTTCGTTGTGACTCCGACTTCGCCGACGGTGGCCTTTCCACTCGGAGCCCGTACCCAGGACCCTCTGTCGATGTATCTCTCTGATTTCTGCACGGTTCCGATGTCGCTGGCAGGCATACCCGCGATCTCCATACCAGCTGGACTGGCCGCCCCACCCGAGGGCGGGCTTGAACTTCCAGTGGGGTTCCAGATCGCGGCACCAGCGTTCCGCGAGCAGGGCCTGCTCGAGGCCGCGCAGGCGCTCGAGTCCGCGATCTGAGTCAAGAGACTCGATCAGATGCCAGGTGGAGACGCATGACCGCGCTGGAACCCGTGATCGGTCTGGAGATCCACGTCCAGCTCGCCACCGAGACCAAGATGTTCTGTGGGTGCAGGCTGTCCTTTGGTGACGAGCCCAACAGTCACATCTGTCCGGTCTGCCTCGGGCACCCCGGGGTGCTCCCCAACGTGAACGAGCAGGCGATCGTGTACGCACTGATGATCGGCGAGGCCCTCGGCTGTGAGATCGCCGAGCGGTCCACCTTCCACCGGAAGAACTACTTCTATCCGGATCTACCGAAGGGCTACCAGATCTCCCAGTATGACCATCCGATCGCGGTCGACGGCCGCCTCGGAGATGTTCGCGTTCATCGTGCACATCTCGAAGAGGACGCCGCCAAGCTCTCTCACAAGGGAGCGTCCGGCAGGATCCACGGATCGGGTGCTTCTGTGGTCGACTTCAATCGCGGTGGCACGCCGCTCGTGGAGATCGTCTCCGAGCCCGATATCCGCTCTGCCGCCCAGGCGCGCGAGTGGGCGCACTTGCTGCGGGCCACTCTCGCGAGTCTCGGCGTTTCCGACTGCAACATGGAGGAAGGGAGCCTCAGGGTCGATGGCAACGTCTCCCTGCGTCCTGCAGGGTCAGATGAACTCGGCACCAAGACGGAGTTGAAGAACATGAACAGCTTCCGGTTCCTGGAACGGGGAATCGAGGCAGAGATCCAGCGTCAGAGGGAGTTGATCGAATCCGGCCAGGAGGTGGAACAGGAAACCCTGCACTTCCATCCCGACGACGGTTCTCTCACACCGATGAGGTCCAAGGAGTACGCGCACGACTATCGCTACTTCCCCGAGCCGGATCTGGTCCCGGTGGTTCCGACGGCGGAGATGCGCGAGGCCGCCAAGGCGGCTCTGCCTGAACTCCCCGCTGCCCGGAAGGAGCGGTACCTGACCGAGCTCGACCTGCCAGAAGCGACGGCTGCAAGCCTGGCTTTCCAGCCCGAGCTGGGAGGATTCTTCGAGGACGCTCTCGGCGCGGGCTCGGAAGCCACACCCAGAGCGATAGCCAACTGGGTGACCGGGGATCTGGTGGCCGCGCTGCGGGAGCAGGATCTGGGTGAGGACCCCTCTCGTTCGAAGGCCGAACCAGGGGAGATCGCGGCCCTGGCTGCGATGGTCGAGGACAAGCAGGTGTCACATTCGGCTGGAAAGCAGATTCTGGGTAAGCTCACATCCGAGGGAGGTACGGCTGCCAGGTTGGTCGAGAGCGAGGGACTCGCCCAGATATCGGATGATTCCGAGATCGATGCGATGATCGACGCTGCTATCGAGAGCGAACCCGAAGCAGCTGATCAGGTCAGGTCCGGGAACGAGAAGGCAATAGGTCGGATCGTGGGCGCGGCTATGAAGAACTCTCAGGGCCGGATCGACGGAGGCCTTGCGCGAGAGAAGATCCTGGAACGCCTCGGTTGAACCGAAACTCGGTGCGGGCCGCCCTGCATTGGCCGTACTGCGCGGGGTATCAGGCCCTAATCCGTTCGCCTTTCGGATCGAGGAGGGGTCCAGCCTCGACCTCGCCGGCGATCCATTCCCCGAATATCTCGATCTCGACAGGTGTCCCCTCAGCGGTCCCATCCGGGGGTAGATAGGCGTATGCGATCGACTTCCCCAAGGTGTAGCCGAATCCACCCGTGGTCACTCGGCCCACGATCTCCCCACCGACTCTGACCGGTTCGTTACCGAGACAGACCGAGCGAGGGTCCTCGAGGCTTATGCACCGCAGCATCTTCCTCGGGCCAGCATCGGCTGCCTCCGCGAGGGCCTTATCGCCGATGAATCCGCCGGGTTTGTCGGGCTTAACGCAGAAACCCAAACCGGCCTCGTAAGGCGTCTCGTCGGGCGTGATGTCGGCACCCCAGACCAGGTAGCCCTTCTCGAGGCGCATCGAGTCGATGGCCCGGTATCCGGCGGCCACCAGTCCGTGCTCCCTTCCCGCCTCCCAGATCTCCCTCCAGAGTCCTGCTCCGAACTCGGTTGGGCAGTAGATCTCCCATCCGAGCTCACCCACATAGGTCACCCGCATTGCCCTCACCGGGACATTTCCGAGGGTCATTTCCTGCAGGCTCATATACGGGAAGTCCTCGTTCTTCAGCGAGCTGGGGGTTAGGGGCTGGAGGATCTCCCGCGCATTCGGACCCCAAACGCCGAAACAGGCCCATTTCGAGGTCTCGTCAGTCACGGCGACCCCTTCGGGTAGATGGCTCGCGATCCACGACCTATCGTGGTTTCCGAACGCCGTTCCAGTGACGATCCAGAAGCGATCCTCGGCGAGGCGTGACACGGTGAAGTCACACTCGATCCCTCCGCGCGAATTGAGCATCTGCGTGTAGGTGATTCGGCCTATGTCCCCGGCCACCTCGTTGTCGCATAGAGCCTCGACCGCCTTTGACGCGCCGTCACCCGATATCTCCATCTTTGAGAAGGAGGTCTCATCGAAGATCGCCGCTGTCTCCCGGCAGGCGAGATGCTCGGCCCCGATTGCGGGCGACCAGTGCTCTCCGGCCCATCCTCTCGGGCGGAGCGAATCGTCGCCTGCCGCCGCATTCGACTCGTACCAGTTCACCCTCTCCCAACCCGACTTCTCGCCGAACGCTGCTTCGTGGCTCGCATGCCAGGGTGTTGCGGGTGAGATCCTCAGTGGCCGCCCCGCGAGCTTCTCGTGATTCGGGTAGCGGATGTCGTAGTAGCTCTCATAGTTCTCCCGAGTACGCGCGTGGGTATACGTGGGAGACCGGTACTGGGGGCCGAACCGCCGGATGTCCATTTCCCAGAGGTCTACCTCGGGTTCTCCGCTGACGATCCATTCGGCCATGACCTTGCCGATCCCGCCCGCGCCGGCCAGTCCATGGGCACAGAAACCGGCGGCGACGAAGTACCCACCCAGCTCCGTCTCACCGAGGCAGAACTCGTTGTCTGGGGTGAAGGCCTCCGGCCCGTTGATCAACTTCGTGATCTTCACCTCGTCCATGACCGGAACGCGTCTCTTCGAGTTGTCGGTGATCTCCTCGAATCGGTCCCAGTCCTCCTCGAGGAGCCGGCCGATGAAGTCAGGCGGAATCGCATCGAAGTCACCCCCCCCATCCGGCATGAACGCAGGTTCACTCTGGCGCTCGTAGCCCCCCATCACGAGGCCGCCCCCGTCTTCGCGGAAGTAGATCAAGAGGTCCGGGTCACGCAGGGTGGGGAGGTGTCCTCCGTTCCGTTCCCGGAAGGGCTGAGTCACCAGATACTGGTGACTCATCGGGATGATCGGGATGCGGACTCCGGCCAGCCGTCCGATCTCGGCCGCGAACATCCCGCCGGCGTTGACCACGACTTCGCATTCGATGTCGCCCCGGTCTGTCTGTACCCCTGTAACTCGATCGTTCTCACGGGAGAAGCCGGTGACCCTGGTGTGGGTATGGATCTCACAGCCGCCACGCCTGGCCCCGTCGGCGAGCGCATAAGTGAGCTGTGCGGGATCGAGATATCCGTCGGTCGGCAGCCAGGCCCCGCCCAGCACCCCCTCGGTCGACATCAGGGGGAACAGCTCCGCAGCCTCGTCGGCAGAGATCAACTCGAGAGGCAGCCCGAAGGTCTTGGCCCATCCAGCCTGGCGACGCAGTTCCTCCATACGCTCCTCGGTGGAAGCGAGGCGGATCCCCCCGCACTCGACCCAGCCAGGATCGAATTCGGTCTCGGCGGCCAGGCTCTTGTAGAGCTCCACCGAGTACATCATCATCGTGGTCAGCGTCACCGAGCCACGCAGCTGGCCGACGAGTCCGGCGGAGTGGAAGGTCGATCCAGAGGTGAGCTCGTGTCGGTCGAGCACCACGACGTCCGTCCACCCGAGTTGGGCGAGGTGATACGCGATCGACACACCGCCGACCCCACCGCCGACGATGACGCACCGTGCTCGTTCGGGGAGATCTCTCCTAGGCAACGGATTCCGCCTCGAGGGCTTCGCTGAAGGCCGGTTCGGATGAAGTCTCGATCAACCTGCGGAAGTGCCGCGCCGCATAGTCGGCGAAGTCGAAGTCGAGATCGGAGAGCGTTCCCTGCAGGACGCCCCACATCGCTTCCCGGAAGTCAGACATGACTAGCATCAGGCTCAAGGTTGCACGGTTCGCGTCGGTCACCTCTCCGAAGTAGGAGGAGAGCAGGAGGTCGCGGTGTGTCTCCGAGAGTTCCGCGTTGATCGCGAAGTTCGCCAAGTCGAAGAAGCGATTACCCATGCCTGCATAATCCCAGTCCAGCAGATGCAGTGCGCCGTCGCTCGACCTGATCAGGTTCGCCGGGAGCAGATCGTTGTGGGTGAAGACGGGGTCATG
>JBJTBI010000108.1:0-10501 GCA_046091265.1 bacterium
CGGCCAGGCCACATCCGGCAGAGCATCGCCACCGTGGCCGTTGCCCGATGCGGCATGGCCGTTGACCCCACCCATCGAGATCGCCTGATCGAACTCGGGTCGGTACTTGGCGACCAGAGCGCTGACCGGCGCGGCCATCGAGTCACCCAGCACGCAGAGGCAGTTTCCGGTGATGTTGCCCTGGACCGAGACGATCGTCTCGAGGTCGATCGGGGTTGCCTCCCCGTGTGAGAGCCGCTCGAGCATCTTCACCGTCCCGTTGGGTCCCTCGCGGCAGGGAGTGCACTTGCCGCAGGACTCGTGGTGATAGAACCGCGCGACTCGCAATGCGAGCTCCACCACCGAGGTCTCCTCGTCACAGACGATGATCGAGCCCGAGCCGAGCATCGAGCCCGCGTCGGCCATCGCCTCGAAGCTGTAGGGGAGGTCCAGACCTTCCTCGGCGGTCAGCACCGGCGATGAGGATCCTCCGGGGAAGAAGCACTTCAGCTTCGCCTTGCCCGAGGTACCACCGGCGAGGTCCTCGATGATCCCCCGCACCGGGACGCCGAGTTCGATCTCGTAGTTGCCGGGTTTCGCCACGTCGCCGGAGACGGAGACGACCTTGGTGCCCGGAGACTGCTCGGTCCCGAAGCTGCGGAACCATTCGGCTCCCGATGCCACGATGTGGGGGAGGTTGGAGAGCGTCTCGACGTTGTTGATCAGGGTCGGCCCTCCGTAGAGACCCTCGACCGCAGGGAACGGCGGCTTCAACCTGGGGTTGCCACGCTTTCCTTCGAGCGAATCGAGTAGCGCCGTCTCTTCACCGCAGATGTACGCACCAGCACCTCGGTGGACGACCAACTCGACCTGTTCGCCCGTGCCGCAGACGTCCTCGCCGAGATATCCGGCCTCGTAGGCCTCGGCCACCGCGCGGTCGAGCGTGTCGGCCTGCAGCACGTACTCGCCGCGGATGTAGATGAAGCAGCGGTTGGCACCGGCGGCGCGCGCGGCGATGGCGATCCCCTCGATCAGCTGGTGGGGATTCTTCTGCATCAGCTCACGGTCTTTGAAGGTGCCAGGCTCGGACTCGTCCGCGTTGCAGCAGAGGTACTTGTCCATGTCGCCTCTCGGTCGGACCGATGCCTTCTTGCCCATCGAGAAGCCGGCACCGCCACGCCCTCTCAGATCGGATGCCTCGACTTCGGCGAGGAGATCCTCGGGAGTCATCTCGGTGAAGGCCTTGACCAAGGACTTGTATCCGCCGAGACGCTTGTAGGTGCTGATCTTCGACAGCCCGGGTTCGTCGATGTTGCGGAAGAGGATCCGGGTCTCGGTGGTCTTGTCGGTCTTGGTCTTGGTCTTGGTCGGCGGCATGATGCCTACGCCTTTCCGGTCTTCTTGGCCCGGGGCTTGGCCTTGGTCTTGTTCATCGGGTGGCTGGAAGTGCGTCGGTCGGCACCGGCACGTTTGCCGCCCGCGGCCCCGCGATCCTCGAGTCGGCGCTTGGGCAGCACCTTCTCCCCGGCGCGTAACTGCGAGATCGCCTCTGCGCCCTCGCCCGGCTCCAGCGGACCGAAGTACTCACCGTCTATCGATGCCATCGGTGCGAGGTCACAGGCCCCGAGGCATTCGAACCCCCGCACGAACAGCTTGCCGTCTCCCGAGGTCTCACCGGGCGCCGTCCCGGCTTGTTCGCACATCTCCTGGAGCATCTCGTCGGCTCCGCGCAGCCAACAGGAGATGTTCGTGCAGACGAGTACCTGGTGTTCGCCTGTCGGCTCGGTGTGGAAGAGGTCGTAGAAGGTCGCCACCGACTGCAGGTAACCGGGGGTTACGCCGAGGACCGCCGCGGCCTGATGGATCCCCTCCGGAGAGCACCACCCGTACTCGCGCTGAACCGCCCAGAGAGCCGGGATCGATGCTGACTTAACCTCAGGGTATTTGGCCATCGCCCGCTCAATCTCGCGACGGAGCTTCTCCGGAACCTCTACCTCTCCGGGCTCCGGCACCGGCGCCGGTTCGCGGCCGACGCTACCGGTCTTTGCCCGGTCCAGATCGATCTCCGCGATCTCGGGTGTGAAGTCGTGCTCGTCGAGGACCCTCTCGAGATCCACCTCCTGAGGGAACATCCCCTCGCCCGCCTGGTCGCCGGCCGCGCTCACCGGTCGATCCCTCCGAGGATCGGATCGAGCATCGCGAGGTTCACGATCAGGTCCGCCACCAGACCGCCGACGCACATGTCCTTGAGCGACTGCAGGTTGACGAACGACGAGTCACGGAAGTGCACCCTCGCCGGCTTGGCCGAGCCGTCGGCGACGATGAAGCAGCCGGTCTCGCCGCGTGGGCCCTCGACTGGGTTGTAGAGCTCTCCGGGCGGTACACGGAAGCCCTCGGTAACCAACTTGAAGTGGTGGATGAGCGACTCCATCGAGGTGCCGAGCTCGTCCCGGGGAGGGAGCACGTACTTGCGATCGTCGGCGATATGCGGTCCCTCGGGGAGCCCCTCGCCGGCCTGCTCGATGATCTTGATCGACTCGCGGATCTCCGCCACCCGCACCCGGTAACGGTCGTAGTTGTCGCCGACGGTCCCTACCGGCACGCTGAACTCGAAATCACCGTACGGCAGATAGTCGGTGACCTTACGCAGATCCCAGGGTTCACCGGCGGCCCGCAGCAGAGGCCCGGTCACACCGAGCTCCAGCAGGCGCTCGCGCGAGACGATGCCGACATCGCGTGTCCTCTGAAGGAAGATCTCGTTGCGGTCGAGCAGCGCCTCGTACTGATCCACCCTTTCAGGGGTCTCGCGGCAGAGCGCTTTGACCTTCTCGGTAAAGCCGACCGGGATGTCCTCAGCGACGCCGCCGACCTGGAAGTACCTGGTGTGCATCCGCTGGCCAGCCGACATCTCGAACAGGTCGAGGATCCGGTCGCGGACGTTGAAGCAGTACCAGAACATCGACATCGCCCCGAGATCCAGGGCGGTGGTGCCGAGCCAGACAAGATGGGAGTGGATCCTGTTCAGCTCCATGTGGATGATCCGCAGGTACTCGGCCCGCTTGGGGACTTCCAGTCCGATCATCCGCTCGATGCAGCCGCAGTAGGCCTGCATCTGGAAGAAGTAGGAGAGGTAATCCATCCGCTCGACGAACGGGATTGCCTTCCAGAAGCTCTTCTGCTCGCAGGACTTCTCGATTCCGGTATGGACATAGCCCATCACCGGCTTCAGATCGAGCACGTACTCGCCCTTGAGTGAGACGACCAGACGGAGGACGCCGTGGGTGGCCGGGTGGTGTGGCCCCATGTTGATCGTCATCACCTGTTCGTCGGTCGAGGTCTCCGACTCGACCATCGGGGTGACGACCGCCCCGTCGGGATCTTCGATCAGCGGATTCAGCCCACGACCGGCGAACTGGTCGGCGATCTTCGATTCCTCGAGTTTGGTTCGCGGATCGAGCATCACTCGTACCACCCAGCTCTCTCTCGCTCGGTGTTGGTGAAGATCACCGGTTCGCCTCCTATCGGGAAGTCGCGTCGCTGCGGCCACCCGACGTAGTCCTCAGGCATCGTGATCCGACGCAGATCCGGGTGTCCGTCGAACACGATGCCGAAGAAGTCGTAGATCTCGCGCTCCTGGAACTCCGCGGTCGGGAAGATCCCGACGCTGCTCCGGAGCGTCGGGAGCGGCCCCTCGCCCCATCGGTCCTCGGTTTCCGCGGAGGGGTCGCCGAGCAGCGCCTTGACGTGGATCCGCTCGACGCGATCGCGATTGAGGAGCTCGTAGTGCACGGCGAAGCGCGGCTCGGCCGGAAGGTAGTCGGCTCCATGCACGCTGGAGCAGAAGGTGTACTCCTGGCCCGGCGTTTCCTCGAGCCAGCGCAGGACCTCGAGATTGCTCTCTGCCGCGATCACCAGAGTCGCCGAGCCGTACTCGTGGCCGGTCTCGCTCACGGCGCCCTCATGGGCGGCGTTGATCTCCTTGGCGATCAGCTCCAGCCCTACCGCGTCCGGCATCGCTACTCACCCGCCCCTTGCTCGACCGTCTCCTCCCGGGCGACTACCCGACGTGCTGCGGCGAGCGCCTCTGGAGTGGGGACTCCGGTCTCCATCCGAGCCCACTCCTCGGTTCCGGCCGCGTTGTATCGCTGGCGCCAACCCAGGTCGGGATCTCCGACGATCTGTCTCTGCAGTTTGTTGAAGCCGTAGAGCACCGCCTCGGGTCGCGGCGGGCACCCCGGCACGTGGACGTCGACCGGCATGAACTTGTCGGCCCCCTGGACCACCGCGTAGTAGGAGAACATCCCTCCGGACGAGGAGCAGGCGCCCATCGAGATCACCCACTTGGGCTCGAGCATCTGGTCGTAGATGCGCCGTACGACCGGTGCCATCTTGATCGAGACCCGGCCCGATAGCACCAGCAGGTCGGCCTGACGCGGCGATGCCCTGAACGCCTCCGAGCCGAAGCGCGCGATGTCGTAGCGGGAGGTGACCATCGACATCATCTCGATGGCGCAGCAGGCGAGGCCGAAGGTGGCGGGGAACACGGCGTTCGCACGGGCCCAGTTGAGCGCCGTGTCGAGGGTCGTGGTGATGATCCTCTCCTTGACGTGTTCCTCCAGCGCCTCACCTTCGAGGTCGCCGCGCAGCATGTCGCGGGCCCGGAGTTGCTCGGAGCGGAATTCAGCGGCCGATTTCCTCTCTACTTCCAATCGAGTGCCCCTCTGGCCCAGACGAAGGCGAGGCCGATCATCAGCAGCAGGACGAACAGCCCTACCTCCACCAGTACGAATACGCTCTTCAGGGATTCGACCAGGACGCCCACCGGATAGAGGAAGACGACCTCGATGTCGAACAGGATGAACAGCATCGCCACCAGGTAGAAGCTGACCCCGAAGCGGAAGGTGCTGGCGAGGTTGGTGGGCAGACCGCACTCGTAGGGGTCGCCCTTGGAGGGGTTCGGCCGCTTCGGCCCGAGCACGGTGTTGAGCATGATGAAGGCGGTACCGACCACCAGCCCGAGCGCGCCGAAGACCAGGATGGGTAGATAACTCTGAAGCACTCGGGTCTCCTTTCAGGGAGCGTCGGTCGGGTCGCTTCTCTCCAGAGACTTATATCACCGTCAGGCGCGCTTGTATCAACATGTCACAAGTGACTTTCCGCATTAGAAAGCGGATATCCGACCATCTTCTGGGTATTTCGACCTCCGGACTAGGCCTAACCTCGGACTGCCGTGACCACCGTCCACCTGATCTTCGGAGTAGTCGTCCTCGTCACGACCCTCGCCGCAGGTACCTGGGGCGGGGTCGCGTGGATGAGGAGCTCTCCATCGGTCGGCTTCTGGTACGCGCTGAGGGTCGCGCAGGTCGCGGTGGTGGTCCAGGTATCCCTCGGTGCCGTGCTGCTCTTGGGGGGCTACGCTGCTCCGAATCTCCACTACGTCTACGGCGGACTTTGCCTCTTGGTGTCGCTGTTCGCGGAGCTGGTCAGGGCCGGAGCGGCCAGGCAGGAATTGGGCGAGCTCGACTTCGCCTCGGTCCCGCCGGATCAGCAGCAGGCGATCGGGCTGGCGATCGTGCGGCGCGAGATGGGCGTGATGGCGGTGGGGTGCCTGGTCATCTTCGGCTTGGCTCTTCGCGCCGCGTTGCTCTCGCCCGCAGGCTGAGTCCGGCTTCGTTCAGCGCAGCCCGTGGTAGTCGCCGCCGTGGAAGATCAGGGGATCGGCATCTCTTCCTTCGATCTCCTCCACTGCGCCGATCGCGATCAGATGGTCACCGCCCTCGACCAGATCCTGCAGAGAGCAGCCGACCCAGAGGGGGACCTGCTTCAGCCGGGGTGAGCCGAGGCTCTCCTCCCAGTCGAGGCCATCCCAGCGGGTGGCGCGACTCTCGGGATCCGAGAAGCTGCGCGCGAGGTCCTCGTGTTCGGCGGCGAGGCCGTTCACGCCGAATCTCCCCGAGGCCTCGATCGCTCGCAGGGTGCGGGACCGCCGATCCAGACAGGCGAGGATAAGCGGCGGGTCGAGAGATAGCCCGGTCACAGCGTTGGCGGTGGCGCCGATCGGCTCCGTGCCGAGGAAGGTGGTGACGACCGCGATACCCGTTGGAAAGGTCGCGAGAGCCTTCCGAAGTTCCTCTCCGGTCGGGCCGGTTCCTGTTGCTTCGTCGGGGCGATCGCTCATCGGTTGAAAGCTAGCCGTCCCTCGACGGATAGGTATTCGTGTAGCGAGGAGACTCGCTGTCGCGGGTTGCGAATATGATTACGGCGTGCGTTCATCTCTCGCATTGACATTCGTTTGCGTCGGCCTACTCGGGCTGACCGGCTGCGGCTCCCAGGGAGTCAAAGTCGCCGAGGAGGATCCCCTCCGCAAGGGCGCCGTGCTGTTCGCCGAGCGCTGCGCGGGTTGCCACACACTCGATGCGGCGGGTGCCGAGGGAACCTCGAACCGTTCCACCCGCGCCATGGGTCCCAATCTCAACCAGCGCAAGGAGACCTACTTCTCGACCATCTACGCGATTCGCAACGGTGGCTTCTCCGGAGCGATCATGCCCCAGAACATCGTGGTCGGAAGCGACGCCGAGGACGTGGCCCGTTTCGTCGCCAAGTACGCCGGCAAAGACGCAGGCAACTAGGTACCCGCTACCGGGAGGCCGAGAGCCACGCTCGACCTGAAAGCCATCCGCAAGGACCCGGACGCGGCACGCACGGCACTCCAGCGTCGCGGTGCGAGCGATGATCTCGATCGCCTGCTCGAGTTGGATGCGCGCCGACGGGAATTGTTGCCGCAGGTCGAAGACGGACGCGCCGAGCAGAACCGGGCGTCCGATGAGATAGCCAAGGCCAAGGCGGCCGGGGAAGACGCGGCTGAGCTGCTCGACCGGATGAAGGTGCTTTCGTCCGAGATCAAGTCACTCGAGTCAGAGCTCTCGAAGGTCGAGGCTGACTGCGACGCCCTCGCGGCCGGGTTGCCGAACCTTCCCGATCCCGATGCCCCCGACGGTGACACCGATGCCGATGCGGTCGTCCTGCGGGAGGTGGGAGACCTCCCCGACCTCGGCTTCGAGGCCGTCGATCATCTGACCCTCGCCGAGCGTCACGGATGGGTCGAGATGAAGGCAGCCGCCGAGGCATCGGGCGCGCGCTTCTCCTACCTGCTCGGGGATCTGGTGATGGTGGAGTTGGCCCTGATCCGCTGGGTGGTGGAGAAGGTCCGGGCCCAGGGGTTCGAGCCGGTAGTCCCCCCTGTGTTGGTCAGGGAGAAGGCGCTCTTCGGCACCGGCTTCTTCCCAGGTGAGAGGGAGATGATCTATGAGATCCCAGCCGACGAGCTGTTCCTGGTCGGCACCTCCGAGGTTTCGCTGGCCTCGCTACATGCCGATCAGATCGTCGAGGCTGCCGATCTGCCCATCCGCTACGCAGGCATCTCGACCTGTTTCCGGCGCGAGGCAGGAGCCGCTGGCAAGGACACACGTGGGATCTTCCGGGTGCACCAGTTCGACAAGGTGGAGATGTTCAGTGTCTGTGCCCCGCCGTCCTCATCCGATGAGCAGCAGAGGATCCTCGCGATCCAGGAGGAGATCCTCGGTGGTCTCGGCATCCCGTATCGGGTGGTCGATATCCCGATCGGGGATCTGGGGGCACCTGCGTCGCGGAAGTTCGATTGCGAGGGATGGATACCCAGCGAGCAGCGGTATCGCGAGCTCACCTCCTGCTCCAACACCACCGACTACCAGGCGCGTCGCCTGGGAGCGCGGTTCAGGCCCGACGGTGAGGGCAAGACCTCTCCGGAGCCGATGCACACCGTAAACGGCACGGCTGTGGCAGTCGGCCGGACCTTGATCGCGCTGATCGAGAATGGTCAGCAGGCCGACGGAAGCGTGGACCTGCCCGAGGTGTTGGTGGGTGCCGGTGCGCCTGCGTCGATACCGGCAGGCTGACCGGTCTACTCGTCGTCTGGTTCCAGCTCCAGCGAGGCGGAATTGATGCAATAGCGCTGTCCGGTCGGATCGGGACCGTCGTCGAAGACGTGCCCGAGGTGGGCATCACAGCCTGAGCAGAGGACCTCGGTCCGCTTCATGAACATGCTGTGGTCGTCCTCGGTCTCGACGGCTTCGTCATCCATAGGCTCGTAGAAGCTCGGCCAACCGGTCCCCGAGTCGTACTTGGTTGCCGAGGAGAAGAGCGGTTGACCGCACCCCGAGCACCTGTACGTCCCCGAGCGCTTTTCGTCTACGTACTCGCCGGTGAACGGCGCCTCGGTTCCCTTCCGGCGGAGGATCTCGTACTGCTCGGGGGTTAGCTGCTCACGCCACTCCTCGTCGCTCTTCTCGATCTTCTTGCCGGTCATATGCGGCTCAGGGTCGTCCTTTTCGCGACACACGGGCGAGCGCCTTCAGCCCGCCAGCCGTGAGGCGTTTGGGCACCACGAACTGACGCCGACAAGCGGAGCCGCGACACATGTCGAGCCGAGCGAGTCGTCTCAGCAGGTACTTGCGGAGTGCCATCGCCTCCGGCTCTCGGTGCAGCGAGTAGACCTCGTAGGGATCCCTCTTCAGGTGGTAGAGCTCGAGTTCGCCGGTCACGTACCGGACGAGCTTCCAGTAGCCGGAGATGATCGCCTGGTGGTTCGGCAGGCGGGTGGTCTTGCTGCCCGCGATCACCACCTGCGGCCGCACCGGTCGCCCTTTCGTGCGGAAGAACTCCTCGATCAGGATCGGCCTGTTCCAGAGGCGCTTGGGGTTCTCGGCCAAGGGGATCAGCGAGCGGCCGTCGAGGGTTCGGGTGGGCGATGCCCCTGTCACGTCTGCGATCGTCGCGGCCAGATCCACGTTGGCTACGGGGCTGTGGTTCACACGCCCTCGCTTCAGGCCCGGACCGCGGATCAGCAGCGGAACCCGTGTTGCAGGCTCATAATGGCGACCCTTGCCCTTCGTGATCTCGTGTTCGCCGCGGCAGAAGCCGTTGTCCGAGGTGAAGAGGATGTAGGTCTCGTCCAACACCCCTTCCGCCTGGAGGTTTTCGATCAGATGCCCTATTCCCTCGTCGACCGCCCGCAGAGACTGCTGTCGGCGCTTGTTGCGGACCCGCAACTCCTTCTTGGTCTGGGTGGAGGTGATGCGCCCGCCCGAGCGGATGAAATAGGGCTTGTCGGAGATGTCGCGTTCCTCGGTGGAGGGGTTCTTGGGAGGGGGATCGGTCGGGGTCTTGATGTGTCGCAGCGCTGGCTGCGGTCCGACGGGAAGAGAGGAGTCCTCGTGCGGAGCACGCTCGTCGATCACCGTGAAGAAGGGATCGCCTGCGCCGATCGCGCTGTCGATCTGTTGGTTTGCCCAGGAGTGGATGATGTCGGTGAAGTAGTTGGTGCTGTCGATCTGCAGGAACTGGCCGAACGGCTCGGTCAGGGAACCGTTCTCGTTCATCACGTAGCCGTAGAAGTTCGCCGACGGGTACTGAGACCGGAATACCGGTGAGAACCACTCATCCCATCCAACCGGGATCTCGGTCTGGCGGACTGCCGGGAAGCCGTTGAGGAAGCGGCCGGTGTGGATCGTGCGGTAGCCCTCGTCCTGCAGCCAGGCGGGGAGGGTGGTGTCGTAGTGGACGTCGAACTCCGGGTCAGAGCAGTAGACGACCTCGTCTCCGTTCGGATGGCGGACGTTCGAGAGCACCTCGTGGTTGTGGGCGTACTGCCCGCTGAGGAAGGTGGTGCGTGACGGACACGAGAGCGGATAGCTCGAGTACGCTCGCGCGAATCGGACCCCGCGGTTCTCGATCAGAGAATGGGTGCGGGGCATCAGCCACTTGCGGTTCGGGCGCGCCATGTAGTCGGCGAGGGTCTGATCGTCGGTCATCACCACGACCACGTTCGGCTTCGACGGCATGGCAGAGGCCGTCGGCGTCCGAGAGGTGCCCATCAGGCAGAGCAGCACGAGCGCGCCGAATGCGAACGCTGCAATCAGTGCGTTGCGCAGGCGGATTCCTCGCGCGAGGTTATGGGGGTCCCTGCTCACAGGCGGCAGTATAGGTAGGGGTATGGGCGTGCCACCTAACTTCAAACCCGCGTGCCGTCGGAACGGAGCGGAGGGGGAGGGATTCGAACCCTCGAGACGCCTCTAAGACGCCTGCCGGTTTTCAAGACCGGTCAAGTTTCGGGCCAGATACGAGTCTGGATGCCAACTTGGGGCTTAGATCATCCCGTAATTTGTGATGGATATAGTGTGACCTATGCGGAGGCTCGATGGCCACGCCGCGCGAGGAGGATTTGTGTCCCACTGCCATACGCGCCACTTTCCAAGTCGATCGCTTGCGACCGTGGTGATGGTCGGGGTCGCACTCCTCGCCGGTGCGGGAAGTGCTGGAGCGCAGGTGCTCAACAGATCCTCACCGCCGGAGGTCCGGCAGGCGGCTCCGGCGGTGGATGCGCTGTGGGCGCTGGGCGCCGACCAGTACAACCCGTCCACGAACGTCCTCGGTGTCTGCCAGAACCCGACCCTCTCAGCCTCGATCAGCGGGTGCTTCGGCGCGT
>JBJTBI010000109.1:0-4136 GCA_046091265.1 bacterium
AACGACACGGCACCCAGCGTCTACCACTCCGAGCCCACCACGCCCGGACCTCCGCTGAGCCCGCTCCCACCTGAACCGAGCGAGACCGGATTCCGCTGGGGGGAGTGGTCGAGGCGCTAGTCGCTGGCGGTCGCTGCGTCCGCCCTGGTTCCGAGCAGCAGGAAGGCCACCAGCGCCCCCGGCAGCAACCAGAGCAGGTAGGGGTAGAACCAGTGCATCGCGCAGACCTCGAGGGCGATCAGCGCAGCCGAAGCGAGCGCCGCGACCTGAAGGGGCTGTCTGCGGCGAGGGAAGAAGTAGAGAGACAGCGCGAACAGGACTGCGAACACCCTCGCCACGGTCTGCAGTAATCCGAGCGATGGATCCTGACCCCAGACGCTGAACGGTGAGCCTCTTCCGGCCTGGTAGCCGAGAGAGCGGTCGTAGACCTCCCGTATCCCCCCATCCGGGATCAAGGGGATGGTGACGAGCGCCGCAACCGCGATGAAGGCCAGCAGGAACGGCTGCAGTGATTTCGCCCGTCGCTCCCCCGTACCCGCGGCCATCAACGGGGCGATGGCCAGGGGGCCGTACTTGGTCAGGCCGGCGAGCGCTGTGAGCGCGCCCCTCCCGGGCGCCGAAGCCAGAGCGAGGAGGCTTGCCGAGACGAGCAGGGAGACCAGCGAATCGTTGAACGACGATGCAACCGAGAGGAGTGTGAACGGGAAAGCCAGCCAGGCGACTGCCAGAGCCAGACCGGCCAGATGGGCCTGGGGCCGGTCCTTCCCGCCACCGGGGACCTGTCTGCCGAGGCCGTAGAGGCACACAGCGGTCCCGAGGGTGAAGACCAGTGACGCCACCCTCGCGGCCGGCAGCGAGTCCCAGTCGAGTCCGTTCCAGGGGAACATCCGCTCGAACGGCAGATAGGCGAGGTAGTTGACCGGACCGTAGACATCGACCAGCAGCGGCTGACCGCTGGAGGATGCGACTCCGTACAGCGAGTCGCCGGTGGCGATCAGGTGGGCGCCGATCACGCTGGCGAACCCCACATCGATCACCTTGGCAGCGAGGATCGCCACCAGAACGTAACCGATCACGAGTAGTGCGAGTCCCGCCTCCAACAACCGCGGGCGAAAGAGGGGATTGCCCTCTCCTGCAGGGGGTGGGGCGCTGCGGGTGCGCCCGAACCCGATCCAGACGAGGCGAGCGAAGAGATAGCCGAGGAGTGGGTAGACCAGCGGTACCGAGATGTCGATCCGGCCGCGGGCGAAGAAGTAGAACGAGACGCTGAAGGCGAGCAACGCCGCAAGGTCGAGGTGCCGCATCTGTAGCGGCCTGCGCATGTTCACGAAAGGGGCGACGAAGAGGAGACACAGCGGTATCCAGATCCACCAAGAACCGACTATCCCGCCGACCGCACCCGGATACCCGCGCGCGAGGCGTGTCTCGACCTGCCAACCGGTCCACTGCTCGATCACCCGCCCACTCCGGTCATCCACCAGGACCAGCGCCCGGGGCGTTCCATCCGATTCCACCAGAGCCACCTGCCAGTCGCGGCCGACGGTAGCGATCTCGGCGCTCAATGGACCGTATTCGTCCTCCGCCTCACGCCCGGCCTCCGTGCGGGTGGCGATCCCGAGCGCCTGCGCCGCATCGAGCCGGAAACCGGCGGGCTCTGCCGTGGTGGAGCGCTCGACCAGCGGCCCTACCTCTCCCCCGTCGAACGGGGGTCGATCGGCCGGTGCCGAGGCGAGGGCTCCCACCGGCATGGCGAAAACCAGGGGGCATGCGGCGGCGGCCAGGACCGTCGCGAGCCGGGGTCTCCTCCGGCGATCAGGGGAACGGTCCACGAATGATGTTCTAACGACAAAGGCGGTCGGGGCTGAAGCCCCGACCGCCTGTGAGTGACGTTTCGGACAGGTGGCGGGCATCTGCCACCACGAACGGGAGCGACGGGACTCGAACCCGCGACCTCCGGCGTGACAGGCCGGCGCTCTAACCAGCTGAGCTACGCCCCCAGGGGCTGTGGCCCCGCTAGCCCGCGATCGTCTGAACGTTGACCGCGACGGGACCCTTGGGGCCCTCCTCCGGCTCGTAACTCACGCGTGCTCCGTCGTCGAGCGAACGGTAACCGTCACCCTCGATGGAGGAGAAATGGACGAACAGGTCCTTGCTGCCGTCTTCCGGCGTGATGAACCCGTATCCCTTCTCGTTGCTGAACCACTTCACTGTGCCTTCCGGCATTTCGCTACCTCCTAAGCAGCTTGGTGCGTAAGGAAGTGCGAAAACTCGAACTCCTAAACACACACATCTTGGAAGATCTCTTTGCGATCTTCCACAACATCAGGGACGGTAGCGCAGGCTGGAGATGAGCGCTGACGGGTGAGAACCCGTGCGTGGTATCAGCCGTTCTTCACCGAGGTGTAGAGGCGCTTGATCACGTTGCCGAAGTAAGGCCCGTACATCCTCGTCGGCGAGTTGCCGTAGGCGTAGCTGTTGACCGAGTTGAGGAACTCGTTGTCGAAGATCCATCCTCCGCCTGAAGACCCACCGGTCATGTCGCAAGGGATCCATCCGGGAGAGGGGCTGAAGCTCCCTGGATCACGCCCGCCGAAGGACCCTGTGCAGGTGACCAGCGACTTCCCGTCGAAGGGGAAACCTGCCGGATATCCATAGGCCGTGTACTCCCTGCCGCGCCCTACGTTGAAAGCGATTCCTCTGGCACCACCGACCGCGGTCTGGACCGGGGTGAGCCCCTTCAGCACCATCGCTCCGACGTCGTAGCTCAGGGCATAGGCGGGCCTGGACCACTCGTTGTTGACCCAGCGCGCGGGAGCGGTGATGAGCTTGGCGGCGAACTCGCCGAAGGGCCTGACGGGACTGGGATTCGGGTTCGCGAAGGTCGGATCAGGTGTGTAGTACCCAGGGACGAATACCACCCGGCGAGACCAGAAGTTCTCGAACACGCAGTGGCCGGCGGTGAATACGACCCGCTTGGATGGCGAGTTGACCACGGTCCCGGAACAGACGTAGTTCGCCCACACCCCGTTGAAGTTACGCGCCTGGAAGAAGACCTTGCCGTGGAGACGGTTGGGCAGCGTGGTCGGATTCGAGACGATCGAGCTGAGTCGGGTAGCTCCGGTGATTCCCTGCGACGGGACGATGGTCGGCTCACCCTTCGCTACTGCGGGCAGAGGCTCTCCTGGAGCAGGGAGATCGCCGGAATCGACTGCCGCAGGAGTTGCAGCCTGCATGCGCTCGACCGTCCAGTACTTCTTGACCTGGCGCGGGTTCTCCTTGGTCAGTGACTTGCCGACCACAGGCGATGCCAGCGCCTCCGCTCGCCCGAGGGCGAGAAGAGCCAGCGCCAGCAGCACAGTGGCTGCCAGCCTCGGCGCCAGCCGGGCGGCTCTGCTGATGTCGATTTGCAATCCGTTCACGAAAGATCGCCCCGCGCTCCGATTCATGCCTGCCACGCGAAGGCCGTCACATTCTGAACACTTACGGCGTGCGTAAGTTCCGTGCCTGCGGGGAGACCGGTGGACGAAGCAGGAGCAGCAAACAGCGCAGCCGCCCGTAATCATTCGAGAAGTGGAAACACGTGGCGAAGAGAGTCGGAGCGACACACTCTGGCGCGCGCTGCGCCCGGTGGTCTTCTTGCTGCTGGTCGGCTCCACCGTTTGGCTGCTGATCGATCCCCCATCGTTTTCGGGTGTTCCGACTCTCTTCCTCATCCTGCTAGGCGCCGTCCTCCTTACCTTGGCGATGGCCTGGGTGGCAACGAGGATGATCGGCGAAGAGATCCCCGAGACCGAATGGCGCAAGATCGTCGACAGGAGCGAGCTCCTGGCCCAACTGCCGACCCCGACTGGCCCGCCCTCGGCGTTCGACGAGCTGGTGATCGCGGCGCTGGATGACCTGCCCCGGGAATTCCAGGAGGCTCTGGAGAAGGTGCCGGTGACGGTCTCCAGCGAGGGCCACAAGCACGGTGCCTACGGTCTCTACGTCGGAGCCACCGTGGCCAGAGACACCTACCCGGATCACAACGTGATCTTCGAAGACACACTGACTCGCGACATCGGCACCGAACCCGATCTGCTGCGCGCTCAGGTCGAGCGAACTGTCAGGCACGAGCTGGCCCACCACCTCGGCTGGGG
>JBJTBI010000110.1:0-3040 GCA_046091265.1 bacterium
GAGCCCGAGTTCGTGAGGATGATCGAGGACGGGATGGACCGGGGGACACTGGATGCCGTGCTGCGGCTCTACCGCTCTGCACCGGAGGACGAGCTGGCCCGCGCCGGTCGTGACCTCGCCTCTCTCACATGCCCGGCGCTCGTGGTCTGGCCCGATCGGGATCGCTACATCGGCCCGGAGTTCGGCCCGGCGTACGCGGCGGCGCTGCCCGATGCCGAGCTGCTCGAGGTGCCCGGAGTCGGTCACTGGCCGTGGCGAGAACGCCCTTGGCTGATCGATCGCATGATCGAGTTCCTCGAGTCGGACTGAGTAGCGAGAGAGGCTTCCCGTTCCCGTTCGGGCGGCGCGTTTCGCCCCAGCGGCCATCACCGAATACAATCGCGGGTTCAGTGCGGAGGAAAGTTCTAAACAACAGGACGGTCAGGCGCGTGATCGAGGCAGCGCCGAGGCTGCCCAACGGCCGAATAGACGTGGTCAGACAACTGATGCTGTTCGTGATCGCGGAGGTCTGTTACGAGACCGTGCGCGGTGTCGCCGAGGGCAAGAAGGCCGAGGCCTTCGCCAACGCCGCTTCGATCATCAACTTCGAACGCTCGACCGGGACCTTCTTCGAGCCAGCGCTGCAGTCGGCGTTGATCGACTACCGCTGGTTGATCGACGCAGCCAACTTCTTCTACGTCAACAGCCACTTCGTGATCACGACCGCGTTCTTGATCTGGCTCTACTTCTACAAGAACCCCAATTTCTACTTCGTTCGCAACATGTTCATGGTCGCGATGGCCTTGGCGCTGGTCGGCTATGCCCTGGTCCCGACCGCACCTCCGCGGTTGATCCCGCAGGCTGGCTTCGTGGACACGATCGCCACCTACACACAGGTCAAGCACGACTCGGCGATGGTCAACCTCTTCATCAATCCCTTCGCTGCGGTTCCATCGATGCACGTCTGCTTCTCGCTGCTCGTGGGGATCCCCGCTGCGATGCTCGTCTCGAAACCCATCTTCAAGGTGCTCTGGCTCTGCTACCCGGCCATGGTCTTCTTCGTGGTTCTGGTGACTGCCAATCACTTCTGGGTCGATGCCGCGGCCGGTGCCACCGTGGCTGTGGCCTCTGCGATGACAGCAAACCTGATCCTCGCCCGCGCCCGGCCCGGCGCCTGGGCTTGGCGGACCGCGACCGCTTGAGCGATCGCGTCGTACGCTGGCGTGCCTCCGCCGGGCGCCTCTGGGAACCGGCGCTCGTCTCGGGTGTGCTCGCGGCTGTCTATCTGCTGACGGCTCCTTCGACTGCAGACTTTGCCGCACAGACCTTCAGGGTCGGGCTGTTCGAGGACCAGGGGTTCGCTGCGTGGGACAACCTCTGGTTCGGCGGCCATCACCTGCCCGGTTACGGGTTCATCCTGCCGCTGCTTGGTTCGATCTCCTCCCCCAGGGTGGTGGCCGCCGTTGCCGTGGTTCTCTCCGCTCTGATCTTCGCCGAGATCGTCTACGCGCGATGGGGCGAGAGGGCGAGGATCGGAGTGGTCTGGTTCGCGGCCAGCGCCTCGATCAGCCTGTTCACCGGCAGGTTGACCTTCGCGGTGGGCATCGCGCTCGCGTTGGGAGCGGTGCTCGCGCTCCAGCGCGGGAAGCGCGGGTTCGCGATCGTGCTCGCTCTGCTCTGCCCGTTCGGCAGCCCGGTCGCCGCGCTCTTCCTGGCCTGCGCCGGCTTGACCTATGCAGCCTGGGGCAAACGCCGGGAGGGCCTCGAGATCGCGGTTGCCTCGGCTGGCATGGTGGCTCTCGTCTCGCTCGTATTCCCCGAGGGCGGGACCGAGCCTTTCGTGCTCTCGAGTTTCCTCCCCGCCTTCGTGATGGCGATCATCGCCTTCCTCTGCATCCCACGGCAGGAGAGGCTGCTCCGCCTGGGTGTTGCCGCCTACGGCTTGCTGCTGCTGGTCGCCTTCACCGTCGACTCTCCGATGGGTGGGAACGCCACGCGTCTCGGTGCGCTCTTCCTCGGGCCGTTGTTCGCTTGTGCGCTCTGGCAGCGACAGCGGATGATCCTCTTCCTCTTGGCACCGTTTGCCGTCTACTGGCAGTTGGTGCCGGTGGTCAGGGATCTCGAGACGGTTCAGGCCCAGCCGTCGGTGCAGCCGGGTTATTACGCCCCGGTCGCCGATTACCTGCGAGGAGCGATGGACGATCGAGAGTACCGGGTCGAGGTGGTGCCGTCTTCCCACCACTGGGAGGCGGCCTACATGCCCAAGGGCATCTACATCGCCCGCGGTTGGCAGCGGCAGTTGGACCGGAAGCTCAACCCGATCTTCTACCAACGCGAGATCCCGCCAGGCCAATACCGCAAGTGGCTGGACTCGCTGGCGGTCGGTTACGTCGCAGTGCCGGATTCACCGCTCGACTACGCCGGCGTTGCGGAGGCGAACCTGATCGCCAGCCGTCCGGGCTACCTCGAACCGGTGATGCGCAATGCGAACTGGACGGTCTACGCGGTCAAGGACCCGACCCCGCTTGCAAGCGGCGCAGCGGAGTTGGTCAAGATCAAGCCGCAGGGGTTCATCCTGCGCGGTCTACGGCCTGGCAAGGCGACGGTGCGGGTTCGCTGGACCAGGTACTGGACGGTCGAGCGTGGGCAGGCATGTCTGGTCCCTTCGGAGGACGGCTTCACCCAGGTGAGGGTGCTGAAGCCCGGTCCGATCGAGGTCCACGCCGGGTTCACCCCATGGCGTGTGCTCGGCGGTGGGCGGATCTGCTCGCACCGGGATCTCGCCTCCGATGGCTGAGGCCGCGGTCAGCGCTTCGTCGGGTGTGGTTCGACCCCGACTCCTCGATCGGATCCTCCCGCGTGGTCCGCTCGATCTGATCCTCCAGTTGCTGATCATCGCCGCGGCCTACTACGCGTGGCGCTACGCCCGCGGAGCAGTGGTCGGACCGCAATGGCTCGCTTTCGACAACGCTCGCGACCTGCTCGCCATCGAGCGGTCCCTCGGTCTCTTCTTCGAGCCGGATCTGCAGAAGTGCGGTTTGGAGCAGGGGTGGGTAGGGGA
>JBJTBI010000111.1:0-2977 GCA_046091265.1 bacterium
GTCTGCATCGGCTCGGTGACCGGCTGACGCTGGACGATCCCCGGGGCCTTGAACTCGGCCGGTCGGGTCTCGGTGGTGACGATCTCGCCCTTGTCGTCGAGTGGACGACCGAGCGGATCGACCAGACGACCGAGCAACTGATCGCCGACCGGGATCTCGAGCAGTCGACCGGTCCGCTTGACGGTGTCGCCCTCGGAGATCTTGTCCCACTCGCCGAACAACACCGCACCGACGTTGTCCTCCTCGAGGTTCAGGGCCAGGCCGACCACGTCGTGGGGCAACTCGAGCATCTCGAGCGCCATGCAGTTGTCGAGGCCGTGCACGCGGGCGATTCCGTCACCGATCTCGAGCACCGTTCCGACCTCGGAGAGGTCGGCTGCGTCGGACTCCATTCCCTCGATGCGCTGCCTGAGGATGTTTGCGATCTCGTCGGGCTTGATCTCCATGGTCTCTTTCGAATTCCTTTCCTATGCCGCCGTAGCGACGTTCTTTCGAAGTTTCTCGAGCCTGTTCTTGACGCTTGCGTCCAACACCATGTTCCCCACCTGCACCACCAGTCCACCGAGGACGTCGGGGTCGACCTGGACGCTCAACTCCACCGTCTGGCCGGTCTGACGCTCGATCTCTCCACCGATCTTCGAAGCGATCTCGGGGTCGAGTTCGACCGCACTGGTCACCGTGACCTCGAGGAGCTTGCGCTCCTTCGCCCAGAGGGCGTCGAAGTCCTTTCTGATGCGGAAGATCGCTGGCATCCGATGCTTCTCGACCAGCAGATCGAGGAAATTCGCGACCAGCGGATCCGCTCCTGCGATCGCCTTTGAGATGCCCTCCTTCTTCTCGGCCGAAGAGAAGTAAGGACTGAACAGGTACACGGACATCTCGCGATTGTCAGCGACTGCGTCCGCGAAGGCGCCCAACTGTTCGTGCACCTCATCCAGTTTCCCGGCGTCCTTGGCCGCGCCGAACAGGGCGTCGGCATAGACACGGGATATCTCCTCCATCGGCATACCGCTACTCCTTCGCTGCTCCGCTGCCGGAGAGCGCCGTGAAGTCGACCTCGGCCAGAGCCTCGTCGATCAGACGCTTGTGGTCCTCGGAGTCGAGGGTGCGCTTGGTGACCTTCTCGGTGGCCAGCACCGTGAGATCGGCGACCTCCTTCCGGATCCGCTCGAGCGACCGACGGGTCTCTCCCTCGATATCGCGCTTTGCGGCTTCGATCAGCTCCTCGCGCTTCTCCTTGCCTTGAGCCGTGGCCTCGGCAACGGCGGTATCGGCTGCCTTGCGAGCACGCTCGGCGATGTCGTCAGCCTGCTCACGAGCCTCCTTGAGACGTGCCCGGTACTCCTCGAGCACCTTGTCCGCCTCGGCCTTGGAACGCTCTGCCGCGTCGATCGACTCGTTGATCTTGGCGGCACGCTCATCGAGCGCCTCTTGGATCTTGGGGAAGGCCAGCTTCTTCAGGATCCACATCGTGATCCCGAAGATCAGCAGCGTCCAGATCATCAGCCCGAGTGACGGGGAGACCAGGAAGCTGCCGCCCTCCTCGGTGGGGGCAGTCTCGGAGGCCGCTACGACCAGATTGCCTATCTGTGACAGCGTTTCCATTCGTGTCGGCCTAGAGGAAGAAGGCGATCAGACCGAAGATGAAGGTGTAGAAGGCGACGGCTTCGGTAAGAGCGAATCCGAGCCAACGGATGCTCTGAAGCTCGTCCTTCATTTCGGGCTGACGGGCCACGGACTCGATCTCCTTACCGAAGATGATTCCGATTCCGATACCGGCTCCGATCGATCCGAGACCGGCACCAACACCGAGTGCGATCGCCTTACCGGCGGCCGTGATGCCATCGTCTGAGATAGCGGCCACAAACGGCGAAATTGTTGACAGATCCATGAGGCTCCTTTCGTATTTGGTCAGTGGCTTTCGGCGACAGCGCCGCCGACGTAGATCGCTGTGAGCGTGGCAAATATGAACGCCTGAAGCGTTGCCACCAGGCCCACCTCGAAGAGGAAGAAGGCGAGTGCCATGGGCAGCGTCAACGCGCCCAGAGCGGAGAGGCCGAGGAGTACGGCAAGCCCGCCGCCCATGAAGAGGAGGAGGAGGTGGCCCGCGAGGATATTTGCGAAGAGTCGCACCGAGAGCGAGATCAGGCGCACGAACTGCGAGACGACCTCGATCATGAAGATGGCGGCCTTGCCGAACGGATTCATGTCCTCGAGGCCGGAGGGCAGCCAGCTGGCGAAGTAGGGAAACACTCCCTTCGCCCGGATCCCCTCGACGTGATAACCGAACCAGACGATCAGGGTGAGAGCGAGCGGGATCGAGATGTTTGCGGTCGCCGCGTAGAGGGCGAAGGCTGGCATCTCGATCCCGAAGATGTTGACCGTGTGCTCGGTGTTGGTGGGAAGCGGCAGGTAGCCGATCATGTTCGAGAACCAGATGAAGAAGAACACCGCGGCCAGGAACGGGAACCAGCGACGAGCGAGGGCTCCGTCGAGGTTGGTGCCGGTGATGTTGTTGCGAGTCAGGTCGTAGGCGACCTCGACGGCCGTCTGAGTGCGGTTCGGCTTCTGCTGCATCTTGCGTGCGATCACGACCATCACGGTGATGGTCAGGATGCTCGCGATCATCAGGTACATCACGGCCTTGTTGATCGAGAAGTCGATACCGGCGAGGTTGATGTTGATCCACGGCTCCAACTTGAACTCGTTCTGCGGCTTGAACGCCTCGTTCTTGCCGGAGCTGCCGAAGATCACGGCCAGGGCGACGGCGACCAGGAGATAGATGGTGATCCCGGTCAGGACCTTTACGCGAGTGCTCATCGGGCCACCGCTCCGCCCTCGGCCTCCGACTCGTCGCCCTCGAGCAACCTGCAGAGTGCCTGACCGATCAAGTAAGAGGTGACCAAGGCCGCTGCGAGTAGGGCGGCCGAGAGACCGGCCTCGCGATCGGAGAGCCCGACCAGCAGCACGGCCAGGG
>JBJTBI010000112.1:0-4771 GCA_046091265.1 bacterium
TCTCCATCGCCCTCCACTCCGGCGATGAAGACGGCTTCCGACTCCTCCCCTCCGCTGCCGGGGAGAACGGCGAGAGCGACTTCTCGTCGAGCCCACGGGAGCACGTCCCGCCCGAGTTCGATATCGCCAGCGGAATCTCCCGCCAAGCCACCGAGGACTGCCTCACCGACCGCCGAGAAGTCAGGGATCCTCTCACCGAGGTTCCCGGAGTTCTCCAGCTGCTCGCTCCCCTCCTCCCGGACTAGGTGTGCATAGAGCAGGGCGTCCGAGGGCACGAGGTCGATCGCCCGATCCGGTGGAGGACACCGCTTGGCGGGGCTCAGGCTGCAGGGAACGAGGGGCAGGGGAACGAGCAGGACCAGAGCGGCCAGAGCGGCGACCGATCCGGCGAGCACCAGTCCCAGCCGCTCTCGCGGACCGAGACGGCCCAGGACCGATTCCTTGCCTTTCTTCCCGCGCTTTGCCTTGCCCTTCGGAGCCGAACGGGGTCTGCCTTTCGGCTTGGTCTTGCCTCTCGTGGCGGCCCGCTTCCCACTAGCGGTAGCTCCGGGAGAGATGGCAGAGCGTGCGGCCCTCCACCGCTCACCGAGCCAGTATCCGGCCGCGCGGATCCGGGTCGAAGCACGGAACCAGAGCTCCTCCAGACGGCTGGCCAAGGGGCCCTTCCGTGGCCTGCCCTTGGGCTGCCTCGTCGGCTGCCGCTTCTTGGAGGGGCCTGCCTTGCGGGCGGCCGGCTTCTTCGGGGTGGCTGGACTCACGCTTCGGCCCCGTTGCCGGCTCCACGACGCCCTCGCTTGGAACCCTTTCGGGTTCCCGATCTAGGCACGTAGTCGATCACCAATGGCACACCCTGGAGGTCGTAGGCATCTCTCATCTGATTCTCCAGGTAGAAAGCCCAATCCCGATTGATCAGACTGCGGTCGTTCACCTGGATGGCGATACGAGGGGGTCGGCGCTCGACCTGCGCGGCATAGAGGAGCTTCAGCCTCCGGCCACGCCTCTCAGGAGGAGGATGGGCCGCCACCGCATCGGCAATGAAGCGGTTCAAATCCGATGTCGTGATCCGCTCTCCTGCCCGATGGGCGAGCTCGATGGCAGCGGCGAGGGCCTTCTCGATCCCCCTGCCGGTGAGAGCCGAGCAGGCTCTGACAGGAGGCCGCATCTTCAGCTTCCGCTCGGCCTTGACGGTCGCATCCTTGATGTCGGTGCGGGTTATGTCCCACTTGTTCATCAGGAGCAAGGTCGCACAACCGGTCTTCATGGCGAGTTCGGCAACCTTGAGGTCTTCGGATGTGATCCCCTCCGAGGCGTCGCAGACCACTATCGCCGCATCCGCCTCCTCTGCAGCCTGTTCGGAGCGGACCTGCGAGTAGTAACCGACGTTCTCGGGGATCTTGCCCTTGCGACGGAGGCCCGCCGTATCCACCAGCACCACACGCTCGTTGCCGAAGTCGAGTTCGGTATCGATCGGATCCCGGGTCGTGCCTGCCTGCTCCGAGACGATCACACGATCCGCGCCGAGCAGCGCGTTGACCAGAGAGGACTTGCCCACGTTCGGCCTACCGATCACTGCGATCCGCGCCGGCCGCTCCTCGGTCACTTGCGGGTTCTGCAGCGACGCCCCCTGCTCCTTCAGCCGCTCCACCACCCGATCGAGCAGGTCCCCTGTGCCCATTCGGTGAGCGTCGGATACGGCCATCGGCTCGCCCAGCCCGAGGCCGTGTAACTCACCGAGCAGGTGCTCGTCCGCAGGTTTGTCGACCTTGTTCCCGACCAAGAGCACCGGCGCCTCGCTGCCACGCAGCATTCCGGCCAGCTCGACGTCACCGGGACCCGCGCCGGCGCGTGCCTCCCCCACCGCGAGGACGAGATCTGCCTCGGCGATGGCCTGCTGAGCTTGCCGTCGGACCTCTGCCGAGAGCTCATGGGTGTCGGAGGAGTCCATCCCGCCCGTGTCGATCAGATCGAATTCGAGCCCATTCCAGATGCAGGGGAGCGATCTCCGGTCACGCGTCGCCCCGGGCTGCGAGTCGGTGACGGCCAGTCCGCCGCCGACCAGCCGGTTGACCAAGGTGCTCGTCCCGGCGTTGGGGAACCCGACCACTGCGACCTTGGGATTCCTGTCCGCGCTGTCCCCCCTCAAACCAGATTCCTCTCACGCGCGATCCCGATGATCCTCTCCACCACCTGTTCGGGGTCGAGGCCGGTCGTATCGAGCTCGACCGCATCGTCGGCGGCGACCAGCGCACCGTGGTCACGCTCGGTATCGCGCCGGTCACGCTCGGCGATGTCCCGGGCAACCCCTTCGGCAGGGTCACCCGTCTCCACAGCCCTACGCCTGGCCCGCTCGGTCCGATCAGCCGTGAGGAATATCTTCAGCTCGGCGTCCGGTGCAACGACCGTCCCTATGTCACGTCCCTCGGCCACCCAGATTCCGTCGGTGATCAGCTCGCGCTGACGCCCCACCATCGCCGCGCGGACCTCTGGGTGCACCGATACGCGCGAGGCCGCCTCTGAGACCTCACGGGTCCTGATCGCGGCGCTGACATCCTCTCCATCGAGCATGGGCGGTGGACCGGGGTCGACCTCGACCTCGGCGGCGAGCTCGCCGGTCGTCACCGGGTCGTCGAGGTCTACTCCTGCACCCAGCGCTGCGAGCGCAACGCATCGGTACATGGCCCCGCTGTCGAGGTAAGTGCCGCCGATGGCAGCGGCCACACCGCGTGCGGTGGTCGATTTCCCGGCTCCGGCCGGTCCGTCTATCGCGATCAGCATCGCTTCAGGGTAGAGCGGAAGCGACGATGATCCCGGCGGGTTCTGTTCGTCTTCAGACCGAAAGCGAACGGAGGTCCCGCTCGAACTCCGGATAGCTGATCTGCGAGGCCTCGAAGCCGGTCACCTCGACACCGTCACGCGAAACGAGTCCCGCGACCGCGCCGAGCATTGCGAGCCTGTGGTCGCCACGGGCGTCCAACACTCCTCCGGCTATTCCGCCGGTTCCCTTCACCTTGAACCCGTCCGCGGTCTCTTCGATCTCGGCTCCCAGCCCGGACAAACCGGAGACGACCCCGTAGATCCGGTCGGACTCCTTCACTCGTAACTCCTCCGCATCCGAGAGGATGGTTTCCCCGTCGGCGAAACAACCCAGCAGCCCCAGGAGCGGAAGCTCGTCTATCGCCCTCGGGATGAGTTCCCCGCCGATCTCGACCCCTCTGAGTTCGGCCGATGTGACCGTCAGATCACCGAACTGCTCGCCACCACTCTCCGCCACTGAGGACCGCTCGATCGCCGAGCCTGCGCCCATGAGTTCGAGGATGTCGAGGATCCCAATGCGCGTCGGGTTCAGGCCTACCCCTCTCACTACGAGACCACTCTGGGGGCCCAGTATCGCTGCCACGATCGCGAACGCGGCCGAGGAGAGGTCGCCCGGTACCGCGAGATCGAGTGGAGAGAGCTGTGCCGGCGGAGAGACCGTGGTCGCAAGACCCTCGCAGACGACCTCCACACCGCATCCGGAGAGCATCAACTCGGTGTGGTTCCGGGACGGTGTTGGCTCGCTGACCGTCACCGGCCCGGTCGCGTTGAGCCCGGCGAGCAGGATGGCGCTCTTGACCTGAGCGCTCGCGAGCTGCAAGTCGACCCGGCCACCTTCGATCCTCGCTCCCCTGACCCTAACCGGCGGGTGGGAACCATCCTCGCATTCGATCGCCGCCCCGAGTTCGACCAAAGGGTTCGCCGCCCGGTCCATCGGCCGCTCCGCTATCGAGGAGTCACCTTCGAGAACCCACTCGCCGTCGGGCTGACCCGAGAGGAGTCCGATCAGGAGGCGCATCAGAGTGCCCGAGTTGCCGACATCGATCCGACCGGAGGCCGCTCCGGTGAGTCCGAACCCGGAGATCTCGAGATCCAGCCCATCCGTACTCCCATCTCGGATCGCGATTTCGGCACCCAACGATTCGATCGCCTCGAGGGTGGAGCGGGTGTCGGCTGCATCCAGACATCGGGTGAGGCTCGACTTGCCATCGGCGAAGGCGCCGAGAAGCAGGCCGCGATGGGAGATCGATTTGTCGGCGGGAGGACGCAACTCGCCTCGGAACGACTCCACCGGATCGAACCGCACCGTGGTCATCTACTCACCTTGATCGCCTCGTGACCCAACGCCGCAACGCACTCGAGAGCGCGCTCCGCGTCCTCATCGCCGGAGACGAAGAGTGAGATCGCACCGGAACTCATGTCCGAAACCGGATAGAGGGCCATGTCCTCGATGTTCACACCGGCCTTGCCGAGCGCCAGCGCGATCTCCGCCATCACGCCGGGGCTGTTGCGTACGAGTACGCGAACCTCGACCAGAGGGCCGCCGGTCAGATCTCCCTCGAGCAGACTCCGACGCTGCTGGGCTGCCTGCTCCTGCCACTTCTCCAAGGCAGCCCTGTCACCGGCTCGGATCGCCTCCGCCATCTCCTTCAGGCGTTCGGCAGCCGCATCCGCCTCGGCAGCAATCTCGTCGGCGTTTCGAAGGTAGATATCCGCCCACAGCGAGGGGTTCTCGCCTGCGACCCGTGCTGCGTCGCGGAAGCTGGGACCCACCTCGGGCAAGGCCTCACCCTGACTCGAGCCCGCTGCCCGATCGACCAGGACGTTGGCGAACAGATGCGGAAGGTGGCGGACCGTAGCCATTAAGCGGTCGTGCTCGGCTGGCTCGACTGCCTGGGGTCTCGCCCCGAGGACCGAGGCGAAACGCTGGATTCGGTCGTAGAGGACCCCCTCCGTC
>JBJTBI010000113.1:0-2814 GCA_046091265.1 bacterium
CCAGTATCTCGTGGACGAGAAGTGGCTTCCCGATCTCGGGGTCGGTTACAAGGTCGGAATCGACGGGATCAGCGTCTTCCTGGTCCTGATGGCGGCGGTCGTCTGGCCCGCCGCTACCGCCTGGTCGGCGATCAAGACACCAGACCGACCGGCAACCTGGTACCTGCTGCTCGCGATCGGTCAGAGCGGTGCGATCGGGGCGTTCTGCGCTCAGGACCTGCTGCTGTTCGTCCTCTTCTTCGACTTGATGCTGATCCCGTTCTTCTTCCTGTTCGGCGCCTGGGGCAAGAATCCCGACCAAGGGCTCGGAGCCTCGGCAGCCACGATCAAGATGAAGGTGTTCACGCTGTTCGGTACGCTGCTGATGCTGGTCGCCGCAGTCGCGACCGCGTTCATCTCCTCCGAAGGGGGCTCGCCGCTCACCTTCTCCATCTCCGCGATCACTGCTCACGGAGTCCGGGAATCGAGCCAGACCTGGCTCTTCTGTTTCTTCGCGCTCGCGTTCCTGGTCAAGATGCCCGTCTTCCCATTCCACGGCTGGATGAGGGACACCTACCGTTCGGCACCGCTGCCGGCCCTCGCGCTGTTCACTGCGGTGCTGTCGAAGGTCGGAGCCTACGGATTCATCCGGGTCTGCCTTCCGCTGTTCCCAAACGCAACCGCCGACCTCCAGGGCGTGATGATGATCCTCGCCGTCGTGTCGATCATCTACGGATCGGTGATGGCCTTCTCGCAGGACAACGCGAGGCTGGTGGCCGGTTTCTCCTCGATCGCGCAGATGGGGTTCGTACTGCTCTGGAACTTCGCCCTGCGCACAGACGGGCTCGATGGGGCCGTGCTGCAGATGGTCAACCACGGGCTCGTCGTGGTACCGATGATGCTGATCATCGCCTTCCTCGCCGAGCGCGTCCGATCAGACGATCTGAGCAAGATGGGAGGACTCGCCTTCAGAGCTCCGTTCCTGGCCGCGATCTTCCTGGTGGTGACGATGGCTGTGCTCGCACTTCCCGGCTCGGCGAACTTCGTGGGTGAGTTCTACGTGCTCAGAGGAGCGTTCGAGGTCGACATCGCGCTCGCCGTGATCGCGAGTCTCGGCGTCGCGATGGCGGGCTTCTACGCGCTCCGCCTCTATCAACTCTCGATGCACAACCGGGAGATCGAGGCCGACGCTTCGGCAGAGATCTCGACAGGCCGGGGTGCGATTCTGGGAGTACTGGTCGCGGTGATCGTGGCGCTTGCGCTCTACCCGCAGTTGATCCTCGAGCGAGTGGATGACAGCGCCGAGTCCCAGATCGCCGCAGCCGCTCGAAGCGCGGGGCAGGCTCCGGTCACCGAGGCATCGGTCGGGGGTCGCCCGTGACCTTCAACCAGCCCACGATCGACTACGCAGGCCTGTCTCCGCTGATCGCCCTCCTGGCAACGCTGTGCGTGGTGATCATCGCGAGCATCATCCCGCGGGTCGGGAGATTCAGTGTCGCTCTGCTCACTCTGATCGGCTTCGCGACCACCGCGGGTCTGACGATCTCGCAATGGGGAGCAAGTGAGAATCTGGTCTCGAACGCGCTGCGCATCGACGACATCGGCTCGATGGCGATACTGATCGCTCTGCTGGCGGCGGCAGGAACGGTGCTGCTGTCGTTGCGTGAGCCGGCTGCATACTCCGCGGTTCACGGCGCCTACTACGCACTGCTGATCGGCTCGGTCATGGGGATGGTGGTCCTGGCGCAGTCGATCAACCTGATCAGTTTCTTCGTCGGGCTCGAACTCCTGTCGATCCCCCTGTACGTCCTCTGCGGCGCGGCGGTGAGGAACGAGGGCTCGCTCGAGTCCGGCCTGAAATATCTGATCGTCGGTTCGCTGGGTTCGGCAACCCTGCTCTACGGATTCGCGCTGATCTACGGAGCGACCGGAAGCACCGACTTCGGAGTGATCGCCGAGGAGTTGACCTCGGATCAGCTGGCGAGCGACACGCTCGTCCTCGCCGGCGTGGCGATGGCCGTGGTCGGCATGGCCTTCAAGCTCTCGCTCGCCCCGTTCCATCAGTGGGCCCCCGACGTGTACGAGGGAGCGCCTACGCCGATAACCGCCTTCATGGCCGTGGCCACGAAGGCGATCGTATTCGTGGCCTTCGCGCGGCTGCTCGAACAGGGGTTCGGTGAGCTATCTGGGATCTGGAGCGACGCGCTGGCAGTACTCGCGGTGATCTCGATCGTGATCGGGAACGTCGGCGCAATCGGACAGCGATCGATCAAGAGGCTGCTCGGCTACTCGGGAATCGCCCAAGGCGGCTACATCCTGGTCGGTCTGGTCGTGGTGAGCACCGAGGGTGCCGGAGCGATGATCTTCTATCTCGCCGTCTACGCGTTGGCCAACCTCGCGGTCTTCGCTCCGCTTGTCGCGCGCGAACGGGAATCCGGATTCGGCGACGACGTGAACGGCATCGCGGGCATCGGGCGTACACGTCCCTGGCTCGCGTGGCCGATGACGATAGGTGTGCTGTCGATGATCGGCCTGCCCGGAACCGCAGGGTTCATCGGGAAGCTCTACCTGATCGAGGTTTCGGTGAATGCGAGCTACACCTGGCTCGCGGTGGTGGTCGTGATGGGCACCGTGGTGTCGCTCGGTTACTACCTGCGACTGCTCGCCACCATCTGGACGCGGCCGGAATCCACCCAGGACAGCGCCGCATCGGTAATGCCCAAGATCTCCGGCGCCGCCCCGGAGGCGGGTCCGCGGCCTGCGAGCGGCGAGGTCCCACCAGGAGCGAGTCGCTGCGGGCTGGTCGTCGGTCCGGGAGTGAGCTGCGCCGGAGCA
>JBJTBI010000114.1:0-2306 GCA_046091265.1 bacterium
GGTCGGCTTTGCCCGGATCCTCACGGTCGATCGAGAGAGGACCTCCGCCGATCCCCTTGTAGGCGCCCTTCGAGCCGATGGCGAAGATCACGCCTGCCAACGGCAGGGCTATCACCACTACGGCGATCAGCACCAACATCAGCGTGGAGGACTCGACTGCAAGAGGGGGACTCACGCTCTTGAGCCTATTGGCGGTGGCTCAGGCACGCTTTCGTTCCTATCTCCCGATTCGGCCTTCCAATCCGCTAGGCTTTTGATTATTGACTCGCGAGTCAATCTGATCGCCAGTCATGGTCTTGGACACGAATTGAGGGCTCTCCAACGGAGCCGGAAATGGAGAAGAAGACATGGTTGATTTCACTCTCACCGACGAGCAGAAGGCGATCAAGGAGATGGCGCACGACTTCGCCGAGAAGGAGATGCGTCCGGTCGCGGCGGAACTCGACAAGGACGGCGGTTGGCCTCAGGAGGTGCTCGAGAAGTCCCATGAGGTCGGCATCCTGACCACGCACGTACCGGCCGAGTACGGTGGCCCCGGGATGAGCTACTTCGACGGAGTGCTGATCGAGGAAGAGCTCGGGTGGGGATGCTCCGGGAGCGGACCCTCGATCGCGGCCAACGGCCTCGCCTCGGCTCCCGTGGCGATCGGCGGCAGCGAAGAACTGCAGAAGCAGTTCTTCGGTGAGCTCGTGGAGAGCCCCAAGCTCGCCTCCTTCTGCCTCACCGAGCCGGACGCAGGTTCAGATGTCTCGGGGATGAAGACCACCGCGACCAAGAAGGGTGACAAGTACGTCATCAACGGGTCCAAGTGCTTCATCACCAACGGTGGCTACGCCGACTACTTCACGGTCTACGCCAAGACTGACAAGGACGCCGGTCACCGTGGCATCTCGGCCTTCCTGGTACCGAAGGACGACACGGTCGTGGTCGACAAGAAGGAAGACAAGATGGGCCAGCGGGCATCCAACACCGCCACCATCACCTTCAACGAGACCGAGATCCCCGAGGCCAACCTCCTCGGAGAGGAAAATCACGGCTTCAAGCTCGCCATGATGACCCTCGACCGGACCCGTCCGGGCGTTGCTGCGATGGCCGTCGGGATCGCACGTGCCGCGTTCGAGCACGCCTCCGAGTACTCCAAGGAGCGCGTCCAGTTCGGCATGCCGATCGCGATGAACCAGGGCATCTCCTTCCTGATCGCCGACATGGCGACCAAGATCGAGGCTGCCCGCCTGCTGGTCTGGAAGTCGGCAGTGATGCTCGATCAGGGCCAGCGCAACACGCTGATCTGCTCGCACGCCAAGCGTTTCGCGGCAGATACCTGCATGGAGGTCACGACCGATGCCGTCCAGGTATTCGGTGGCTACGGCTACATCAAGGAGTACCCGGTAGAGAAGCTGATGCGCGACGCGAAGCTCATGCAGCTCTACGAAGGAACCTCCCAGATCCAGCGTCTGGTGATCGCCAAGGAGGTCTTGATGGGGCGCGGCGCCGACGAGGCTACGTCCTCGAACGGTTCCGCTCCCGAAAAGGAGCCCGCCACCATCTGATCGGCCTGACTGGCGGAACGTGGTTCCGGCCCGGTCGCGCTTCGAGCGCGGCCGGGCCTTTTCTTTGCTCGATCCAGTCACTTGCCGTTCAGGCAGGCGGCGGTTTGAGGGTTGCCGATGAGAGTCTCCCCGACGCAACGAACCCGAGTTCCTCGTAGAGATGCTGAGGCCAGTCATCGGCATCTGCGCACACGTAGAGCAGTTCGTCACCTCGCTGCCTCGATGCTGCGATCGCGGCGATGATCGCCGCCGAGGCGAGCCCTCTGCGTCGCGATCGGGTCGCCGTCCCGACATTCTCGACCTGACCCACACCGCCGGGGTGCAACAGCAGCTGGCAGAACCCGTCGGGAGGTTCACCGGCCGCGAACCAGAGGCCTGCGAGGCCTTCCTGCATTGCATCTCCGGAGCGCAGGAGCTGACGCATCGACTCGGTGGTGTGGTGCGCACCCGCGGCCTCGGTTGCGAGCTCCTCACGCCCCTCGCGGATCTCATCACCGGTCACTTCCCGACCTTCGAGTGCGGGTCTGCGGTCAGACTCGCCCAGATGCGGCATGTAGACCTCGGCTGAGGGCTCCCACCGGGCGTCGAGGGCTTTCAGTCCCGCTACCAACTCCTCACCCGCCCGGGCGTCGGTGTGGGCGATGTGGACCTGACGGTGCTCCAGGCCCCGAGAGCCGAGTATCTCGTCCCCGAGTTCGATCACCCTCTCGGCGTCGGCCGACGGATCGCGTATCGCCAGGAAGTTGGCGCTCCAGA
>JBJTBI010000115.1:0-13811 GCA_046091265.1 bacterium
TCCCAGAGCCTGGTTCGGGTGCCGGCCGACGCTCGCCCAGACGCCCTCGGTCTCACGGGCGAGCGCGACCGTTGCTGCATTCGTCTCCTCGTCCAGGCCGACGCTGAGGATCTTCTCCACCCCGGCCGCGCGGGCTGCCGACACGGTCTCGGCGGGGGACTCGGGTCCACACAGGACCAGATGGGCGTGCGTATCTACCACGCCCGCAGTCTAGGAGCGCATCGAAGGGATTGAGCGGATCAGTCAGCCGTTCTGAATCGGAAGAGGCGCCTGTCTGTGTCCGTTCGGTCGGTCTGGTCGGTAGCGGTGAGCTGAACGGACAGCTTGGAAGTCCCGATGCTCTTGACGAGTCTCGACCGCTCGGAGGCCGAGGGCGAGACCGTCGCCGTGTAGATGCGATTGGCGATCAGATTCGAGGTGAAGGTGACGGCCTTCGGGTCCTTCTTCCCTGGCAGGTCCAGCCAAATCACGGCCTTGACCGAGCAGTCGGCCGAACAGTAGACCCGAGGGCCGATCTTCCGGGTCACCAGCAACCTCGTACCCGGCTGCTCGTGGATCACGACCAGATCCTCTGAGAGCAGAGAACCTGAAGGCCGGGCGACCCTGCCGGTCGAATCGAATGCTCCGCGAGTTTGGGTCAGGGAGCTCGCGGCATCCGCCATCGCCGCGGTCAGGACCGCCACCAGCGCGCACAGGCACACGACCCGAAGCGCACTCCCCCCTGACGCTCTGCCTCCAGCCTCCCGAATCACGACCGTATGAGCCTAACAGTCCGACCCGAAAGGGTCTAATCGAGCTTGGGGAAGAGGGGGTCCCCGGACCTCACGGAGACGCCGCCGGGTCGGGAGCCGAACTCCGAGAGACCTCTCGAGGGTTCCGCCAACTGATCGAGCAGTCGGTCGGTGGTGGTTGGCATGAATGGGTGAAGCAGCTGGGTGACGACCCTCAGCCCCTCGGCGAGGGAGTAGAGCGAGCGGTCGAGAGAGTCTCCGGGACCCTCCTCCTTGGCGAGCTCCCACGGCTTGGTCTCCTCCACGAACCTGTTCAGACGTCTGACCAGATCCCAGATCTCGTCCAGCGCCTTGCTGATCTCGGCCGAGTCGAGGAGCGTTCCCACCCGATCGAGCACTCCCTCGAACGCCGCCACGAGTTCGGGGGCCGGTTCGGCCTCTGGCACTACACCGTCCCGGTAGCGATCGACCATCGCCAGGACGCGACTTGCGAGATTGCCGTAGTCGTTGGCGAGTTCGGTCTCGTATCTGGTCTCGAAGCCTTCGGGCGAGACCTGCCCGTCCTGACCGAACGAGACCTCGCGCATCAGGTAGTAGCGCAACGCATCTGCCCCGAACCTGTCCATCACCTCGTCCGGGTCGAGCGTGTTGCCAAGTGACTTGGACATCTTGTGACCCTCTAACAGCAGGTAGCCGTGGATGTACATCCTCTCCGGCACGGGCAGACCCGCCGCCATCAGGAACGCAGGCCAGTAGACCGCGTGGAACTTGAGGATGTCCTTGGCCAGCACGTGCATCTGAGCGGGCCAGAAGGTGTCGGTCAGATCCTCGCCCTCCCTCGCGTAGCCCAGAGCGGTCACGTAGTTGAGCAGCGCGTCGAACCAGACGTACATCACCTGCTCGGTGTCCCACGGGACCGGTATTCCCCAGGTGAGTTTCGGTCGGGACAGCGAGACATCGCGGAGCCCCTGCTTGATGAAAGCGAGAGCCTCGTTGCGACGGAAGTCGGGGGCGACGAAGTTCGGGTGCTCTTCGTACAGTTTCTCGAGATCCTCCTGGAAGGCCGAGAGTCTGAAGAACCAGTTCTCCTCCTTCTCCCGCACCAGTTCGGTCTTGTGGATGGGACAGGTGTCCCCCTCGCCCAGTTCGACCTCTGTCTTGAAGTCGGCGCATCGCTCGCAGTACCAACCCTCGTAGGAGCCCTCATAGACGTATCCGTTGTCGTGGACCCGCTGGACGATCTGCTGAACCCGCTCGATATGGCCAGGGTCGGTGGTGCGGATGAAGAAGTCGTTCGCGGCACCGACCCGGTCGACCATCCGCTGGAAGGCGGGGGCGTTTCGGTCCGCGAGTTCCTGGGGGGTGATCCCCTCCGCTTCGGCGGCCGCGGCGACTGGCTCACCGTGTTCGTCGGTACCGGTGAGGAAGAAGACATCGCGACCCCGCTGCCTCATGTGCCGCGCGAGAACGTCTGCGGCGATCGTCGAGTAAGCGTGCCCCAGATGCGGCGCACCGTTGACGTAGTAGATCGGCGTGGTGACGTAGTAGTTGCCCTCGTCCGCCATTTGCTACTCCCTGGGCGAGCGACCGGTCAACTGCTTGTAGAGCTCGTTCGCCGGGACCCCGGTGAGCGCCGAAACCACCCCGGCGGCAGCGCGCGGACGGGCCCCAGAGCGGACCAGCCCCCTCAGTGCATCGACCGCGAAACCTATGTCGGGAGATGCGCCGCCGGCCGAGGGTCCGATCACCACGACGATCTCTCCCCTGACCTCGTCCCGGAACCGACGCGACAACTCGCCGAGGGTTCCACGGGCCACCTCTTCGTGCAGCTTGGTCAATTCGCGACACACTGCCGCCGGTCGATCAGGTGCGAGGCTCGCGAGCGCCGCAAGCGATTCGGGCAGACGCTTCGGAGACTCGAAGGCGATGGTGGTATCCGCCGACTGCAGCACCCGCTCGAGCTCCCCGGTCCTGCGGGGCAGGAACCCCTGGAATCGCCATCGGTGGGTCGGCAGCCCGGAGGCGAGCAGGGCAACCATTATCGAGGTAGGACCCGGCAGGACCTCTACCTCCAGCTCACGCTCGATGCACTCGCGGATCAGCTTGAATCCCGGATCGGATATCCCGGGCGTACCTGCATCGGAGATAAGCGCCACGTTCTCGCCTCGCTCCATCGACTGCGCCAGCTCGCGAGCCCGCTCTGCCTCGTTGCCCTCGTGGTATGAGACCAGCCTCAGGCCCTCCACCTCGATCAACTCGAGCAGGCGGCCGGCCCGACGCGTGTCTTCGCATGCGATCAGGTCTGCTTCGTAGAGGGCAGCGCGAACGCGCTCGGTTACGTCTCCGAGATTTCCGATCGGCGTGGGACAGACGGTCAGCTTGCCTGGCATGCCCTCATCCTCCCGCAAATTCGCTGCTGGCAAGGGCCGCGGCACCGATCATCCCGGCATCGGGGCCGAGGTCCGCCTCGACCACGGGTGTTTCGGTCATCGGCCGCAGGGCCCTGCGCCGCAGTTCGTCTCGTGCGGGGTCGAGCAGCAGGTCTCCCGCGGCTGCGGCCCCGCCGCCGATCACGATCATCTCGGGGTCGAAGACGTTCGCCAGGCTCGCGAAGGCGACCCCCAGATATCGACCCGACTCTGCGTAGACCGAGAGGGCCGCCTGGTCTCCCTTCCTGGCGGCCTCGCCGACCGTCACTGCTCCCTCGTACTCACCGGCGGCGATCGCCTCTGCGATCGCCGAGTCGGGTGCCTGGGCGGCCGCCTCCTCACCGAGTTCGCCGATCGACGTCCCCGCAGCATAGGCCTCGATGCATCCGGCTCCGTCGCATGCGCCGTGACAGTGTCGTCCATCGGCCTCGACCACGAGATGGCCGATCTCGGCCGCCGCGCCGACCGCGCCACGGTAGATCTCACCACCGATCACGATCCCGCCACCTATGCCGGTTCCGAGGGTCAGCATCACGGCGTTGGCCGCTCCACGCGCGACCCCGAAACGGTGCTCGGCGAGCATTGCGCAGTTCGCATCGTTGTCCATGGTCACGGGGAGAGAGATCCTCTCCGCTACGAGCTCACCCAACTTGACGTTGGAGATGGGCAGGTTCACCGAGGTGACGACCAGACCCTGCTCGCGATCCAGAGTGCAGGGAACTCCGAGGCCGACACCGCAGGCGTCCGGCGCCGCCTCGTGAGCGGCCTCGACCTCCTCGACGATTGCGGAGATCAGCTCATCGAGATCGATCTTCCCGGTAGGCCTGCGAGATCGGTGCAGCACCTGCTGACGGTCGTCGACCGCGCCGACCAGCATCTTCGTGCCGCCGATATCGACCCCGATGCCGGTCGCGGTCATCAACTCGAGCGTTCTTGGCGCGTCAGGGGCATCCGCCACTATTCATAGCCAATGCCAGCCCCAGACAACGAACCGCCGTCGAAGCGTCGAGGCGAAGCCGACCCCGAACCCGAGTACACCGTCTACGGAAGAGGCGGTGGCAAGCGCAAGCGGAAGGCTCCGAAGAAGTCCGCGAAGGGCTCCGGAAAGAAGACCGGCGACACGCCGAAAGCAGGCAAAGAGCCCGATTACTCGGTCTACAAGTCGCGCAGGAGGCTCAGGAACATCATCAAGGGCGGAGACGTCGCAAGTCTCGAGAAGGCCCGCAAGTCGAAGGACAAGGCGGGAATAAGGACCGCCGACAGGCGCAAGGCCGAGCGGCGGGACAAGGGTCGGCGACGGTATCTGCGCTGGGCGCTGATCGCCTTCTTCGGCTGGATCCTGATCAGCGCGGTCTCCTTCACCGTCTCCGCGCAGCTCCATAAAGGCAAACGGCCCGAAGGGGCCAAGGATGAATTGAGCACGAACCCCTTCCTGCTGGCGGGCACCAACGTCCTGATCCTCGGAGGCGATACCCGAGGCTCCGAGGCCGTCGCAGGAGGGAAGAAGATCGGTGCCAACGAGCCGGGTGCAGTCACCGGGGCCCCGCCCCGCTCCGACACCATCATGGTCGTGCACGCAGGTCTCGGGTCGTTCCGGAAACTCTCGATACCCAGAGACAGCTTCGCCTCGATCCCGGGTTGCGGTGAGCAGAAGATCAATGCCGCCTTCGCCTGCAACACGACCTCCCCGAAAGGCAATGCCGCGCTGTCGATCAAGACCGTGGAGCAGTTCCTCGGAATCGATATCGGGCACGTGGTGATCGTCGACTTCGACGGGTTCGTCAAGTTCATCGATGCGCTCGGTGGGATCAAGGTCGACCTGCCGAGTCGGGTCTGCGGGCGCATCGGCGGCGGCAAGGCGAACGGGGGTCAGGGCGTGAACCTGCCGGAGGGTGAACAGACGCTGCGTGCTCTGCAGGCGCTCTCCCTTGCCCGGGTGAGGGAGAACCTCTGCAACCCCTCGGAGAACGACCTCGACCGCGCAGCCCGGCAGCAACTGATCCTCAACGGAATCAAGAACCGGATCACCTCACCGTTGCGAGCGCCCTACAACTTCATCAAGGGGCCGTGGATCGGTTGGTCCGCGCCTCAGGCCTTCATCAGCGACATGGGAGCTCCGGCACTCGCCCAACTCGCGGTGGCGTCCGTATTCGCCGAGAGTAAGTCGAGCGTCCTCGAGCCGTCTGCGCCGGGACCGGCGGGGAGCCTGATCACCCCCTCCGCCGAGTGTCGGGCGAAGGTGGAGAAACTCCTCGGTGCGCCGCCTCCCAACACCCCGCTCTGCTCTCCCGGCTACTGAGCCGGGTTCCAACCTGGCCGCCTCGGGCTAGCTCGTCTTCGCCTTGCCGCCGCCGGAGGTACTCTCCTTGCCAGCCTTCTTCGAGTCCTTCTTCCCGGACTTCTCCGACTTGGCCTCCGGCTTGGCGGAACCGGAGTCGGAATCCTTGCCGGAACCCTGTCCTCCCTTGGAGGAGCGGGCGTAGTCGGTCGTATAGAAGCCGGATCCCTTGAAGTGGACCGCGACCGGGTTGAAGACGCGCTCGACCGGCGCTCCGCACTCTTCGCACTCGGTCACCGGATCGTCGCTCATCCGCTGGATCACCTCGAACTCGTGACCCTTCTCGCAACGGTATTCGTAGATCGGCATGGATCGATTGTCTCAGACCGGCTCGGAGCCGAGCGGCACCATCGGTGCGAAGCCACCCTCAGCCGTCAGCAGCAGCGCGCCTCTGGCGGAGGCGACCGGAGCACCTGCGGCCTCGGCCGCTGCCTCCTCTACCCCGGGCCAGAGTCGCGCTTCGATGGCAGCACGCAACGAGCCGGACGGTGTGATCCTCATTCCTCCCCCCGCCATCAACGCCCGGTCGGCAGACTCGGCGCGGTCGCGGGAGAACCCCACAGCGACCAGCACGAACTCGTTTCCGTCCTGCAGACGCCAGAGGAACCCCAACGGTCCGATCAGAGTCGCCGCCTCGCTGCAGGCCTGCTCGGCCTCTTCCTGGCGATCGAAGGCGTGCACCACGAGCGACATCTCCATCGGCCCCTCTCCTGAGGCAGCTCCGACCGCCGCCAGGAAGCCGGGGTCGAGATCGAGCATCAGGGGCAGGATCAGACGATCCGCGCCCTCCTCCCCGCGCGGAAGCCGCTTCGGGTCGGCGAGCGAGAAGAGCTGACCGCTGGCAATCGTCACCAGGGCCGGCATCACCCACGGATCGGACCCATCGAAAGCGATTCCGAACTCCCAGGCCCTGTCGAGGCGACCGAACACCAGGTCGAGCGTCACCCTCTCCAGTGACTGGCCGTCTGCTGCCGTCTCCCACACCCATCGCCTCCGAAAGCCCAGGTCCTCGTCGCCGAAACACCCGGCCAGATCGGAGATTCCGTCCACATCTGCCAAGCCCTCGACGAGGACGACCGGGCTCCCTGCGAGATCGATCGATTCGACAGCCCTCAACGGCCCGGTGTCGTCGCTGCGATTGTCTCTAGGCTGCGTCGTCATATGCGGGACTCCAAAGAACTGTCGCTGGACGAAATAGTCGCGCTATGCAAGCGGCGCGGGTTCATCTTCCAGTCATCCGAGATCTACGGTGGACTCGGCTCCACTTACGACTACGGACACTACGGCGTACTGCTCAAGAACAACGTCAAGGCCGAATGGTGGCGAGCGGTCGTTCAGGAGCGCGACGACATGGTCGCACTCGACGCAGCGATCCTGATGCACCCGCGGACTTGGGAAGCCTCGGGCCATCTGGAGGGGTTCACCGACCCACTCGTCCAGTGTCTAGGCGATTGCAAGCGCCGCTGGCGCGAGGATCACGTTCGCGAAGAGCAACTCGGAGCCGAGGATGCGGAAGGGGAGATCGTCTGCCCGAACTGCGGCGGCGAGCTGTCGGATCCCATGCAGTTCAACCTCATGTTCAAGACCCACATGGGGCCGGTTGCGGAGTCCGGATCAGAGGTCTATCTGCGACCCGAGACCGCGCAGGGGATATTCGTCAACTTCAAGAACGTCCTCCAGTTCGCGCGCAAGAAACCTCCGTTCGGGATCGCGCAGATCGGTAAGTCATTCCGCAACGAGATCACTCCGGGCAACTTCATCTTTCGGACCAGAGAGTTCGAGCAGATGGAGATCGAGTTCTTCGTGCCGCCCGCCGCAGCGCCGGAGTGGCATCGGAAGTGGATGGAGGACCGCATGTCCTGGTACACGGATCTGGGAATCAGACCGGACAACCTGAGACTGCGCGAGCATGGATCGGACGAGCTCTCGCACTACTCCAGCGCTACCTCCGACATCGAATATCTCTTCCCGATGGGCTGGTCGGAGCTCGAGGGCGTTGCCAACCGAGGTGACTACGACCTGACCAAACATGCCGAGTTCTCTGGCGAGAAACTCGAATACTTCGACCAGCAGAGCGGCGATCGGTACGTCCCTTACGTGATCGAGCCCTCAGCTGGAGCCGATCGAGCCACCCTCGCATTCCTGGTCGATGCCTACGACGTCGAGGAGGTCGAGGGGCGCGAGCGGACAGTCCTGCGCATCCACCCGAGGCTCGCCCCCGTGAAGGTGGCCGTGTTGCCGCTGGTTTCCAAGGAGGGAATGCCTGAGCGGGCCCGGGAGATCCATCAGCAACTCCGACAAGTCTTGCCCGCCGAGTTCGACGAGGGTGGGTCGATCGGAAAGCGCTACCGGCGCCAGGATGAGATCGGGACCCCTTACTGCCTGACGGTCGACGGACAGACGATGGAAGACGGAACGGTGACTCTGCGCGACCGCGACACCCTGGAGCAGAGCCGGATCCCGGCCGACGAAGTCGTGTCCGAACTCGGGCGGCGCCTCGACGAGCCATGGTCTCCGCCAGCCCGGTCCTGATACGTCCTAGGTCTGACGAGACTCAGGCCAGCGCTCGCCTCGGCTGAGTCGCTCACCGCCGAGCCAGACGAAGTCCATCGCTGCGTCGAGCACCAACTCTCGCGGTACCCCGGGATTGCGATCCCACCAGTCCGAAAGCGCACGCATCGCGCCGAGCGTCTGTTGAGCCTGCATCGCGGCGAACTGCTGATGCTCGGGCTGATTCGGTCGCACCAGCAGTACCTCCTCTTCGACGATGGCGGCGATCGCGCCAACGATGCGATCTCTCAGCGACTCTTGGGCCCGGACGACCGCCGCATCCGGAACTACGCCGAAGATGATCCGCCAGGAACCCCGACGGTCCTCGGCGAACGCGAGGAAGGCCTCGATCCCCGCCCGCACGCGCTCCTCGGCCGACTCGGAGGTATGCACGGCGGTCTCGATCGCCTCGAGCAGTTCGCTTCCATGGAGTTCGAGGATCGCTTCGTAGAGCTCGACCTTCGAGTCGAAATGCTCGTAGAGGAGGGCCTTGGACACGCCCGCCCGAGTGGCGATCGACTTCAACGAGACGTCCCTGTATCCGGCTTCGGAGAAAGCAAGTCGCGCAGCCTCGAGGATCTTCTCGCGGCGGTCCGAGGCTGGCATTCGGCGCTTGGTCTGTTTCTTCTCTCGTACTTCGCTTTCCATGGCGTCAACTGCTACTCTAACTGACCCAGCAGTCAGTTATGATCTTTTCGTAACCGCGAAAGCCGATCTGAGAAGGCAAGGAAGAGGGTGAGCCGAGTGGAGCCGACCGCAACAGCACCAGCGAGGACCGAGGCGAAGACCACCGACGACGTGTCGGCTCGGAAAGGGAGCCAGATCTCCTACCAGGATCTCTACCGCCGATGGGAACAGAACAACTGGTCGGCAATGGATCTCGACTTCTCGAAGGATCTCGACGGCTGGAACTCGCTGACCGAGATGCAGCGCACGGCAGGACTGAGGACGTACTCGATGTTCTTCTACGGCGAGGATGCCGTCGCCGACGGCCTCTCCCCCTACATCGAGGCCGCGCCGAGAGAGGAACAGAAGTACTTCCTCACCACCCAGCAGGTCGACGAGGCCCGCCATGCGATCTTCTTCGATCGATTCTTCGATCAGGTGCTGGGGGCGGGTGACTCGATCTCCGCTCGGCTCGCATTCACCGAGTCCCAGTTCAACTGGGGCTATCGCGGGGTCTTCGAGTGGCTCGAGTTGATGTGCGATCAGTTGCGCCGCGATCAATCCCTGCCGAAGTTCGCCCAGGCGATCACGCTGTACCACATGATCATCGAGGGAACGCTTGCCCAGCCCGGCCAACACTTCATCGAGGATTACTTCGTCAAGAGCGGCGCCATGCCCGGATTCAGTGAAGGCATGGCTCATGTTTCGAGAGACGAGCAGAGGCACATCGGCTTCGGGGTCAAGGTCCTCTCTGAGCTCTTCGCCGAGTCCGAAGAGTGCAAGGCGGCCGTTGCCGATTTGCTCAAGGAGGTGATGAAGTACGTCGCCGACGTCTTCGTCCCGCCGGGCTGGAACGACGAGTACAACACCTGTTACGGCTTCACGCTCCAGGAGATCATGGCTTGGGGCATGCGCTCGATGGACATGAAGTGGAAGGCCGCCGGATTCCCGGTCGATGAGATGCCTCCGGGTACCTATCCGGTCGACACGGGCCTCTCCTACGAGGATCGTGCAGCCAGACAGATCATGATGCTCAAGGCCGGCGTGATCGGTGCACCCGACCCGAATCCCCGCTACTCGCCCGAGGTGCAGCGCGAGTTCTTCGCCATGATGGCTTCGAGTGCCCACACGGATGCCGTCGACTCGCCGATGACCATCCAGTGGAAGTTCACGGACGCCGAACCCTGGTTCCTCAGCGTGGACAATGGGTCCACTGCGGCAACCCAGGGGCTCGCCACCAAGCCGGAGTTGACCATCGAGTCGAGCTGGAGCGACTGGATCCAGGTCTCGATGCACGGAGCCGACATGCGCAAAGCGATGCTGACCCGCAAGGTCAAGACCCACGGATCGCTGCGGCAGCTCAAGCGCCTCGGCCAAGTCTTCCCCAAGCCCAAGCCGGTTCTCGCCGCCTAGACGAATCTCGACACGGCAACCGTTTCTTTCCATAGAATCCCCGCCGGTGAAGGGGAGAACTTCGATCAGAGGCAGGGGTCGAGCCGTGCTCTTCTCGGCTGCCACCGCTGCAGCCTGTCTCGCTGTCGGTGTCGGTAACGCCGCCGCCAACGGAGTGGCGATGGCCGGCGACGTGACCGCGACCGAGCCGGGTCCCTCGAGCGCAACCCTCTGGGTCAAAACCGCAACCGCCGGCCCTGTGATGGTCCAAGCCAGGAAGACCGGCAGCGGGGACTTCCTGTCTTGCGTTCTGACCAGAGCGGGAGTGAAGGCTGCAGCAAAGCAGCGAAAGGGAATGGAGTGGATCGCGCTGACCAACGCCACATCGGCAAGCGACTTGACCGCTCAGGCGAAGGTCACCGGCCTGCCTGACACGAGCATCAACTACGTCTATCGCTTCTGCGCGAGCAACGGCTGTACCAGCGATACGGGCTACTTCAACACCGCGCCTTCCCCGAACTCGACTATGCCGGTCCACTTCGCCTGGTCCGGCGACATGGACGCCTCGCCTTCTCCCTCGAACCCCACCGCCAACGACAACGGTGCCTACTGGAACAGCTTCGAGACCCTCGACCAGATGCGTGAGCAGGGGAACGACTTCAACATCCTGATGGGCGACACCATCTATTCCGACTCGGAGGTCCCTGGTATCACCGAAGCGGCACTGACCGTCCAGCAGAAGTGGGACAAGTACACGACCAACCTCGAGATGCCGGCCTACAGTGCGTTCCGCGCGAATCAGGCGGTGTTCAACCACTGGGACGACCACGAGTTCATCAACGACTTCTCTCCCAGGGAGACGCCGGGACAGCTCGGCGTGAACATCCCCACCAAGCAGCTCTACTTGAACGGAGTCAGGGCGTTCCGGACCTACATGCCGGCCTCTTACAACAAGAGGACAGGGCTCTACCGTCGCGTGCGCTATGGCAAGAATCTCGAACTCTTCTTCCTCGATGAGAGATCCTTCCGCAGCGCCTCCGCCGACGAACTGGCCGTCTGCCTGAACGAAGGCAGTCCCGACCTGGCACCGACTGCTCCTCAGGCGACTCGAGGCGCGTTTGCGGTCTTGGTCGAATCCCTCGGCAATCCGGTCAATAAGGCCTGCCTCGCCTCGATCAACAGCAAGCGTCGCACGATGCTCGGCAAAGCCCAGCTCGCGAAGTTCTTCAGAGACGTCAAGGCTTCGAAGGCGACCTTCAAGGTGGTGATGAGCGAGGTACCGATGCAGCAGTACTACGCGCTGCCCTACGACCGCTGGGAAGGCTACGCGGCAGAGCGGAGGAAGGTCCTGACCTACCTCGATCGCAAGGTGAAGAACGTGGTGATCCTGAGCACCGACGTGCACGCAACCCTGGTCAACAACGTGCGTTTCAACACGCTCGGACCGGCTGGGGTCAGGAACTCACGCATCCACGAAGCCGTGGTGGGGCCGATCGCGACCAAGAACTACGGCCTCGAGATGGACGATAGGACCGGCCAGGACGGGATCGGCAACACGATCCAACAGCTGTTCTTCAAGCAGCCAGTCGATGCAACCGGATTCCCCGGGCCCGGAATGGGCATGCAGTGTGCCGCCACCGACCAGTTCGGCTTCGGTCAGGTACACGTGTCCTCTACGCAGCTCACGGTCGATTTCTTCGACCAGGCCGGTGCTCAGACCACCGAGTACGCGGGAGACGGCAACCCCCGCCAGGCTTGCGCCTCACTCGTGATCCCGAAGCGCTGAGTTGAACTCCCTGCCATAGACCTCTTCTAGGCCTTCCGACGCTTTCGGGCGGGGCGGGTGTCGGCCCCCTCCAACGGGACCCGGGGAAGCACACGGTCCAGCCAGCTCGGAATCCACCAGTTCCAGCGTCCGAGCAACTGCATGGTCGCAGGCACCAACACCAGCCTCACGATCGTGGCATCGAAGGCGATCGCCACTGCGCACCCGAGCCCTATCTCCTTGATCGAGGCCACGCCCGTGAAGACGAATGTGAGGAAGACCAGAACCATGATCAGCGCAGCCGAAGAGATGGTCGAAGCGCCCGCCTCCAGACCTTCGGCCACCGCGCGCTGGTTGTCGCCGTGGGCGAGATATCGCTCCTTGATCCGTGAAAGTAGGAAGACCTCGTAATCCATCGAGAGACCGAATACGACCGCCAGCAGCAGCGGCAGCGTCATCACTTCCAACGCTCCCTTCGATTCGAAGGTGGGCAGGAAATCCAACCAGCCCCACTGGAAGACCACCACCAACACGCCGTAGGCCGCGCCGATCGAGAGGAGGTTCATCGCGATCGCCTTCAGCGGCAGGATCACCGATCGGAAGAGGACGAGTAACACCAGATACGAGAGGCAGAGCACGAAGGCGAATATCTTCCACATCGAGTTGGCGATCTGGTCGCGGTTGTCGACCGCTGCCCCGGGCTCTCCTCCGACCAGCGCGCTGCCACCGGATTTCGCGACCCACGCGGGGATCGTCCTCTCACGCAGGCGATCGACCAGCCGCTCGGACGCCGGGGACTCGGCCGCCCGGGCGGCGTCGGAAACTTCGATCAAGGCGGTTCGCCCTCTGACTAGGGGTTCGGTGACCGAGGTGACACCGGGTGTCGAGGCGATGGCCCGGGAGAGGTCGGCCGCGGCCTCCTCGGCCCTGGCAGGAGGTCCGGGCAGAGTCGCCACCACCGCGATCCGGTCGAACCCCTCACCGGTTGCCTCCAGTGCGATCTCGGTCCCGACCCGGGCATCGAAGTCCTTGGGCATCTGCTCCAGCGCGCTGTTGCCGGTCTTGATCCAGATCGAAGGCGCGATCAAGGCGGCCAGCAGAGCAACCACCAGTGCGGCGGCGACCAAGGGGCGCTCCATCACCCGGTGAGACCATCGGTGCCAGAAGGACTCCCTGTCGGGGTCTCCCCTCCTCAACTTCGACCCGATCCGGGAGAGGGTCCTCAGCACCCACTCCTTGATCTTGCCGTCTCCCTCGACCCGGTGGCCGAAGATCGCGATCAATGCTGGCAGGAGCGTCACCGCCAGCAGAATCGATACCGCGACCACGATCATCGCCCCCAGGGCCATCGACTGCAGGGTCCGGTTATCCACCAGCCACAGCCCGGCGAGCGAGACTATGACCGCCAGACCCGAGAAGGTCACCGCGAGGCCGGAAGTAGAGAGGGCCTCGGCCCGTGCATTGTCGCGTCCCCTGCCGGCGCGGATCGCCTGCCGGTATCGCGCGAGGATGAACAGCGAGTAGTCGACAGCGACGCCGATCCCGATCATCGTCGCCATGTTCGAGACGAAGATCGACATCTCGAGTCCGAAGGAGATCAGGAAGACGAAGGCTCCCGTGACGACCACCGCGAAGGCCGCCAGCAGCAATGGAAGCGAAGCGGCGATCAGGGTGCCGAAGACCGTGATCAGGACGATCGCGATGAGGGGGAAGCCGATCGCCTCAGCCTTCTGCAGATCCCTCTGCGAGAGCTCGGACATCGCGGCCCACATCGCCGGCTGTCCGACCAGATACGGGGTGACGCCCCTGCCCTCGTTCTCCTTGCCCAGCTTCACCGAGTTGCGCAGGTCGTCGGCCACGTCGATCGCATCGGGCGCTCCGGCTGCCAGATCGATCGGGACGATCGCCACGTCTCACCTCACAAGAGCGGCGGCTCCCGC
>JBJTBI010000116.1:0-2788 GCA_046091265.1 bacterium
GTCTTCGCGCCCAGTGCCTGGAACCAGGTTCGTGATCAGGCTCATAGGGCCGGCTACTCGATCGACGAGCTCCGCGCTGCAGGCTTGGTCCAGAAGAGCGAGAAAGACGGTTCGATGTACGACCGCTTCCGGGCTCGGATCATCTTCCCGGTGCGGGATCCGCGGGCGAGAGTGGTCGGATTCGGAGCCCGCGGAATGGCAGCGGACTCGAAGCCCAAGTACCTCAACTCGCCCGAGGGGGACCTCTACCGCAAGAGCGAGACTCTCTACGGAATCGACATCGCGCGTGGTCCTATCGCCAAGGCCGGTCGCGCGATAGTGGTCGAGGGCTATACCGACGTGCTGGCGCTCCACCAGGCTGGCATCCGCGAGGCGGTAGCGGTGATGGGTACCGCCATCACCCCGGAGCAGTTGAAGATCTTGGGATCGCTCGCGAAGACGATCGTTCTGGCCCTCGACGCTGATCGCGCAGGAACCGACGCGATGATCCGTGCTCAGCGTGTTGCTGGCGACAGGGGACTCGAACTACGAGTTGCGGCCATGCCAGAGGGAGTGGATCCAGCCGAGATGGCACAAGCCGGTGAACTGGAGCGGTTCTCGGAACTGGTCGAGAAGGCGATCGATCTTCCGACCTTCAGAGTTCGAACGGTCCTGTCTCGATCAGATCTCTCCTCGGGCACCGGCAGGGAGGCCGCTTTGGCCGAGTTGGCGCCTGTGCTCTCGGTGATGGGGGAGGTGGTCGGACGGGATGATCTGATCCGTGAGGTTGCCGATCGACTCGACACCGATCCGAGCCTCGTATCGGCAAGGGTCAACTCCGCTCCACCTGAGCCTCCATCTCGAGCAGATGCGACCCAACGTGAGCAGGGGGAGCCCGTGGTCCCGGAGCCGGCTGCACTCACCCCGCGTGAGTTGAAGGAGCGTGCTCTGTTCGAGATGGCGATCGCCCGTCCTGAGGAGGGCGCTCGCGTACTCGGGCGACTGACCGATGACCATCTATCTGAATCCGGACGACGGGTGGCGGCGTGGCTCCGCGAGCACCTCTCTTCACCGACCGAGGGTCTGCCTCATGAGGATCAGGATTTCGCATCGCTGATCGCCCGACTGGTCATGGCCTCGGAGGATCAGCCCTACTCGGAGGGTGCGATGGAACTCAACTTCATGCTTCTCGAGCGACAACGTCTCGAGGACGGTATCTCGGCGGCGCGGGAGGCCGGAGACCATGAAGAGAGCGCGAGGCTGTCACGCGAAAGAGCCGAATTGGCTGAGCGGATCACCCATGCGGATGCAGGGCTACGCGGCGCCTAGTGCCCCGTCGGTGCGGCGTCGGTAAGGTTCACTCTCGCGATTGTCTCCAAGATGGTCGTTGCCTTCCGGGGTAGCTCAATTGGTAGATGCGCTCGGCTGTTAACCGAGAGGTTGTGGGTTCGAGTCCCACCCCCGGAGCTTCTCGTGGTCAGGAAGGCGTCGGCGGGACTTCCTCACCCGCAGCGAGGGCCTCGAGTGAACCTGCTGCGATCTGCGGCCCGTCGTGCTGGCTGCCCCAACTAGCGATCTCGACCGCGCGGTCCTTTACGCCCGGATCGTCCAGAACGCTCGCTGCGGCAAGTCTGAGATTGCGAGGTCCAAGCAGCCGTCGCGGCAGCATCCGACCGCATCCGGCCCAGCTGACCCGCGCACCGTTCTCGCCCATGTCCCCTCCCGCGGGCGAGACGAGAACCGGAACGCCCTCACTGAGCGCTCGAACGACCGTGCCATGCCCGCCATGGCAGATGACCAGGTCCGCCGCGGCCATCGCCTGACGGTACGAGATCCAGTCATAGACCCGTGCGTTGTCCGGCGAGGGAAGGGATCTCTGCGGCTTGTGGCCGTTGAGGGTCGCGAGGACGCGCACCGGAGCGCCGTCGAGACCATCCAGCGCCGCTCGCAGCAGCTCGCAGTCCGGATCCTGCGAGGTGCTCGGCGCGACGAGTACCAGGGGCGCTTCTCCGGGAGGCAGTTCCACCTCCGGCTTCTCGATGTCGCTGAGCAGCGGGCCGGTGATTCGCACGCTGTCCCTCCAGCTGCGCGGATACTCCAGTTGGGGAAAGGTTGCCACCAGTGCGAGGCTCTCCGACGTACCGCCGTGGAAGCGCTCGAGAGGTGGAAGGTCCAGTTGGCTTCGGATGCCGTTGAGGTCATCACGCCCTCGCCGCAGCCCGAAGCCGATCAAGGGCATGGTCGTCCTCCACGCGAGTCTCCCGATCGGCGTGCGGGGTGGCTGCATCCCGATGGAGAAGAGGGGCATACCGGGCTGCTGCTCGGCGAATACATGCGGGATGAGGGTTGCTCGCGGTATCCCAGACGCCTCCGCAGCCAGGGCAGGGGCGAGCGTGAGGATGTCGTTCACGACCACGTCCGGTCGGTACTCCTCCATCAGTCCGATCAGCGCCCTGGCAGCTCGCGCGGCCGTCCCGCCCGCTTCACTCTCGGGTCCTGGTGGCGGGTAGACCGAGTACTGCTCGGCCGAACGGAAGTCGATTCCGTCTGCTTCGACCATATCCCGCCAGCGATCCCATGACTCGACGAGGACCTCGTTACCGCGCTGGCGAAGCGCTCTGGCGAGGGTGATCGCTGGCAGGGCGTGACCGGGATCTCCGAACGCAGCAACGATGAAGCGAGCTGGCATGGCCTGACCCTAGGCAGTTCCCGAATCGTTTGACACGTCCCATTAGCAGGTCTTGCTGCAAGCGCCGTTTCGTGGGGCCAGATCGATCGATGGAGAGACTCCCGGAGCGCTATCCATCAC
>JBJTBI010000117.1:0-9471 GCA_046091265.1 bacterium
CGGCCCCGGAATGCGCGAGATGCTCCAGGTCACCGCGGCGCTCGTCGGCGAAGGATTGGGTGAGGACGTGGCGCTCCTGACCGATGGTCGCTTCTCCGGAGCCACCCATGGTCTGATGGCGGGGCACGTCGCACCAGAGGCGGTTCGAGGTGGACCGATAGCGATCGTCGAGGAGGGTGACGAGATCTCGTTCGATATCCCCCACCGCACTTTGACGCTCAATGTCCCCGAGGAAGAGATCGCGAGGCGTCTCGCCGCGTATGAGCCGCCGGAGCCGAGCTATACCTCTGGCGTCATGGCTAAGTACGCCTCCTCGGTCTCGAGCGCCGCTGAAGGGGCCGTGACCACCCCGCACTGGGACTGACCGATCAGGCGTAGCCCATCCGCTCGAGGATGGGTATCTCCCTGATCTGTGGTGGTTGCAGGTGGTTCCAGAGGATTCCGCGTGGGCGAGGGTAGGTGGTGGAGACATCCACTACTGCCTGTGGGGTGGAAATCAGGTCTACGGGCAGATCGTGGGCCACCATCGGTAGCTCCTGGCGCCTGACCTGCACAGGGTGGACGCTCGTAGCCACGACCGTGTGCTCATCGATCTTCCCTGCCTCGGTCAACAATCCGTACTCGAGGTCGAGATATCCGCCTCCCTTCCCGACCCTCGCACCATCGAGGTTCACCGCGACCGAACCGCAGAGGATGAAGTCGATCTCGGGCAGCTCTTCTTCGGCGACTACCTTTCCAATCTTGAGAGCCCCTTTGATCGTCGCGGCCTCTTTCCGCTGCTTCGGAGTTAGTTGCTTCGCATCGATCAGCCTGAACGGATGAGGGTCTCTGAGCCGTGGAACCGAAATCACCACCGTCTTCCCGTCCTCGAACGCGAGGCTGCGCGCATGGGCCTGCGGGGAGTCGGGATTCACCCGGATGACTCGGGCCTTCTTCCACAGTCGATGTCCAGCGAGTAGTTCAGCGGCCTGCTTGGAGCCTGCGAAGTTCGGGATTCTCCCCTCCGCACCGGGGAAGCGTGCCACGCCCCGATCCTCCATCTCGCGCCATACGAGGCTTCGTATCTGGTCTTTCGACTTCATCCGGTCGCCTCCCTCGTACGGCCCATGGGTCCATCCTACGCCTGCAGCCGACGCACTTGAACGCATGATCGCCTGCATGGATGCGAGCGGAATTGGAGGGACGCGGGTGCCGTTCTCGTAATCTTTCAGCAGGGGATGAGGGCGAAATGGACAAGATGAAGAACTGGCTCGGCTCGCACCGCGTTGCGATGCTCGCGTGTCTGGTCGTCTCGGGGATCCTCATGCTCGCGGTCGGCGCGGCGTTTGCCTACGACCACTCGCAGAAGGAGCGGATTGCTCCTGGAATCACCATCGGTGGTGTCGCCGTCGGGGGACTGAACCGTGATCAGGCACGCGACAAGATCGACCGGGAGATCGTCTCTTCCCTCTCGCAGCCACTCGAGGTCCAGTTCGAAGGCACTCGTTATGAGATTTCCGCCAAGCGCCTGAAGCGAGCTGCAGACGTCGAGGCAATGCTCGACGCAGCGACCACGAAAAGTCGTGAAGGCGGCATAGTCTCGCGAATCCTCCGCTACGTGAGACACCGAGATGTCGCGGAGGAGGTACCGACCGAGATCACCTACTCGACGGATGCTGTGACCAACTTCGTCCGTTCGCTTGCCGAGACGATCGATCGTCAGCCAGAGAACGCCACGTTGATCCCCGCCGGTGATCGTCTCAGGCCGACGCCGGGTGTGGACGGTATCGAGGTTCGGAAGCGCTTCACCAAGGAGAAGATCGATCGTGCGATAGTCGAGCCGGGGACGGTTGCGACTCTAGAGCCAGTGGTGAAGAGAACGAAGCCCGAGCTCAGCCGGAAGGGTCTCGAGGATGCCTATCCGACCTACATCACCATCGATCGCACCACCTACACGCTCCGGTTGTTCAAGGATCTCGAGCTCTCGAAGCGCTACACGGTGGCGGTAGGTCAGGTAGGCCTCGAGACTCCGGCCGGTCTCTACACGATTCAGGACAAGCAGGTGAATCCCACTTGGTACGTTCCCGATTCGTCATGGGCCGGTGATATGGCCGGGACTACCGTGCCCCCGGGTCCGGGTAATCCGATCCAGGCGCGTTGGATGGGCATCTACAACGGAGCAGGTATCCACGGCACCAACGACACCTACTCACTCGGATCGGCCGCTTCCCATGGTTGCGTCCGGATGTCGATTCCGGATGTGATCGACCTGTACGACCGCGTCTCCGTAGGCACACCGGTCTACATCCTCTAGGTATGCGGCGGTCAGGCTCGCAGGGATCGGGGATGCCGCTGGCGAATAGTCACCGAATGGAGACCGCAAGCCCCGAACTCTCAGAACCTTGGGCGGAGGCGCTGACCGCTTTCGACCGCGATCTGAACACTCGTGACGCTGCGGAGAGGACTCGAGAGGCCTACGGCACCGATCTCGCACAGCTTGCCCGTTGGGCGGATGATCGCGCGTTGATGCCGGTCGAGATGACGCACAAGGACCTCCGGCTGTATGCGGCGCATCTCGGCGAGTCGGGGATGGGCAAGGCAACCGTGGCACGGAAGCTGGCCGCGATCGGCGCCTTTTACTCGACCCTCGTCAGGCTCGGCAGGGTGGGTGCTAACCCGGCCGAACTCGTGCCTGCGCCCAAACGGGAACAGCACCTTCCCCGGGTCCTGGATCAGGATGAGGCAGCAGCACTGCTCGATCGGATTCCGGCCCGTACTCCGTTGGAGGTTCGGGATCGTGCCTTGCTCGAAGTCGCCTACTCCTGTGGGCTCCGCGCCGAAGAGATCGTCAACCTCGATTGCGCATCGCTCGATTTCGAGTCGGAGCGGATCCGGGTAGAGGGAAAGGGAGGGAAGACCCGCCTGGTTCCGCTCGGTGAGAAGGCGCGTGACGCTCTTCATCGGTATCTCGACCGGGCACGCGGATCACTCGTATCCGATCCCGACGAGGTAGCGCTGTTCGTCTCCAAGTCCGGCCGGCGCCTGCACTCCTCCGACATCCGCCGTAGGCTGAAGGTTTGGGTCGAAAACGCGGCGATCGCCGGTGGCGTCTCGCCCCATGCCCTCAGGCATTCATTCGCCACACATCTGCTCCAAGGTGGCGCCGACCTCCGGGCGATCCAGGAACTCCTCGGCCATTCGAGTATCTCGACGACACAGGTCTACACCAAGGTCGAGCCTTCCTGGCTGAAGGACCAGTACGCGAAGAGCCATCCACGCGCATGAAGATCACGGTTCACTTCGACGGGGGATCCCGAGGCAACCCCGGGCCGGCCGCTGCCGCTGCGGTCGCATACGACGCCGACGGAGGGGACTTGACCGATCGGGTTGCACTCGTCGGGGAAGTGACCAACAACGTCGCGGAGTATCGGGCGCTACTGCTTGCCATCTCGCTGGCCGCCGATCTGGGGGCCGATGAGGTCGAGTTCGTGGGAGACTCCCAGCTGATCGTCCGTCAGATCACCGGCGAGTACAAGGTGAAGAAGGCCGACCTCAAGCCTCTGCATGCTGAGGCCAGAGAGGCGTTGAAGGCACTGCCCAAGTGGTCGATCACGGATGTGAGGAGGGAATCGAACGAGAGAGCGGACGAACTGCTCAACGAAGCGCTCGATTCGGTCTAAGAGTTCCTCCGCACGTACCAGTCGACGACGGCGGTTGCGACCTCCAGGCCCTCGGCGTCGGTCATCGAGACGCTGACCTGGAATTCGATCTTCCCTTCGTTCGCGAGTTTCTCCTTCAGGCCCTCGGGGTCGGGCACCGAGGCTTTCGCTTCGATAGGTCCCTTGGCGAGTTTGAGGTACTGGATGCTCGCTCCTTTCGCCAGCGGCGTTATCTCCCCGAGCAGCTCAGCGAAGGACCCCACGAATGCTCCGCCGCTTGCGGTCTCGGCCAAGGTGAAGAGCCCTCCCGCATGCTGGCTGCCTACGTGGTTGCCGATCTCGGGGTCGTCGGGGAGCAGAGCCGTGGCCCCGTCCGGTCCGAGTTCGACGAAGGTGATTCCGACCTTCCTGACGAAGGGGATCGAGGAGGCGAGACCGGTTGCGAGGGCGCCGTAGTCCATCAGAAGGGAGCGTATCGCGAGTCACGCGGCCTGCGCTGGCCTCGACCCCGAGTCCGCGCTGCGCAAGGGCATGCGCCTCAAGGGAAGGAAGCATCAGGGCCATAACCGCCGCGAGGTGTATGTGGACATCCGCTGCTCGGTCAACTGCGAGTACGGCCTGAAGGGAAAGGGGCTCACGAGCCGTAGCCGAGTGATCCGCGGCAAGAAGTGGATCAGGGTCCTGGTTCCCTTTACGGCGGATCAGAAGCGCGTCATCGAGCGGCAGCTCGCACGTGGCAGAGCCCCGAGGGTCAAGGTCACCGGTTTTGCCCAAGATGCCGTCAAGCAGCGATACGTCTACCTGCGAGCACTCAGAGGCCCGTACCCGGTCACCGGCTGATCCACACCCTGGCTGTCGCCTGGAGGGGGATGACCGCCGAGGCCCTGATCAGACGGTAAAGTCGTGGTTGTGCGGCTGTAGCTCAGCTGGCTAGAGCGTCTGCTTGCCATGCAGAAGGTCGTGGGTTCGAATCCCATCAGCCGCTTGCTCGATGACCGATACTGAGATGAAGACCAAGAGGCCGTACGCGCCGCGGGTGCCGCTCGAGCAGCGGCGAAGTCAGATCATCGAAGCGGCTCTCGCGGAGTATCTCGAGCACGGTTTCGAAGGCGCCAGGGTCGATGCGATCGCGGAGGCGATAGGGGTCTCCAAGCCGGTGCTTTACAGCGCGTTCGATTCCAAGGAGGCGATCGCTGCGGCCGTCGTGGAGGAAGCCCATCGCCGCGAGGCGGTGCTGAATCTTGAGGCAGACGGTTTCGCGGCATATTCCCGACTCGGCGAGGGTGAGGTGACTCCGGTCTACGAGGTCATCTTCGCGATCGCTGCCGAGAACAAAGATCTCTGTCGATTCATCTACTCGGACTATCGCGGTGCTCCTCCGGAGGCACTCGCGGTCTACGACCAGATCTTCGCGATGCGCACAGAAGGCATCCAGTTCTACCTCTCGCAGTGCTTCGCGGGTCGTGAGGACTCCGATGAGGTCTCCTCAGTCGGTGCAGAGATCGTTTCCACGGTAGGGCGGCGCGGCATCTTGGCAGTCGCGACCGGCCAGACCGAAGATTCAAAGCGGCTCGCAAGCGTCTACGGCGGCCTCGTCGAGCGCGGGTTCGCTTCCTACTGAGCAGGTGTTCGCCGTGGGGACCGATCGACGGCCCCGCAGGTAGCCTTATAACGCGATTCAAAGCGGCGCCTTGGCGGAGTGGTTACGCAGCGGCCTGCAAAGCCGTTTACGCCGGTTCGACTCCGGCAGGCGCCTCTCGATGTGGCGACAGAGTCTCTCAGCGCATAGGATTGTGGTGTGAGAATTCTGATCACAGGCGGCTCCGGCTACATCGGGAGCCGATTGGTCGAGACCCTGTCGGATCGGCGAGAGGTCGAGAAGATCGTGATCTGCGACCTGGTGTCGCCCAAGCACACGAACCCGAAGGTGGAGTACACCCGTGCGGATGTTCGAGACGGCTCAGGGATCAAGGCCCTGCTCGAGCGCCACCGGATCGATTGTCTGATCCACCTTGCCTTCATCCTAGATCCGATCCACGACGAGGCACGGATGTACGACGTGGACGTGAACGGCACGGAGTCTGTGCTCAGGGCCGCTTCCGAGGCGGGCACGCAGCAGGTTCTGGTCACCTCGTCGGCTTCTGCCTACGGGGCATTTGCCGACAACCCCAAGCCGATCACCGAGGAGTGGCCGGTGCGCGGCGCCCCCGACTTCTCCTACGCACGCGACAAAGCCGAAGCAGACCGGGTCTGTCAGCTCTGGGCAGCAAACCACCCGGATCGCCGCATCGCGATAGTGCGGCCTTGCATCGTGATGGGTCCGAGTGTCGACAACTACATCGCCCGGGGCTGGACCAAGGCCCCCTTCATGCCGATACTCGACGGGGTCGACGAGGAGTTCCAACTCGTCCACGAAGACGATGTCGTCTCCGCACTGATCGCCCTGCTCGATACGAGGGCCAGCGGGCCCTACAACCTGGCCGGCGATGGCTTGATGACCTGGCGGCACTCGGCGGAATTGATCGGCCTGAAGACCAGAGAGATCTCGATGAAGCGCATGCGCAAGATCGCCGGGCTTACCTGGCGATTGAAACTGTCTAGTGCTGATGCGCCGCCCGGCAACCTCGAGTTCCTGCGACATCCATGGGTCGTCTCGACCGACAAGCTCAAGCGGGACACAGACTGGCAGCCGCGCTACGACTGCGAGCAAACATTCCGGATCGCGATGGAAGCGAAGGGAAAACCCTTCGTATAGGCGCTCAGCCGCCCGAGATCCAGGTGATCGCGGCGGAGAAGACGAATCCTGATGCGGCAATCACCACGGCCCATCTCTTCACACCCCTGATCGCGATCGGGACCATCTCGTTGACCACCACCACCAGCAGCGCTCCCGCCGCTATCGACTGGATCAGCGCGATCAATTGATCGCTTTGGCCGTAGAGGACCTGGAATCCGAGCGCGCCTGCCACCGCGCCGATCACGACCACGAAGCCGAAGCGGACGAGCACCTTCGAGATGGAGTAACCACCTGCCAAGAGTGCAGCCGCCACACCTATCGCCTCTGGCAGTCCTGCGATGAAGATGGAGCCGACCAAAGCCAACGAGACACCAACCGAGCCGAGGTGGAGGGTGAGACCGACTGCGATCGACTCGGGGACTCCGTCGATCAGCATTCCGACGAAGAGATTCCTGGCCTCGGTAGGACTCGCTCCTGAGACCTCTCCCTCCTCGGATTCCTCGGCTGCTTTTTCCAGGGGAGCCTCGGGCTTCTCGCTCGCCCCGCTCCTCTCGAGCAGGTTGATGATCAAGAAGTAGCCCATGCCACCGATACCGATACCCAGGGCGGTCATGCCTGCTCCGGCTTCGTCATAGGCGACCGCTACGAGATCCGTGCTGACTGCAGAGATCACCGCTCCGGCTCCGAACGCCATCAGGGAGCCGACATAGACGGGACGCGTAAGGCCTCTGAACCGCCAGACCAGCAGGCCGCCCACCACCAGGGCGGCCTGTCCGATGGCTGCGAATGCGGCTGCCTCGAGCATCGGCAGAGGCTATGACCTCCGGCGACTCCGGACGCCCGCGGTTGCCCGTCCAGATAGGCAATACTGACCCCTCGCGGGCCCTTAGCTCAGTTGGGAGAGCGCCAGCTCGACAAGCTGGAGGTCACTGGTTCGAGCCCAGTAGGGCCCATTCGAAGCTGGTCTGATCGCCTGTCCATTTCGTGGAAGAGCGGGCGGTCAGCGATAGACGCCCTGTCGAAGCGCTTCGTAGATCTCGGTCAGTGGGCCGCTGGGTACAGTGAATCCCCCCGAGAACGGAGCGCTGAGGTTCACGATCAAGGCCAGGTCGAGGCCGACGATCAAGGTGATACCCGCCGCGACGAACGCGTCCCAGACACGACCGCGCAGTGTCACCACGATCGAGTTCGCGATCAGGGAGATGCCCGCCACCAGCGCGAGGAGGAACATGCCGAGCGGCGTCGTGCTCTGCGCGCTGTCGAATCGCAACCTTCGCTGGGTCTGGAGATCGTTTACCGCCGAGTAGAGTGCTTCGGCCCGAACCTCGGATGCTGCCGAAGATCCATCGAGCGAGGTGACGACCACGGAGGAGTCGCGCTGCAGGAGCTCCAACTGCTGCATGGCCGAGTTGCCGCGGGTGCTCTCCAAAACCGTGTTGTCGTACTCGGTGTCGCCTAGCCGCTCCCATTCCCGATCGACGACTCCTCGAAGATAGGCCTGGAGGTCGTCTTGGAGCCGTTCTCCGCCTTCTCCTCCGAGATCACGAGCCACCCAGGCGATGCGGTTTGCCGCCGCGGCCTCCTGGACCACGATCTGCTTCGAGGTGTTCACGGTATTGAACGCTGCATTGATCAAGAATCCGGTGAGGATTGCGAACAGGCTGCCGAGAACCGTCGAGTACGCGGCCGCGGTGTCGCCCATGCTCTTCGCGCTCTTGCCGGTGAAGCGTCGGTGCAGATGGAGGCTTAGAGAGAAACCGAAGATCGCGGTGAGGAATACGAACAGAGGGAAGATCGCACCCGGGGGGAGCGAGACGAGCCAACTCACTTCCTCTCCAGCCTCCAGAACGCACTCGCGCCGACCCTCTGCTCGACTGCGCCCGCTGCCTCGAGATCACCGATCACGGCTTCGAGATCCCACCCTGCGCCGCTTGGTTCTTTGCCCATCAGCGCGGCGACCTCGACGGTCGCGAGCGATCCCTCTCCGTTCCCCTCTGCCCACTCGAGGGCCTCCGTCACGCTCTCGGCCGGCGGACGCTGCTCGAGCTCCGGTGCGAGGTTGGCGATGGCAGTCTCGTAACTCTCATACGGCTGGAAACCGGGCGCCGTGAGTGCGGAGTCTGCGAGAGTGAAGACGTAGGACGGGCAGGTGTAGCGCCACCCACCCTCCCACTGGGCGAGCTTCCGCTTCACCGCCAAAGCGGCGGGAGAGGGATCTCTAGCGGCATCCATGTCGGCCTGAAAAGCCTGCCCGGAAGCGTCATCTGCGAGCCAAGACACCAGAGCCACGGGGTCGAGCCCGACCGACTCGGCGGCGGATTCGATTACTTCAGGCTCATCGATCGGCTGTTTCGAAAAGCAGCGCTTGCGCAGTTCACGAAGCAGGGGGCGAGAGAGCTCCGGTTGGTTCAGTCGAGTCGCCACCACGGCGCGACAGGCGGGGAAGCTGGTGAACATCCTCTCAGGTACTTCGTCGTATATCGGCATGCCGAATCTGGCAGCGATCAACGCGAGGTTGCGGGCCATCTCCTCGGTGGTGAATCGTTTTGCGAGTACATCGGGGTCTTCAGCGAGCCCGACCATCCGCGCGGTCCAGTCGAGCCCCTCGTCGTAGGTCCACGAGAGCCTGAGTCTCTGCGGCTCGGCAGACCACGCCCACGGGCAGATCGGGTCGGTGAACTCGCTGATCGAGATCCGGGTCATCGCTCCGTTTCGCTCAGATCGCGATGGGCACGTAGCCGGGTGGGAGGGCGGCGGGCGTGAAGAACCAACTCTCGATCGCGTAGCGGGGCTCGGTCATCGGTCCATCGGCAGCGGTGGCGTGGAGGAACATCTCGTCGAAGAGAAGCGCGTCGCCCGGGGCGAAGATGGGTCTCGCGATCTCGACGCCATGCGCCCTTGCTGCCTCTTCGGCCCGTTCCTGCGAGACCTGGTTGTTGACCGCCGTGCCTTTCCCTCCGGTCTCGATGAACTCGTCGAGCCGGGCGGGGAGGACGTCCATCCCGGGCGCGACGTCTCCGCATCGGGAGAGGGCGAGCCAGAGGTTGAGGCTCCTCACTTGGCCCATGAAGGCGCCGTCCTGGTGCCAACCTGGTG
>JBJTBI010000118.1:0-8097 GCA_046091265.1 bacterium
GTCGGAGCGGGACCAGTGTCTGCCATGGCTCGAACGCGAACTCGGGCTACTCAGCCGTGCGAGGGTCGTGGTCTGTCTCGGCTCGTTCGCCTGGGACGGAGCCCTGCGCGCCTTGCGCGGCATGGGAGAGGAGTTACCCAGACCCAAGCCGAGATTCGGTCATGGAGCGCGGGTGACGGTCGGTGGCTACGAACTGCTCGGTTGCTTCCACCCGAGCCAGCAGAACACCTTCACGGGCAAGTTGACGGAGCAGATGCTGGATGCGGTGTTCGCCGAGGCTTCAGCGATCGCACGCCCCTGATCGATCGTCTGCGGTCCGAGGTCGTCACCGGCATACTTGCTCTCCACCGTGTTCCCTCTCACGCTGCCAAATGCCCTGACCATGCTGCGGATCCTCTTGGTTCCGGTGGTCGTGGTCGCGCTCTTGATCGAGACTCCGCATGGCGACACGATCGCCGCGGTGGTGTTCGCCCTCGCGGCTCTGACCGACGGGCTCGACGGCTATCTCGCTCGCTCCCGCGACAGCGTCTCGGATTTCGGCAAGTTGATGGACCCGATCGCAGACAAGTTGCTGATCGTCGCCGCGTTGGTCGCCCTGGTGGCGTTGGATCGACTTGCTGCCTGGATCGCGGTGGTGATCATCGCCCGCGAATTCGCCGTCACGGTATTGCGCGGCGTCGCTGCCGAGCGGGGGATCGTGATGCAGGCGAACCTTCTCGGCAAGATCAAGACGGTCTTCCAGATCGTCGCGGTGATCGCCCTGATCGCCACCGACCCTGCGCCCATCTGGGCGGACATCCTGGTCTACCTGGCGCTCGCCTTCACGGTGATCAGTGGACTCGAGTACTTCTTCGGGATCCAGCGCAAGCTCGCTGAGCGGGAACGACCCGAGGCGAAGTCCGACCGGAAGATCTGAGTACCGCTCAGCTCTGGCCGGTGTCGCCGGCCAACCACTCGGTCATCGAGCGGTGGTGCGCGGTCTGCTCGCCGCCCGCGATCTCGGCGCGGATCTCGCCGATGGTCCCGAACCGCTCGGCCACGACGTTGTGGCGGTGGATCGTCTCGAAGTTCTCCTGGCGGGTCATCAGGAAGGCGTCATCCGGCAACTCGGGGTGCGCCTCGAGCAGGGCACGGACCATCTCCCGCACACAGTCCTCGACGAAGCGTGGGTTGCGGTGCGCCTTCTCGACCACGGTCACCTCGTCGGAGCGCTTCATCAGTTCGTAGATCTCGCTCGACATCGAGCTCTCCACGATCCTCAGCAGTTCACGTGCGTCTAGTTCCATCTCGCTCCCCTCGGGGAGGCCGATGTGGAGTTGGCCGACGCCGCGCTGATTATGGGTCGCCATCGGCACGTCCTCGACGATCTTGTCGATCTGCCCGGTATCGAAGCCGCTCTCGGCGAGTCGCTCCCGCGCGCGCTCCTCGACCATCCCTTGCGCGCAGGGACACGCGGTCATTCCCTGAGCCTCGACGCCGGTGATAGTGCGGGTGCCAGCTGCGGAGGCAACGGCGGTTCCGAAGAGCGTGTAGATCTCCTGCGTGTCGATTCCAGAGGCAGGGGCGGGCACTGTCTCCGGGTACCTAGCCGTCACCTTTACCTCCGCGCGTAGCCCTTCCTGGCGCTCGCGCACCTGCTCGGCTACCTTGGCCGCCAGCTCCTCGGCCCGAAGTGCGTTGTTGAGGACGACGTCGTCGATCGCCTCGTTCACGACCTCTTCGAAGCGGGACATGTGAACGCCCTTCTGTTGCGGGTTGAGGTCTACGACGCACTCGAACTCGGCGTGGTAGGTCGACTCTGTGCCGTTGAGGGAGACGCGGATCACCTTCTCCACTCCGCAAACGCCAACGCGCGAAAGACTCACAGCGGTGGTGGGTGCAGTGGACTGGGTGTCCGATTTTGGAGCGCCGGGCGCCTTTACTGGTTCCATGTCGAAGTGTCGGTAGTCACCTGCCCGAGAGGACCGATTGCTCTGTCCGACTTCGCGTAAGTCTAGGGGACTCCGTGGATTCGGCCGAACCCGCGGCGATACTTGTAGACATGCGGATTTATCCCGAGGTGATGAGTCGAAGGATCCCCGCCGTCCTCCTCGATGTATTGGCGATATTCCTGATCTTCTGTTTCGCGAGGCTGGGGCTCGCGGTCGACGACGCGGTCGACGAGGTGGCCGGACTCGGCCGTGGGGTGCAGGCAGCGGGAGGATCTGTCCAGACCGGATTCGCACAGGCAGGCGAGGCGGTATCGGGAGTACCGCTGGTCGGCGGCGGGATCTCCGATGCCTTCAGCGGTATCGGCGATGCGACGGGGGGTAACGCCGTCGATCTCGGAAGAGAGGGTGAGCAAGCGGTCGAGCATCTCGCGAGCCTGCTCGGCTGGACGACCTTCCTGGTGCCGACTCTCCTGCTGCTGATCGCGGTCGCCCCCCGCCGCGCTCGCCAGATCAGGCGGCTGAACGCCGCCGGCCGGATCCTGCACGCCGATACCGAGGAAAAACGGCGCCTGCTCGCGATGAGGGCCGCCTTCTCGTTGCATTACGGAACTCTGATCGCCCACACCCGTGATCCGATCGGCGATCTGTCGAGAGGTGAGTACGACGGCCTGCTCGCCGCGCTGTACGAGGACTCGGGCCTGAAGCCGGATCGGAAAACCGCAACGACCGGTTCCCTGACGGGTTAGTAGTCTTCGAGATGGAGATGCCAGCGACTGGAGAGTCTCCTCATTTGCGCTTCGCCGTAGGTTCACGCCGCGTGATCGCTGCGATGGCGGTACTGCTCGCTGGCTGCGCCATGGCGCTGGCGCTCGTCCCTGACTCCTCGCCCGCCGAATCGAAGAGACCCAACGTGGTCCTGATCATGACCGACGATCAGCGCTTCGACGAGCTGGGCGCGATGCCCCATACGCGGCGGTTGTTGAAGAGGCAGGGCACGACCTTCTCGAATTCGTTCGTGACCTTTCCGCTCTGCTGTCCGTCGAGGACGAGCTTCATGAGCGGGCAGATGCCGCACAACCACGGCATTGGAGGCAACTTCGCTCCGACCGGGTTCCATGGTCTGACCACCGACCAGCAGCGCAACCTGCTGCCAGCGTGGCTTCAGAAGGCCGGATACCGGACCAGTCACGTCGGCAAGTATCTGAACGGCTACGGGGATGATGGGGTCCTGACCAAGCCGCCGGGGTGGCACGACTGGCACGGGACGGTCGATCAGACTTCGTACGACTACCTCAACACCAGGATCCGCGACAACAACAAGACCAACCAGATCGGCTCCAAGGACTGGATCGGCGAGATCATGCGGGTTTCCGGAGTGGTGACGAGACAGGAATTGACTCGGTTCGCCAACCTCGACAACCTCCACGACCCGACCACCTTGATCGGGCAGATTCTCGCGATGCGGGCCTTCAATGATGCGCACGGAGGAACCTACGGAACCACCTCCCGGAGGAAGTATCTGGTCGATGAGTTGTCGAATCGGGCGGTGAACTTCGTCAGGTCGACCAGAGGCTCCTCCAAACCCTTCTATCTGCAGTACGCCGTGCCCGCCCCGCACCGCGAGGATCTGACAGAGCAGGTCGGATATCGCGGCATCAACCCCAGGGTTCCGCTTCGTTACGAGAAGCTGGTGCAGGGCAAGTCCGCGCCCCGCAACTCCCCGAGCTTCGATGAAGCTGACATCTCCGACAAGCCGGACTTCTTCCAGAGCAAGTTCACCTCGCGGTTGGGTGATATCCCTGTGAACGGAACCTTCGGCCACCCCAGTCTCACGATGCTTGATAACTACTATCGGGGCCGCTACGGATCCTTGAAGGCGGTGGACGACGGCGTCAAGCGGATCGTCGATGCCCTGAAGAACGCGGGCAAGCTGAACAACACCATGATCATCTTCACCTCTGACAACGGCTGGATGATGGGAGAGCACAGGATCGTAGGAGACAAGTTCGTTCCGTACGAGGAGTCAATCAGGGTGCCCTTGATCATCCGGGGACCGGGCATCCCGAAGAACAAGACCGTGGATGCGCTGGTGGCGAACACCGACCTGACCTCGACCGTACTGCAGGCGACCAAGATCAACCCTTCGCCCGGTCGCGTCCAGGACGGCACCTCCCTGATCCCGGTTGCGAAGAATGGAGAGTCGGTTCGCGAATACGTGCCGATCGAGGCCACCAGAGCCCTCTTCGTCCTGCCGGGCTTCCCCTACGAATGGGATACCCCTTATTACGGGGTGCGCACCGAGCGCTACAAGTACGTCAAGTGGCTGGCCAACGCGACCAAGGGCCGCTCCGAAGAGGAAGAGTTCTACGACCTGCTGAACGATCCGTACGAACTGGAGAACCTGATCGAATCGAGTGACCCCGCGATCCAGCAGGTCCTCGATGAACTCCGCGCCAAGGCTGAGGAGCTGAAGGATTGCGCCGGCACCTCCTGCTTCCGCTCGCCCGGTTAGCCTCTATGCGTGAGTAAGCCCGGTGCCTACTGGCCCCAGCCTTGGACCTGCGAGGATGGCGGGCCGCGTCGTTGGTGCGTCGCCGAGGGGATCAGTGGTCTCGATCTCGAGCCGGGAGAGAGGCTGGAGACGGTCGCGGTAAAGGATGCCTTCGCCACCGAGTCGCTGGTGCGACGAGATCGCGGGGAGTTGTTCGCGCTTCGACGCGAGATGCCCTGGGGCGGACCCCAACAGGGTCCGGCCGTGGGTTGGGTGGAGAGACTCGATCCCGAGACGCTGGAGGTCACGGCTACTACCGGTGATCTCGAGTGTGGTCGCTACTGGCCGGGCGGGGTGGCTGCTCATGCCAACGGCGATCTGTACGCGGTGCTGGGTCGGTGGGCCTATCGCCTGGATCCGGGGCTGACCGTCAAGGCCCGCCGGGACCTTCCGGTGGACCGTCCCTACAACTCCTTCGTTCTGCTCGACACCGGTGAGTTGATCACCAAGGACTGCGACGCACCTGCAGGGCTCGCCCCCTCGACAGTCGAGGTGCTCGATCCCGAGACCCTCGAGTCACTCGCACCCTCGCTGCCCCTTCCCGAGCCGTCGATCGCGAGGCTCGCGGGTGACGGGAAGGCGGTGATCGCGATCGGGACCACCAAGGCCTTCCGGATCGTCTTCGATCGCGACGCGGGAACGCTGACCCTCGACGACGAATGGCGACCCTCATACGGGCCGGCACCCGAGCGTTCGTTCGGCTGGGATCCTGTGATCACCCCTGAGCACGTCTTCTGGATGGATCAGGGCCAGAACCACGTCGACCGTTCGATGCTCGGATCGGGCGATCGCAGGGACCCGGTCAGGCTTTGGTGGTCGCGGCTCGACGATGGCTCGACCAGGTCGCTCGAGATCAGCGGTCTGCCCTATGGAACCGAATCGAATCCTCCGGCATACGACCCTGTGAAGGAGTTGGTAGTCGCCTACGACGCCGGCAACGCCGTCGTCGGCGGCTGGAGGTTGGAAGACGACCAGCTGCTCCCGCAATGGAAGCGCGACGGACTGGCGCACGCTGGCCACCTGATCCTCTTCCCTGACACTCGCGAGTTGGTGGTTCAGGACTTCCGAGATCTTGCGTTCCTCAGGCGCAAGTCTGTCCGTCGCGCTCTCAGACCCTCGATCGATCTGTTGGGCAAGTCGTCGTTCGTCCGGCGTAACTCTGGCTTCCTCGGATCCGATCAGGTGGTGGTGCTCGATCTCGATACCGGCGAGGAGAAGACGCGCGCCGTGGTGCCTTCTCCATCGCAGGCGTTCCTCTTTCCGGCGCCGGGCTTCGATCGCGATCTCTACTACCAGTCGATCAGCACGATCGCGCGGGTTGCGGTGACCTGAGCCTCTTTGCGCCGAACCGCAGACCTACTTAGAATCCACGCATCCTCTGGGGGAGGGCCCGAGTGGTTAAAGGGGACGGGCTGTAAACCCGTTGGCTCTGCCTACGAAGGTTCGAATCCTTCCTCCCCCATTCAGTCCCGCTTCAGAAGACGATCGTCCGGCCACCGATCGTGAACACGCGGTCGGCGAGATGGGCTCCCACCGCCCGGGCCAATACCACCCGCTCGAGATCCCGCCCGATCGCGACCAGATCCTCGACCGTATCTCTGTGTGTAACTGACGCGGTGCCCTGATCGATGATCGGTCCGGCGTCGAGTTCCTCGGTCACGTAGTGGGCGGTCGCGCCGATCATCTTCACGCCGCGCTCGTATGCGCGCTGATAGGGGTTGCCGCCAGCGAAGGCTGGGAGGAAGCTGTGATGGATGTTGATCACTGCGGCTCCCAATTCGTCTACTCCCGCGAGGAACTCCGGGGAGAGGATCTGCATGTAGCGAGCGAGTATCACGAGTTCGGGGGGATCGGACCTGATCACCTCCAGCGCGGATTCCTCCGCGGCCTGCTTGCTCTCGGCCGTTACCGGGATGTGGTGGAACGGGACCCGATGGCTCTCGGCAAGTGGCTCGGCGTCGGGATGGTTGGAGATGACTGCTGTCACCTCGGCGAGGATCTCCTCACGTGAAGCCCTGGAGAGGATGTCGTGGAGGCAGTGGTCCTCGCGGGACGCCATCAGCACGACCTTCCGCATGCGATCGGCGTGCTCGATCCGCCACTTCGCCTCGAGCGGTCCTCCGACCTCTTCTGCGAACTCCTCCTCGATGTCTTCATGGGAGCCCTCGTGGTCGAAGGCAACCCGCATCACCAGCTCCCCGGACTCAGAGAACTGATCCAGCTCGACGATGTTGAAATGACGCGAGGCGAGGAACCCGGTGACAGCGGCAACGATGCCAGGCCTGTCGGGGCAGCTGAGAAGCAGGTGATCGCTCATCCCACCTATCTTTCCAGCAATGGGAGAGCACTCGCTCGATGGAAGGGTCTACGCCGTCGCCGGAGCGGCGGGTGGTCTCGGTCCGGTGGTCTGTCAGCGCCTTGCCTCGGCTGGCGCATCGCTCTCGCTCGCCGACAGGAGTCTCGAGAGCGCGCGGTCTGTCGCGGATTCACTCGAAGCAGGCGAGGACCGCCTACAGCCATACGAGGTGGATCTGCTCGAACCGACAGCGGCCGCTGGCTGGGCACAGGCCGTCGACGATCGGTTCGGGCACTGTGACGGTTTGATCCATCTGGTCGGCGGCTGGCGTGGGGGAGAGCCGATCGAGAGTTTCGACCTGGCCGATTACGAGTTCCTGCACGACCTGCTGGTGCGCACCGTTCAGCACACCTCGCGAGCCTTCTACTCGTCGCTGTCGGACTCGCCCCAAGGCCGGTTCGTGCTGGTCTCCTCATCGGTTGCCCAGAAGCCCAATGCGACCAGCGCTGCCTATGCGTCGGCAAAGGCGGCCGCAGAGGCATGGACTCTGGCGCTGGCTGATTCGCTCACTGAGACCAAGGCCACATCGAACATCCTCGTGGTCAACGCGATAGTCACCGCCCAGATGCGAGCCGACGAGCCCGACAAGGACTTCTCCACCTTCACCTCGACCGAGCAGATCGCGGATTCGATCGTCTACCTGTGCTCGGACTCCGCGGCCGCAATGAACGGCCAGCGGCTCGAGCTCTTTCCAGCGGGGTCTTGAGAAGTGAAGGTAGTAGTGACAGGGGCAGCCGGCTTCATCGGCTCGCACCTGACCGATGCGCTTCTCGCACGCGGAGACACGGTAGTCGGTGTCGATTCGTTTGCGCCCAATTACTCCCGCTCGATCAAGGAGCGAAACCTCGCCTCGGCGATCGACAGCGACGGGTTCGAGCTGATCGAGGGTGACCTGAGGGAGCTCGATCTGGTCGAGCTGCTCGAGGGCGCCGACGGCTTGGTCCACCTGGCGGCCTTCACCGATGCCCGAGGGGGCGAGTCCGATCTGCCGGAGCACGAGCGGCTGAACGTCGACCTTCCGCGGCGGCTGCTGGTCGCCGCACACGGGGCTGGAGTGGGATCGATCTTGCTCGCATCGAGTTCCGCCGTCTACGGCGGCGCTCGCGAAGATGGCTCTCCATCTACCGAGCTCGATCCTCTCGAGCCGATAGCGCCCTACGGGCAGAGCAAGGGCGAGATGGAGCAAGTGGCGGACGACGCAGCCGCAGGAGGAGTCCCTGTCGCCTGCCTGCGATTCTTCACCGTCTACGGATCCCGAC
>JBJTBI010000119.1:0-3953 GCA_046091265.1 bacterium
GATCTGCGGCCTCTGCCCTCCATCCGTCGAATGGTCACCGCAGGCGAGCCGATCAATCCGGAGATCGTCTCCGAGTTCCGTGAAGCGGTCGGAGTGGGGCCGGCAGACGGGTACGGACAGACCGAGACCGGTCATCTGACCGGAATGCCCCTCGGAGAGGACGACCCTTCGCGAGACGGAGCGATGGGCAAGCCTCTTCCCGGAATCGAGACACGTCTCAACGACGGGGTCCTCGAGGTTCGGCCGGAAACGGTTCCCACCTTCTTCTCGCACTATCTGGGCGAGGAGCCGTTTCAGGGAGAGTGGTGGCACACGGGAGACCGGGTTCGTGAGGACGCGGAAGGCTATCTCTGGTTCGAGAGCCGCGATGATGACCTGATCATCTCTGCCGGATACCGCATAGGTCCCTTCGAGGTCGAGTCAGCGCTGATCGAGCACCCGACGGTGGCCGAAGCAGCGGTCGTCTCGGCACCGGATCCCGAGAGGGGATCGATAGTCAAGGCGTTCGTGGTGGTTCGCGACGCCGAACCCAGCACCTCACTCGTCAGCGAACTCCAGGAACACGTCAAGTCCGTCACCGCTCCCTACAAGTATCCGCGTGAGATCGAGTTCCTCTCGGAGCTGCCGAAGACTCCCAGCGGAAAGATCAGACGAACGGACCTCCGCGGAGACTGAGATCGTGGATCGGGCCGATGAGGCGCATCGTCTGCAAGACGTCGGCCGGGAGCGAGCCGCGATGCGGGAGATCTTCCTCACGACCCTCTGCGGACTCCTCTCGATCGGTGCCCTCCTCCCCGTCCTTCCGATCTACATCACCGAGGAACTCGGTCTGGGTAAGGTCAGCGTCGGATTCGCAATCGGCGCCTATGCCATCACCGGGATCGCCTTCCGTCCGATAGCCGGATGGCTCGCCGATCACCGCAGCCGGAGGCTGGTGGTGGTCATCGGATCACTGACGACTGCCGTCGCAGGTGGACTCCTCTTCCTGCCACTCGGCTTCGTCTCTCTGGTCGCATCCCGCCTCCTGCTGGGCGCCGGCGAGGGCGCGGTATTCACTGCCGGTTCGGCCTGGGTGATCGATCTGGCCCCACCCGCACGCAGAGCCAGACTGATCGGCCTCTACGGCCTCTCGGTCTGGACCGGCTTGAGTATCGGTCCGCTCATCGGGCAGACGCTCTTCGATCTCGGCGGTTACGACCTCGTGTGGGGCTTCGCCATCGCCGGGCCTCTCTTCGCCGCAGTACTCGCCAGCAGGATTCCAGACCCCTTCGAGCCCAAGCACATCGAGGGACAACGCCGGAAGTTCATCGCGCGCGAAGCCCTCGGGCCGGGCGGCGCATTGGCTCTGGCCTCGGTCGGCTATGCCGCAATGGCGTCTTTCATCGTCTTGCACCTGAAAGCACAGGGGGTCGGACACGGAGCCCTCGTGTTCTCGACCTTTGCCGCAGCTCTCGTGATCACCCGAGTGATCGCCGGTGGCTTGCCGGATCGTCTCGGGCCGCGCAGGGTTGCGGCAGTTGCCGCGGTGCTGGAGGCGGTGGGGCTCGCGCTGATAGCCCTGGGTGGCGAGCTCACCACCGACGTGATCGGCGCCGTGATCATGGGAACCGCGTATTCGGTGCTCTACCCCGCGCTCTCGCTGATCGTGATCGAGAGGGTCCCGCCATCTCGGCGCGGAGCAGCGCTCGGCACGTTCACCGGTGCCTTCGACTTCGGTGTCGGGATCGGCGCACCACTGGTCGGGGTGGTCTCGGCGCTGACCGATTACTCCGGCGGATTCCTCTTCGCAGCCGTCCTCGCACTCCTCCCCGCCTTGGCCTACCTCTTCACGCAAGTCAGACGAACACCCCGGGTAGCCTGACCCGTATGCCGAATCGCCTGGCCGACGAGACCAGTCCCTACCTGCTCCAGCACCGAGACAATCCGGTCGACTGGTGGCCGTGGTGCGAGGGGGCCCTCTCTCTCGCGAAGCGTGACGACAAGCCCATCCTGCTCTCGATCGGCTACTCCGCGTGCCACTGGTGCCACGTGATGGAGCGCGAATCGTTCGAGGATCCGAAGACCGCGGCTGAGATGAACCGGGACTTCGTCTGCATCAAAGTCGACCGCGAGGAACGACCCGATGTAGATGCGATCTACATGGAGGCGGTCCAGGCGATGACAGGTCAAGGGGGCTGGCCACTGACAGCTTTCTGTGACCCCAGTGGCGTGCCCTTCTACGGCGGAACCTACTTCCCGCCCGAGCCAAGACAGGGTATGCCGAGCTTCCGACAGGTGCTGGCTGCTGTGATCGAGGGGTTCCGCGAGAGACGTGAGGAGATCGATGCCTCTGTCTCCCAGATCCGCGAGCGCCTCGGAGTGACTGCCCAGATCGCGGATACCGGTCAGGAGATCTCGCCCGGGACGACGGATGCGGCCGAGGCGAACCTGTTGGCGTCGGCCGATCGGCAGCACGGCGGATTCGGCGGCGCACCCAAGTTCCCTCCCGCAAGCGCGCTCGCGTTCCTGCTGGACAGAGGTGAGACCGATGTGACCACCCAGACTCTCGACGCGATGCTCTGCGGTGGCATCTTCGATCAGCTTGGCGGGGGGTTTGCGCGCTATGCAGTTGATCAGCGCTGGCTCGTGCCTCACTTCGAGAAGATGCTCTACGACAACGCTCTACTCGCCAGGTGCTACCTGTCGGGATGGAAGAGGACCGGAAGGGAATCCTGGGCTGATGCCACGAAGCGTACGCTCGACTGGGCACTGGCAGAGATGCTGGGTGAGGAAGGGGGCTTCTACTCGGCACTGGACGCCGATTCGGAGGGCAAGGAGGGAACCTTCTACATCTGGTCGGAGGATGAGATGCGCGAGGTGCTCGAGACAGGAGGGCTGAGCGACATCGAGGTCGAACAGACTCTCGGGTACTGGGGGGTGAGCGCGAGCGGGAACTTCGAAGGAAAGAACATATTGCACATCGCCGCAGGCCCCAGCGCCTCGCCTCCCGACTGCCTGGAACGAGCACGGGAATTGCTCCTGACCGCGAGGGCGAAGCGCATCAGGCCGGGGCTCGACGACAAGCGCCTTTGCGCGTGGAATGCCTTGATGATCTCGGCGCTCGCAGATGCTGGAGCCGCGTTTCAGGATGAGAGATACCTCCACGCCTCGATCGCCAGCGCGCGATTCGTCCTCGACGAGATGCGCACAGAGGAGGGACGCCTGCTCCGGACGTGGAAGGAAGGCAAGGCATCGCTGAACGCCTATCTCGAGGACTACGCAGTCATGCTCGAGGCGATGCTCGATCTCCACGCCGCCTCCCTCGACCCCTGCTGGTTCGATGAGGCGCGCGCGCTCGCCGACCTGATCATCGAGCACTTCGAGGATTCCGAATCCGGCGGCTTCTTCACTACCTCTCACGACCACGAAGAGCTTCTGGTCCGCCGCAAGGCTCTGGACGATCACCCCATTCCCTCTGCCACCTCGTCAGCCGCTCTCGGAATGCTCAGGCTCTCGCTGCTGACCGGCTCCGACCGCTACCGGCGTGCCGCGCTACGCGCGATCTCCCCTCTCGCCGAGATAGCGGCATCGAACGCGAACGGATTCGGCCATCTGCTCCAGGCGATCGACCTGGCTTCCACGAACGAAGCGCGGGAATTGGCAATCGTCTACCCGAGCAAGGACCAGAGCCGCACATTCCCCGGCGGTTCGGTGGCGGCCACGGCGGCGCGGTACCCACTGGCCCGTACGGTCGTGGGTGGAGGGCCAGAGGGCTCCGAGCATCCCGAGCTGCTCGAGGGAAGGACCTGCCTCGGAGATCGGCCGACCGCCTACCTCTGTGAGAACTTCTCTTGCCGACAGCCGGTCGATCGTCCGGAGGAGTTGCAAGACCAGCTCGAAGCCAGCTGAGGCGCGTCCGCGAGCACGAATAGCGTGATCGCATGCTCAGCGCAGCCCTGTTCGGAGGCTTGGCA
>JBJTBI010000120.1:0-3455 GCA_046091265.1 bacterium
GTCACCCCGCTTGCCCCCTCCGAGTGTCGGAAGCCCGTGGCCCTTGAGGAGGATCTCGTCGCCCTGCTGCGAACCTGCCGGCACCTCGAGGGTCTCGCGGCCCTCGAGCGCGTCGATCTCCACTTCGCCACCCAACATGGCAGTGGTAACCCCCGTCTCCGCCCGCGTGTAGATCTCTGTGTCACGACGGGCAAACCGTTCGTCCGGCTCGACTCGGACCTCGACGTAGAGATCGCCAGCAGGTGCACCTGGTTGCCCGGCATGACCCGCCCCGTTGATCCGGATCCTCTGGCCATCCTCGATGCCGGCGGGAACGTCGACCTCCCAGGATCGTCTTCCGGTGAGTCGTCCCGCTCCGCCGCAGGACTCGCATGGCCGGTCGGGGACCCTCCCGGCGCCACCACACGCGTCGCAGGGACCGCTGCTGAGGACACGTCCGACGATGCCGTCGCTCACTCGTCGAACCTCTCCAGCCCCACCGCATGCGGCGCACTCGGTGAAACCACCACCGGCGGCTGTGCCCTCGCCGTCACATGCGTCGCAGGGATTGACCGCCTCGAAGCTGACCTCTCGGGTGGTTCCGGCGACCAGATCCTCAAGGGCGACCTCGACTCGTACCCCTAAATCCCCACCCGAGGCGGGTCCGGACTGCTGGCGAAAGGGATCGCCGCCGAAGAAGGCGTCGAAGATGTCCTGGATGCCTCCCGGACCTCCGGCCCCGGGTGCCCAACCCCCAGAGCGCAGTCCCTCGTGCCCGAAACGATCGTAGGTGCCACGTCTCTGCGGATCGGAGAGGACCTCATAGGCCTCCGCAGCCTCCTTGAACTTCGATTCGGCCTCCGGATCGTGATCGTTCACATCCGGGTGGAGTTCCCTCGCAAGTCGCCGGAAGGCCTTCTTGATCTGATCAGGTCCGGCATCTCGGGTGACGCCCAGGGTCTCGTAGTAGTCGGTCGGCATCGGGTGGACCGGAGTCCGCTCAGCCTTCGTAGACGGTCTCGAAGAACCTGGAGAGATCGTCGGCGGCGGACTGCACAGAGGAGATCGCCTTCGGATAGTCCATCCGGACTGGGCCGATCACCCCGACTGCGCCGAGGTTGCGATAGCCGAGGCCGTAGTTGGCGCCGACCACGCTGACCGACCGCAGTTCGGGCGCCGGGTTCTCCTCGCCGATCCAGGCATAGACCGAGTCTCGCTCCAACGCCGTTCGCAGTGTCTCGAGGAGATCCATTCGCCGCTCGAGAGCACCCACTATCCCGGCTGCCCCGACCATCTCGTCAGATACCGACTCGAGCAACCGGTCGGTCCCGTCGACGTAGAGTCGCTCCTGAGCGGTGCTGCCGAGGTCGGTGAAGGTGCTCTCGATCTCGGCCACGAACTCACGCGCGGCCCGCCCGAGATCCGGATCGGCGAGCCTGCCAGCGAGCATTCTCGCTCCCACGCCGATTGCAGTGAGCCTCTCGTTGAGGTAACTGCCCGCCCAGGAGACGAGTCCCGGGTCGACCTCCTCGGGGAAGGTGAAGACCCTCTTGGTCACCTCTCCGTTGGATGCGATGACGACTACGGTCACAACCCTCGGCCGCAACCTCAGAACCTCGACCCGGTGCACGGTCGCGGTTTCTATCGGCGGAGCCGTGACCAGAGCAACCAGGTCGTTGATCCGGGCCAGGGCTTCGGTAGTCTCGCGAATCGCTTCGTAGACCTCGCGCTTGGGATTGACCTCGGCCGCGGTGTCGGCCTGAGCGCCCGTGCGACTGTCACGAGACAGGAGCTGCTCGACGTAGAAGCGATACCCGGCATCGGTCGGAATCCTCCCGGCGGAAGTGTGGGGGTGGGTCAGGAAGCCCTCGTCTTCGAGAGCCGCCAGCTCGGATCGGATGCTCGACGGACTCCAACCAGGCTCGTCACGCTCGGCGAGCATCCGGGACGGCACCGGTCGTCCCTCGCGGAGATAGATCTCCACGACCGCAGCGAGAATCGTCTGTCGGCGCTCGCTCAGCACACGTCTGATTTTACGAGGCCGCGGGGCGCGGGGGCTGATCTACGCCTGACCAGAGGCCAACTCGGCCTCGGCGTTGCGAATCACCTCGTTGTCGCCCTGGACCGCCACTGTCTCGCAGGTCACGGTCCCGCTGCCCGCGTCGGTGACCGTCGAGGAAACGACGAGTTCCTGCTCAGGGAAGCCCATGCCTCTGAACTGGACCGAGAGCCTCTTCAACGCACGCGGATCGCCGTCGGCCGCCTCGGTGTGGGCTCTGGCAACCTGAGCCATCATCCAGAGACCGTGGAGGATGTTGCTGGGGAGGCCGACCTGCTTGGCGAACTCGGCATCGATGTGGATCGGGTTGAAGTCACCCGAGGCACCGGCGTAGCGATGCGGGAGGTACTTGTCGGGGGTCGTCTTCAGTTCGGGCAACGAGTCGCCAGCCTTGAGATCGTCCAGAGCCACTACTCCACCCCCCTCACGATGTTGGTCCAAGTCCCGCGGCAGACCTCCTGCCCGTCCTGGTTGGTCGAAATGGATTCGAAGACGTAGAAGCCCTTGTCGTCCTTCTGGAAGATCTCCTTGCAGACGACCTTGGTAGAGATCACGTCGCCGGCGCAAACGGGGTCGCCCCAGACGAACTCCTGGCCCCCGTGGAGCATGGTCGCGAAGTTGATGCCCACCTCCGGGTCGAAGAGAACCGGGGCAACCGCAGGCGATGAGTAGACCACGCAGAACATGGGAGGAGCGACCACGTCAGGGAAGCCCGCATCCTTGGCAGCAGCGGAGTCCTGATGAACCGGTGACTTCTCGCCCACCGCATTCGCGTACTCACGGATCTTCTCGAGACCGACCGTGTACTCGGTCGGACCCCACTCCTTGCCCACTGCCTTGGTATCGACTGGCATCGGAGGCGATTCTAGCCAGCACCGAGGAATGGGTGTCTGCCCGTCTCAGCCTCCTTCGGACTCGCTATCGCCGAACTCGAGCACTGCGAGGAATGCTTCCTGGGGAACCTCGACGGCTCCGACCTGCTTCATCCGCTTCTTGCCCTTCTTCTGCTTCTCGAGGAGCTTGCGCTTACGGGTCACGTCGCCCCCGTAGAGTTTTGCCGTCACGTCCTTGCGGAGCGCCTTCACCGTCTCGCGGGCGAGGATCCTCGAACCGACCGCGGCCTGCACGGGAACGTCGAACAACTGCCTCGGGATCGTCTTCTGCAGTCGGGCGACCAAGGCCTTGCCCTGCTCGTAAGCCGAATCGGTGTGAACGACGAGCGATAGCGCATCGACGCGGTCTCCGGCCAGCAGGATGTCGAGCTTGACCAGCTCGGACGGACGGTTGCCCACCGGCTCGTAATCGAGTGAGGCGTAGCCCTTCGTCTGGGACTTCAACTGATCGAAGAAGTCGAGCACTATCTCCGCGAGCGGGAGGTCGTAACGGATCTGGACTCGCTGGGTCGACAGGTAGTGCA
>JBJTBI010000121.1:0-8413 GCA_046091265.1 bacterium
GCCGACCGCCTGCGCGACGTCTGGAAGACCTTCTGCGAGATGAAGCCCAAGGACGTCATCCCCGACGAGACGCTCTTCCGCGAGCTCAAGGACCGGTTCGGTTCGCCGTTCGGCTTCGGTGAGTACTTCACCGGAGGCATGGGTGCAGAAGCCGTGCGCGACCTGCTGAGTTCGATCGATCTCGAGGCCGAGGCCGAGAAGATAGAGGAGGAGATCGCCACCTCCAAGGGTCAGAAGGAGGCCCGCGCGGTCAAGCGACTCAAGGTCGTCGACTCCTTCCTCAAGTCCGAGAACAAGCCTGAATGGATGATTCTCGACGTGGTGCCGGTGATTCCGCCGGAGCTGCGTCCGATGGTCCAGCTCGACGGTGGCCGCTTCGCCACCTCTGATCTCAACGACCTCTACCGCCGCGTGATCAACCGTAACAACCGCCTCAAGCGGCTCCTCGACCTCGGCGCACCCGAGATCATCGTCAACAACGAGAAGCGCATGCTCCAAGAGTCGGTCGACGCCCTGTTCGACAACGGCCGTCGCGGACGTGCCGTCACCGGTCCGGGCAACCGTGCCCTCAAGTCCCTTTCGGACATGCTCAAGGGCAAGCAGGGGCGTTTCCGCCAGAACCTGCTGGGGAAGCGCGTCGATTACTCAGGTCGTTCGGTCATCGTCTCCGGCCCGAATCTCCGCCTGAATCAGTGCGGCCTGCCGAAGTTGATGGCTCTCGAGCTGTTCAAGCCCTTCATCATGGCCCGGCTGGTCGAACGCAAGCAGGTCCAGAACATCAAGGCCGCCAAGAAGATGGTCGACTCGATGATTCCAGAGGTCTGGGACGTCCTCGAGGAGGTCATCTCCGAGCATCCGGTGCTGTTGAACCGCGCACCGACCCTGCATCGACTCGGTATCCAGGCATTCGAGCCGATCCTGGTCGAAGGCAAGGCGATCCAGATCCATCCGATGGTCTGCTCGGCCTTCAACGCCGACTTCGACGGCGACCAGATGGCGGTCCACCTCCCGCTCTCGGCAGAGGCCCAGGCCGAGGCGAGGGTCCTGATGCTCTCCGCCAACAACATCCTCAGCCCTGCTCACGGCGCTCCGCTCGCCACGCCGAGCCAGGACATGGTCCTCGGTCTCTACTACCTGACCTACTCCCACGACGACGTGACCCAGCTCGACCCTTCCACGCTCGATCGTAAGCCTCACCCCTTCAGGACCGCTCAGGAGGCCGAGCTGGCCTACGAGAACGGGCTTGTCGGACTCCACGACTACGCCGAGTACCGGCGTCCCGGTCATGAGCACTTCCTGACCACGGTCGGCAGGATCATCTTCAACGATCGAGTCGAGCGCTCGATCGCAGATGCTCTGGGGGAGGAGTACGACCCGGAGCAGTACGAGTTCGTCAATCAGTCCCTGAAGAAACGCGACGTCAACGACATCATCTCCGGCCTGATCGCCCGATACGGCGCCGCCGCCATCTCGCTCGCACTGGATTCGTTCAAGGAGCTCGGCTTCCACTTCGCCACCACCGCTGGCGTGACCATCTCGAAGAACGACGTCGTGGCTCCGCCCGACAAGCTCGACATCCTGAGCAAGTTCGAGACTCAGACCGGCGAGGTGATCGGTCAGTACGACGACGGCTACATCACCGCTGAAGAGCGTCGCGATCGCGTGACCGACCTCTGGGATGACGCCACCGAAGAAGTCGGTAAGGCGATGGAGGACAACCTCGACGAGTTGAACCCGATCTTCATGATGGCCAACTCCGGCGCGCGCGGATCGTTCAAGCAGATCCGCCAGCTGGCAGGAATGCGCGGGCTGATGGCCAATCCGAAGGGCGAGATCATCGAGCAGCCGATCAAGGCGAACTTCATGGAGGGTCTCTCGGTTCTCGAGTACTTCATCTCCACCCACGGTGCCCGCAAGGGTCTGGCCGACACCGCCCTGCGTACCGCCGACTCCGGCTATCTCACCCGTCGTCTGGTCGATGTCTCCCAGGACGTGATCGTCCGCGAGGAGGACTGCAAGACCAAGGGACAGGTCGACATGCCGATCTTCGGGCATGATGGCCAGCCGAACCAGAACCTGATCGGGCGCAATATCGCAGCGAAGTTCTCGACCAAGCGCGGCCGTGATCTGATGAAGCGGAACGACGAGATCACCAGCGAAGCGCTGGAGGAGATCGTCGAGGCGTTCGATGGCGAGACCGATGCCACCGCTCCGGTGCGCTCTGTCCTCAAGTGCGAGGCCGCGACCGGCGTATGTCGGATGTGTTACGGGTTGATGCCGGCAACCGGCGCTCTAGTCGACGTAGGTGACGCGGTCGGGATCATCGCCGCACAGTCGATCGGTGAGCCGGGAACCCAGCTGACCATGCGCACCTTCCATACCGGTGGAGTCGCCGGCCAAGACATCACGCAGGGACTCCCTCGCGTGGTCGAGCTGTTCGAGGCTCGTAATCCGAAGGGCAAGGCAGGCCTCGCAGAGGTCGACGGCAAGGTAACGACCGAGGAGACCGACAAGGAGACCGTCGTCACGGTCCTCGACGACAAGGGCAACGAGCACTCCGAGAACTTCCCGCCGCGCACCCGCCTGTTGGTATCGAACGGAGACAAGGTGACGGCCGGTACCCAGCTGACCGAGGGCTCCCTCTACCCGGCGGACCTGTTGCGGGTTACCAAGGACAGGACCTTCACCGAGCTCTACATCGTGCGTGAGGTGCAGGAGGTCTATCGCTCACAGGGCGTGGACATCAACGACAAGCACATCGAGCTGATCGTGCGTCAGATGATGAAGAAGGTCCGGGTCACCTCCAAGGGTTCGACCGAACTGCTTCCGGGTCAGCTGATCGACCGTCTAGCGCTGAAGGCGGAGAACGAGAAGGTCAAGGCCAAGAAGGGTGGTACCCCCGCCAGGTCCGAGGAGATCATCCTCGGAATCACCAAGGCCTCTCTGGCGACTGATTCCTTCCTCTCGGCGGCCTCCTTCCAGGAGACGACCAAGGTCCTCACCGATGCCGCTCTGGAGGCCAAGAAGGACCGTCTGCTCGGACTCAAGGAGAACGTGATCATCGGCAAGTTGATCCCGGCGGCAACCGGTCTCAAGCACTATCGCTCTATCCAGGTCGAGCCGGTCGAACCGGCCGCTCCTCCGGCAGAGGAACTGCTGTCCGAGGAGGCTCTCGAGGAGATGGATCTCGCGGGAGATGGCGCGGGGCAGTCAGAGGGCTTCGGTGCTTCGTTCGCAGAGGAACTCGAGGAGATCTCATCCGAGATCGAGACCGCTGCACCTCCCTCACCCGGTGAGAGCCCGGGCGAAGACAAGTCCTGAGATTTCAAGCGCCCCCGCTGTAGTTCGCCCGGTCGGCCCGATGCCCTCTAGGGTCGCTTAGCGCCGGCTGCCGACTGCCGTGGCAGCGGTGCGCGGTTTGACCACACGGGTCCGCGTGCGGCCTCCAGGCGGGCACTCAGGAGCGACGCTGGTACCGCCACCGTGCGGTCCGCGCCTCGGTCCGCGTGGGGGCTTCGGCTCACGCCTCCAACGCCTGAAGCCGTGGTCTTCGCCGTTCTCGTCGAGACCATCAGCGACAGGCTCGCTGCGAACCGCGGCGTAGATCAGCCACATCCCGAAGAAGACCGGGACCTTGAGCACCACTGCCAAGAAGATGATTGGGACAATTTCACCCATGAGGTCGGAATTCTACCGTTTTTCAGCGCGGCAGGAAGCCGTTCGAGGCCCATTGGACCAAGGCCTCAGCATGTGCCTCCTCGAACCCGTGCTCCGGCTCCGTGGGTACCAGCAGGGTCGGGGCCTCTCGGGTCTGCGCCCAGTCGAAGCAGCTCTGGTCGAAGTTGTCGTCGATCCAGGCTAGAGGGCGGTCGCCCACGTACTCGGCGATCGGCCCGAGTTTCCAGTGCTCTTCGTCATCGGGTGTGCCGGAGAGCTCGAGGTGGGGAAGTTCGGAGACGCCGATCAGGTTGGGGAGGTGGTCGTTCGCTCGGTCTTCCCACCCCGAGGCCCAGAAGAGCTCGTAGTGGGGCTCGAGGCGCTTGATCCTCTCTCCCGCCGCGATCGAGATGCAGTGGGGGATCCCGTCGATCAGCAGGTATTCGAACCTCCCATCGGCCCGGGCGGTGGGCTCAGACCCCGGCTGGAGGCCTGCGCCATCGGCGAAGATCGAAATCACTCCGTCGATGTCGACTCCCAGCAGGGGTTTCTCTTCTGTGGACATCGGCTGGGCCTCCCGTTCGCAGCGACCGACTCAGTTGCAGGTGTGCGAGAAGCCCATCAGGGCGGTGGGCCAGATCGGATCGGTGCCGTACAGGTAGGGATCGAAGACATCCGAGAGGTCCTCGCCGGCTGCGTCCTGTGCAAGCGCGATGAACTCGGTCGTGTCTGCCGAGTGCCAGCGGTACTCGCTCGTCCATCGCCTGAGGATCTGGAAGAAGGTGTCGCTTCCGACCTTGCGGCGCAGCAGCTCCATCACCAGACCACCGCGCCAATAGACGTTGATTTCGCTGAAGATGTTGTCTCTCGGCCCGGGCTCTGCGGTGGGGAAGTTCCACTGCGAGCGGTATCGGCACCACGGCCCGACGATGTGGCTGACGATGGTCCGCTGGCCTGCTGCCTGCTCCCACGACCACTCGAACCAGGTGGCCGGACCCTCGTTGAGCCAGATCTGCTGCCAGTTGGCGAGGGAGACCGAGTTGCCGAACCAGTCGTGCGCGATCTCGTGGACGATCAACGCTCCGCCCGGACGCGGCCAGTAGACAGGGCGGGTGGCGGTCTCGAGCGCGTAGGGCATTCCCTCCAGGGCCATGCCTCCGGTCGAGCCGTACGGGTGGTCACCGAGTTTGGCTTCGAGAAAACTGCGGTAGGCCTCGACCCGCTTGAGTCCACCCAACAGCGCTGGCTTGCGCGCGACGTTCCAGATCGGTTTGCCCTCGGGGTGGTAGAGCCTCCAGGGACCCGATGCGACGACCGCGGAGTACGGCGGGATCTTCCCGTCGAGCTGCCAGAGGAACTTCCATCTGCCGGCGCCGCGGGAGCGGCTGACCAGGCGGCCGTTGGAGGAGCCGATGTATCCGTGCGGGACGTCGAGCGAGGTCCGGTAGGAGGCCTGATCAGCCGGCGTGTCGTTGACCGGTATCCAGAGCCGTGCGACGTTGGGCTCACCGAGCATCACCCAGCCATCCCGGCCGCTCCTCACCCAGCCGTAGGCCGCTCCGGTCCAGTCGAAGAGCTCACGAATGCGTCCGCGGTAGCGGATCGTCGCCCGCCAGCTCTGACCCGTGCGACCCGCCAGGGGGAAGGAGAGTTTGCCGTTGCGATGCCTGAACGAAACGCGCTGGCCGTTTCGCTGGACCGAGCGTATCGTCAGGTTGGAGCCGGCATCGAGGCTCACTCGCGAGAAGTCGGTCCTGGAGGTTGCCGAGACGACGATCTGGCCGCTGAAGCGCTCAGCGCGGTTGAGAATCTTGAGCTTGATCCGGTAGTTCGAGACGTCGTAGGCCGCAGAGCCGGAGTGGGGGAACAGGTTCACGGCGGCCGGTGCCGATGCCGCTGCGGCGGCGAGGGCGGAGAGCGAGACGAGGACTGCCAGCGGGAACCTGCGGAGCATCTCAGCAGGCTAGCGGTCGCACGAGCGCCGCCTCGGGTCAGAGATCCAGCTCGATCAAGCGTTTCTCAGGCGCGATTGGGAGAAATCGGGCGGTTTGCACGCCTTGGCTACACGCGGCTGCGCCTCGTCGCTAACATTCGCCGCCGTGCCGAACACGAACCAACTAGTCCGCAAGGGCCGCAAGCGCAAGCGCAAGAAGATGGCCACGCCTGGCCTCAAGTCCGGTCATGGCAACAAGAAGCGCGTAGCCGCACCTCAGCGCCGTGGCGTCTGCACCCGAGTCGCGACCGTCACCCCCAAGAAGCCGAATTCGGCCCTGCGCAAGATCGCCCGTGTGAGGATCACCAACGGGATCGAGGTGACCAGCTATATCCCGGGTGAGGGCCACAATCTCCAGGAGCATTCCGTCGTGTTGGTTCGTGGAGGTCGCGTCAAGGACCTTCCCGGCGTTCGCTACAAGGTCGTCCGCGGCACTCTGGATGCCGCAGGCGTATCCGACCGCAAGCAGGCTCGCTCCCTTTACGGGGTAAAGGCGAGCTGACCAGATGCCGCGCAGAGCACAGGCTCAGATCCGCACCATCGATCCGGACTCCGTTCACGGAAGTCGTCTGGTTCAGCAACTGATCAACAAGGTCATGCGTCACGGCAAGAAGGGCATCGCCGAGAAGATCGTCTACGACGCTCTGGCGATCGTCGGCGAGCGCACCGGAGAGGATCCGGTCGAGACCCTCGAGGCCTCGATCAAGGAACTCACCCCTGTGCTCGAGGTTCGATCCCGCCGGGTTGGAGGAGCGACCTACCAGGTCCCGGTAGAGGTGCCCGCCCGTCGCGCCAAGACCCTCGCTGTTCGCTGGCTGATCGAGTTCGCCGAGAACCGCAACGAGAAGGCTATGTCCGAGCGTCTGGCCAACGAGATCATGGATGCGACCAAGCAGCAGGGTGGAGCCTGGAAGCGCAAGGACGACATCTATCGCATGGCACAGGCCAACAAGGCCTTCGCCCACTATCGCTGGTAGACGGCCTCCCGTCCGGTTGTACTAGTCGACGATTCCCACGACCCTCGCGGGCGCAGCGCTGCCCCCGACCAGCCGCAATGGAAAGCACGCCAAGGTAAACCCCGTCGCGGGAAGCGCTGAGAGATTGGCTAGCCTCTCGATCTGCGAGTAGGCGAGGTCGGCCTGATGTGCGGCCCAGAAGATCCCGGATTCGTTCCGCTCCACTGCTTCGGCCGCCTGCAGATGTAGGGGGCGGTCCCAACCCCAGGCATCGATCCCCATCACCCTCACGCCCTGCTCGTACATCCAGTGTGTGGTCTCTGCGGTCACGCCCGGACCCCGGATCATGTAGTCGTCGGCGTCGAGGAACTCGTCGCGGCCGGTGTGGACCAACACGATGTCGAGAGGTTTCAACTCATGGTCGACTGCCTGGAGGGCCGACCTGACCTGATCTGCCGTAATCGCATCTCCATCCTCGTGGGACGTGAAGTCCAGTCGCACCCCGGGGGCATGGAACCACTCGAGCGGGAGCTGATCGATCGTCTGCGACGGCTTGCCGCCCGTCTCCGAGTTGTAGTGCCACGGCGCATCGACATGGGTCGAGTTGTGGGTCCCGAATCTCAGGACCTCCTCGACCGCCCAGCCCTCTCCGTCCCGGAGCAGAGACGCCTCTACCCCGAACATCTGACGGATCGTCTCGGCACCCTCGTCGTGACCGTGGAAGGCGATCTCGGTCCTCAGCAGGTCAGGCGTGTCGGTCGGACTGGCCACGATCGGAGCCGAGAGGTCTATGAACTCAGGCACCGGATTGCCCTCCCAGCGCGGGTTCATCCGCGCCGTCTTCCGGACCGCTGGCGTAGGCCTCGGTCAGGGACGAGTAGGCGAGTGTTGACCCGCAGCCCACGAGCAGAGCCGACCCGAGCAGTTCGAGCCAGAAGCCGAGCTGAGGGGTCGCCTTGGCATCGACGAAGGACCCGGTCTCGTTACCGAGTGCGCCTATGCGGTTGGCATCCGGCACGTCGATGATCAGGAAGATCAGCAGTGCGACCAGTCCGGGGACCGCCAACGCCACTGCCGCAGTCTGGCTGACCGCCCCCGACTCTCCGTCCCGTGCCAGATCGAACCAGAGACAGACGACCAGCAGGGCGAGCGCGCTGACACCCAGGATCAGCATCGCCCACCCGTGCTGATCCTGAGCGGTGACCACCAACTCTTCGGTGAATCCCGGCTCCGACAGGTCGGGTGTGAGCATGAAGATCCCGGCGAATTGCGCAGCAGCGAGCGCTCCGGCGCCGATGGCGATCCCACAGGCCAGAGGTAGTGTCAGCTTCGGCCAGCGCATCAGTTGCCTCCTGCCGGCGCGAGATCGACGGCCCTCGGGGCTGGCTTCACCGTGCGTCGTGATGGCCCGCCCTGGCTACCTCGGAAGAGGACTGCGCCCGAGACCACGAGCGCAATTCCTGCCGACAACTGGGCCCAGAACCCCCCGAGCAGGCGAGTGGTTGCGTCCGAGTAGGGCAGAGCGTTGACCGGATCCAGAGCCTTCGGGAGATCCACCACCAGCGCGACCGCAACCGTGATCAATCCGAGAGCAGCGATGGCGATGGCGAGGTTTCGACCCCCCCCTCGGAGAATTCCGACGGCGAGGATTCCGGCGCCGATGGCGACCGGAATCAGCAGCAAGGTGGTCGCGGCATTGCTGATCCACATGCTGATCGCCGCTGCCGCGATCATGAAACCCCAGAGCACCCTGCGACCGTTGTGTCCGCCCACCGCGCGCACCATGCCCAAGGCGAGGCGGCGATGC
>JBJTBI010000122.1:0-19212 GCA_046091265.1 bacterium
ATCCTAGAGAGGGTCGATCAAACCGGTGCAACCCATGAGGACCTCGATCTGCGCGGGTTGGATCTGGATCGATTCCCGAACATCTTCGAGGGTCTGTCGGGAGCGGGAATAGATGCGGAGTCCCGACCGGTGCCGGTGCTCCCGGCTGCGCACTACGCGATAGGCGGTGTCGCGACCGATCTGGAGGGTCGCAGCACTCTTCCAGGGTTGTTCGCAGTCGGCGAGTGCGCAAGCACCGGCCTGCACGGAGCCAATCGATTGGCATCCAACTCACTCACCGAGTGCATAGTCCTCGGTGGGCGGGCCGCCGACGCGGCAGTGGACGGCCTTCCGGACCCTGTCGAGCCTCCCCCTCCCTCGCAGTGGCGATTCACACCTCCCAGCGAGGAGACCCGCGATGCGGTCTGGAACCTCGCTGGTCCGTTGCGAGAGCCGGCAGGTCTCGAGGAGCTGCTGAACGACCCGTATCCGCTCGCCGCCGAGATAGCGCGCTCTGCGCTCTCGAGGGAGGAGTCGAGGGGCTGCCACCGCAGGACGGACCGAACGACCCCCGACCCGGATCTCGATCACATGCACTTGATCCACGCCGCTGACGGTGAGCTGCGCTGGGCCGAGTGGGAGTAGACGTCTTTCGGGAAGCGCGCCGATCTTGTGTCAATTGCGTAGAAGTTGCAACAACTCCAAACCTTCTCTACCATCGGCGCGCCCCATGGCGCAGCATCTGTAGCTGGCCGTGGAGCGCCCCCCAAGTCCACCAACCCGAAATCGAGGCGAACTACAGATGCCGATTGCATACAAGGAATGGGCCGTAACGGTCCGGGCCCTCTCGGAGGGTGAGCAGTTGCTCACGGTCCAGAAGGGCGATACCGACAACCCTGATTCGCCACCGGACATCGAGCACGAGCGTTTCTTCCTCTTTCCCACCTTCGACCACCAGAGGAACGATCTCGTTCGCGAATCGCACCATTCCGAGCTCGACCGTGCGCTCGAGGAGGGTGTCTGGCCTGACGGGGAGCCACCGGCAAGGGCGCTGCTGCAGGACGGCGGCATTCCGCAGCCCGACCGGGTCCGTGTTCGCGCTTGGGCTGAAGTGACCGGGAGCATCCGGGCCGACGCGCCACACGCCCTCGAAACGCTTTCCCCCTTCCACGTCTGGACAGGCGATTACGCGCGGAAGCGACTGGGCTGGGAGAACTCTGAGCCCCTTCACGTACTCCTCCTTCGCGTTCACCGGATCCCGCGGCCGGTCACGGTCAAGGTTCGTGAGGAGCATCGCGGTCTCGATCGCTGGATCGAGTTCGATCGTGATCTCCCCTTCGAGGGGACTCCGGTGATGGCCGATTCGGAGTTCGTCCGTGCGGCCACGTCGATCGCCGAGATCTGTCAGGGCGAAGCGATCCTCGCCTGATTCGGATTCCTCCGGGAGTCGCCGGAGACCGTCGCTAGGCTCAGGAGATGCCCTGGGCTGAAACGGAATCGCTGAGCTTCATCGCCCGCCACGACGAGGCTGACACCTCTTGCGCCCAGCGGATACTCGACGCTCTCGAGGACCGGAGGATGCGCCTCGAGGATGACTTCGAAACCGCCCCTGGCGACGTCACGGTGGTGATCCACGACAACCCCGCAACCCTCTCCCTGGGTCAACCGCTGATTCCGCTGGCGAGGTGGAGTTCGACCCCTTCTGCCCGTCGGTACGTGGCCGGGTGGACCATGGCGAGGGAGCTGCACCTGCTCGACGATGACTGGATGGCGCGTCGGGCGGCAGGGCCCGATTCATTGGAAGCCTTGCGGGGAACGGCCGAGCGCCTCTATACCCAGCTGGTGGTTGCCGCCAACAACCCCAAGCTTCCACCGCCGTGGGGGCCGAGACACCTCGTCGCCTACTACCGCTGGGCCTGGCTGATCGAGGGTGCCGCCCAACACTTCTCTGGTCAATCCAGCCTGTTCAGGCCGGCGGTGATAAATCGACTGCGGGAGGGTGATCGACCCTCCTTCCCTCCGAGCATCCGTGATGCCCTGGTGCTGGGTGGTACCGTCTTCGACCTGTTGGATCGCAACGAGGGCAGAGAGGCGTGTCTGGTGCTGATCTCCAGACTGCGGAAAGACGGACCGGAAGGCAACCTCGAGACCGCCTTCAGGGCGCGGTTTCGGGAGATCGAAGCTGCTTGGCGGGATCACCTCGCCGAGATGGCCGGTCAGCCCGAACCCGCACCCTCCGACCGGATCGACTACTGATCCAGCGGGATTTCGGTCACCGAGCCTTCGACGATGTCAAAGGCTCGAATCGGCTCCTCCTCCCCTTCGGCGAGTGAGACGATCAGATAGGCGACACCTGGGTAAGTCGCGAGATTGATGTCGGTCTGCGACGGATAGGCAGCACTCTTGGTGTGCGAGTGATAGATGCCAACGAGTTCCTCTCCGGCCCGATCCATCTCCTGCATGATGCGGAACTGGTCCTTCGCATCGAGGCTATAGCGGAGGGGGCTCGCCTCGGCGTTGATCGCCCGGTAGAGGGTACGCGCCACCCGGTCCGGTCCGCCGCCGAGCAGCCCGCAACACTCGTTCGGCAGGTCGTCGCGGGCGTGGGCCAGCATTGCCTCCCTGATATCCGGCGTCAGCTTCAAATCGAGGGTCGGGTTCGAGTTCCAGAGAGCGGGAGGAGTTCCACTACCACCAGACCGTGGAGTCGAGATCCGTCAACTCCTCGATCGGTTTCTCATAGATCCCGGAGGAGAGGTACTTCCATCCGTCGTCCGGAATGAGGAACACGACATTGCCCCCGTCCAGCTCACCGGCGATCCGGTTCGCCACGCATGCGACCGCTCCCCCCGACACCCCCGAGAAGACGCCCTCCTCGTGGAGGAGCTTCTGGGTCCAGACGACGGAGTCTTGGTTGGAGACCATGATCTTGCGGTCGAGCAGCTCGATATCGAAGATCGGGGGAATGAATCCGTCGTCGAGCGACCGAAGTCCGGACACCAGCTCTCCCTGCATGGGTTCGGCGGCGACCAGCAAGGTCTCTGGGTCATGCTCTTTGAGGCGCCTTCCGTTCCCCATCAGCGTTCCTCCGGTACCGAGTCCGGCCACGAAAGCGGATACCTCATCCAACTCCTCGAGGATCTCCACCGCGGTGCCGTTGTAGTGCGCCATCGGGTTGGCCTGGTTGCCATACTGATACGGCATGTAGTAGCTCGAATCCGCCTCGGCCATCGCCAGAGCGAGCTCCACGGCACCGTTAGACCCTTTTGAGCCCTCGGAGTAGACGATCTCCGCTCCGTACATCCTCAGCAGCTGGGTGCGCTCCTCGGTCACGTTGTCAGGCATCACGACCTTGAGCGGATAGCCCTTGCGGCGACAGATCATCGACAGCGAGATGCCCGTGTTCCCCGAGGTCGGTTCCAGGATCGTCTGGCCGGGCTCGATCGCGCCCCTGGACTCCGCATCCTCGATCAACGAGCGGGCAACCCTGTCTTTGACAGACCCGGTGGGGTTCCTGCCCTCGAGCTTGGCCCAGATTCGAACCGAGGAATTCGGAGAGAGGCGCGGCAATTCCACCAAGGGCGTATTGCCGATCGACTCGATCACGTTGCCGAATCGGCCTCCGCACGGGCGGTTGAGTAGGAAGTCACCAGACATCAGATGAACATCTTACTTCATTAAGTGAAGCAATTGGTGTTTCGAGCGCTGCAACAACGAAAAAACGCCTATCGTGGGAGTGACGGCTGACGAGACGCCAGCTGAGAGAGATAAACCTATGGAGAGGAAGGCAGCATGACGAAGAGACGTTCCATTGTTTTTGTCGCTGAGATCGGTGCCCTGCTCGCAGGCGTGAGCGTAGTCGGTTGCGGCAGCAGCTCGGACTCGGGCAGCGGAGACACCCTGCTGGTCGGCTCCGATATCCCCTATCCGCCGTTCGAGCAAGGAAAGGCACCTGACTACGACGGATTCGACATCGAGCTGGTCACCGAGATTGCCGACCGCACGGGACAGACGGTCAAATACCAGGACACGGCGTTCGACACGATCTTCCGTGATGTCGCCCAAGGCAAGTTCGACATGGTCGCTTCGGCGGCGACGATCACACCTGAGCGCGAGCAGACGGTCGACTTCTCCGACCCGTACTACGAAGCAAATCAGGCGATCGTGGTGGCAAGCGGCTCCGACATCAAGTCGGTCGAGGATCTCGACGGGAAGATCATCGGTGCACAGGATGGCACCACCGGCGAGGCCTTTGCCAACGACGAGATCTCGGCTGACAGTGTCCGCGGTTACGCGCAGGGACCCGAGGCCATCCAGGCAGCGAAGGCCGGTCAGGTCGATGCGGTCATCATCGACGAGCCTGTCGCACAGGACGCGCTGAGCAATCAGAGTGGGATCGAGATTGCCGCGGTGATCTCGACCGGCGAGCTCTACGGCTTCGCATTCGCTCAGGACAACGATTCCCTGAGGGAAGAGATCAACAAGGCACTGCAGGAGATAAAGGACGATGGAACCCTGCAGAAGATCTACGAGAAGTGGTTCCCGGGTGTTGAAGTCCCGGAGTCCGTACTCAGCGGTACCAACGAGTCGTTGAAGTAATCGGCCCGAGAGGACAGGTCGAGTGTGATCGCGAGGGGCGCCTGCGGGCGCCCCTCGCCTTCCGTGACGAAGGAAGGGTCGGGAGGCTAGCGCTTCGAATAACCTTGGCCAGCCTCTGGGAAGGAGAGCCTGAGTGGACGTAATCATCCAGCAGTACTTCGATCTGACCATCATCGGCGAGAACTTCGGGCTGGTACTCAACGGCTTCTGGGAGACCATCCAACTCTCCATCATCGGAGGGATCCTCTCGCTCATCTGGGGGCTCGTCCTCGCCCTCATCCGTCAACTACCCGGCCGGGCCGCGAAGCCTCTGCGGGGCCTCGCTATCGCATACATCGCTGCTTTCCGCGGGATCCCGATGCTGTTGGTCTTGCTGCTCGTGTCAGGCGGGCTCGGGGCTTTCGCTGCCGACGGCGCGATCCCGCAGTGGCTCGGAATCCCGAGGTGGTTCGGCAAGCCGGATCCATTCTGGTACGGGATCATCGCCATCACGCTCACCTACGGGGCGTATATGGCAGAGGTCTATCGGGCCGGTATCGAGGCCGTCCCGAGAGGTCAGATGGAGGCCGCGCGGTCTCTCGGGATGTCCTACGGACAGTCGATGCGCCACGTGATCGTGCCGCAGGCGGTCAGGAAGGTCATACCGCCACGTCTCAACGACTTCATTGCCCTGATGAAGGACACCTCGCTGGTCAGCGTCATCGGATTCATCGAGGTGGTCCAGGCAGGTCAGGACGTCTACCAGACCACCTTCAACAGCTCGGCCCTCACCTTCGGCGCACTGCTGTTCCTGCTGGTCACGATTCCGCTGGCCCGCATAGTCGACAAGCGCATCGCCGGACAGCAGGAGCGTTACAGCAGGGGTACGGCTGGAGCGAGCGCGTGAGCGATCAGTCATTCGTCTCGCTCAGGGGAATCGAGAAGAGCTTTGGAGATCTCGAGGTTCTCAAGGGCGTCGACCTCGAGATCCGCAAGGGGGAAGTCATCTGCCTGCTGGGACCCAGTGGATCGGGAAAGAGCACCCTGCTCCGTTGCATCAACCTCCTCGAGCCTCCGAACTCGGGAACCATCATGCTCGAGGGAAAGGCCATCCACGGTGAGGGCGCCGACACCGATGGGGTGGATTTCGTCCGCAGACGGGTCGGGATGGTCTTCCAACAGTTCAACCTCTTCCCGCATAAATCCGCGCTCGAGAACGTGTGTGTCGCTCAGGAGACGGTACTTGGACGCAGCCCCGGGGAGGCGCGAGAGAAGGCCACGACCCTGCTCGAACGGGTGGGGCTGAAGGAGAAGGTCGACGAATACCCTGAAAGGCTCTCGGGGGGCCAACAACAACGGGTGGCGATTGCACGTGCGCTCGCTATGGACCCGCACGTGATGCTCTTCGACGAGGTCACCAGCGCGCTCGATCCGGAGCTCGTCAAAGAGGTCCTCGACGTAATGCGCGAACTGGCCGAAGAGGGAATGACGATGATCGTGGTCACCCACGAGATCGATTTCGCTCGTGACGTCGGAGACCGAGTGGTCTTCATGGACGGCGGGATCGTGGTGGAACAGGGGCCGTCGAGGCAGGTCCTCGACTCACCCAGAGAAGAGCGCACTCGAGAGTTCCTGGGACTGGTCCTCGAGCACTGAGTGCCGGATTCGTCAGGCGCCTCGACCGAGCAGTCTGCGTAGCCTGGCCGAGAGTGAGCGGTCGGAAGTCGCCTCGAGCAGATCCGCGTGGGCCCCTTCGAACAGCATCAGCCGGATCTGGGAATCGTGGTAGTCGGACTTCAGTCGCTCTCCCTCTGCTTGGAACATCGCCTGTTGGTGGCGTCGGGCGGCTATGTACCGATCCTCATCCGGATTCTCCCGCTCGAGATCGGCAGGCTCCAGAGCGCGATCGTTTGCCCGAGCGACCACCAGACCCTGGCCGGGTACCTCGACCGCACCTCGACTGCCCTCCGCGTAGTCGCCTGAGTCGATCGAGACGATGTCGAAGGCTCTCCCCCAGTGCTCGCGCAACCACCAATGTGAGTGCAAGACGTTGACGTACGGGATACCTGGAAGGGCGTATGCCCAGACGCTCATGCCGACCTCGTCTTCTGCGTAAGGGACTTCGCAGAGGCGGCGGGCACAAGCCTGATCGAGAATGCTCGCAATCAGCACTCCACCGGGCTTCAGGACCCTCCTCACCTCCAGCAGCCAGTTCGACCAGTTGACCCCGAGGTGGGTGAAGACGGAAAACGCCGTGACCACGTCGAAGTGATCATCCGGATATGGAAGGGGCGGATCGAAACCGTTCAGTTCGACTCCTGCGATCGGGGGACACAGGTGCCCTCTCGCCCACTCCACCATCGGTCGGTCGAGATCGCATCCGTGCACCTCGCCCACCTCGGCCCAATCGAGGACCTGCCTCAGCATCCGCCCCGCGCCGCAACCGAAGTCGAGGAGCCTCCGGCCGGTCCAGTCCCAATCCGGGCCGAGCGCCCTTTCCACATCTCGCCTCGAGGCAGTACCGACCTCCAGATACCCCTCGATCGTCTCTTCAGGCGTCTCGCCGGAGGAACCTACCCCCCACATGAACTCCAGCGGGGGGAGAGCGATCTCGTGACGGGGGTGGTCGATCACATCCGCAAATCTAGTGATGAAGGCGCACGAGGGCGGCCGTCGACGGTCATCTCTGCGTCGGTCCGTTGCGATACTCCACCCATGCCCGACGAATCTACCGGCAAGACGGCCGAGGAGGAGTTCTCGGTCTCCGCGGAATCGGAGATACCTTTCCCGCCGCGTCTTGCGGTGGGAGGCGGAACCCCCCTCCTGATCGGTGGATGGTGCCGACCGAATACCCGAGGCGAATCGATAGAGAAGATCGCCATCTCGATCGACGGTCTCAGATCGCGGGCGATGAGCTTCGGACTGCCACGAAAGGACGTGTATCGCAAGGCCGTTTCAGCAGGCGCAACGGGGCGGGATAGCCTCGAAGCGTTCAAGAGCGGCTTCGCTGCCATCGCCGAGGTCCCCTCACGGGCGGGCGGAAAGACGGTGCCGGTGGAGGTCATAGCCACCTCCCATTCGGGTCACGAGGCGGCAATCCGACTCGGCGATCTCCGTCTCGAACCCGACCCCCTGCCCGGACCGGAGGTCGAATGGCCCGAGGGAGAGGGCGGGCCCAGGGTTGCCGTCTGCATGGCCACTTACTCACCGGATCCGGACCTCTTCGAGCGCCAGATCGAATCGCTCAAGTCCCAGACCCACCGCAACTGGCTCTGTTTCATCTCGGACGACGAGGCGACCTCCCGCTCGCTGGAGCTGATCGAACAGACGATCGGGGGAGATCCGCGCTTCATGGTCTCCCAGGTAGGGCGGAGACTGGGCTTCTATTCGAACTTCGAACGCGCTCTGGAGATGGTTCCTGAATCAGCCGACCTGATCGCTCTCGCCGATCAGGACGATCGGTGGAATGCAGACAAGCTCTCGTCCCTGATCGGTGCGGTCTCGAGCCCCGGGACTACCCTGGCCTACTCTGACGCCCGGATCGTGGCAGAGGACGGCTCGGTGATTCATCCCTCGTACTGGTCTCTTGGCAGGAGGAACAACCACACCAACCTCGTCTCTCTGATCATCGCGAACACGATCACAGGCGCTGCATCGATCTTCAAACCCGAAGTGCTGAGACTCGCCCTCCCGTTCCCACACACTCCGGTAAATTCCTTCCACGACCACTGGATCGCCTGCGTCGCCCTCGCGATTGGTGAGATCGCCTATGTCGATCGTCCGCTCTATGACTACGTGCAGCACGGAGAGGCCGTGATCGGCTTCGAACTCGCGATGGACGGAGTCGACAAAGCGAAGGCGAGGCCGTTCAGGTCGTTCATCGCAACGCTTCGCGACACGGCCGGTCCGAGGTCGTCTGATCCCGCGCGGATATCTGAGATCCGCTTCCTGCCGATGAATTACTACTTCGGTTCGACCGAGATGATCGTCCTCGCCGCCGCCGTTCGAATACGGTGCGGCGAGAGGATGTCTCGCGCGAAGCTCCGGGCGGTGCGACGGCTGGAGACAGCGGACACGAGCACCCTCTCCTTCCTCTACCTCCTTGCGAGACGCTTCCGACGCTTCGTCGGTCTCGACGAGACGATCGACATCGAGCGCACTCGTGCGAAGGGACTGCTCTGGCGTCGAGTGATCCAGGTCAGATCCCGCTTGGTCAGGAACCCAGACCGGATCGTGAGCGACGCGCGGATACCGATGCTCGAACAGGCCCGACCGGAAGAGGCAGCGAGACTGTGAACCGGCACACGCAGGACAACCGCACCGAGGCGGAGGGAGTCGCGGCGCCGCTGTCGATACGCGCCCGCGGAGTGACCAAGTCGTTCCAGATCTTGAGCAATCAGAGCGAGTCGCTCAAGGAGCACCTGTTGAATCCCGGTCATCTCCTGGGCAGGGACGAGCGGCGTCTCGTCGCACTGAACGGAATCGACTTCGAGATCCACGCAGGCGAGTTCTTCGGGATCGTCGGCCGTAACGGCTCCGGGAAGAGCACCCTGCTGAAGCTGATCGCCTCGATCTATCGACTCGACTCTGGAGAGATCGAGATTGCCGGTCGCATCTCGCCCTTCATCGAACTCGGTGTCGGATTCAATCCCGAACTCACCGCGAAAGAAAACGTGGCACTGAACGGGGTGATGATGGGGCTCTCGATCGCCGAGGCGAACTCTCGTTACGAGGAGGTCGTCGCATTCGCCGAACTCGAGGAGTACACGGATCTGAAGCTGAAGAACTACTCGTCGGGAATGCACGTCCGCTTGGCCTTCTCACTGATGCTGCAGGCTCACGCGGATGTCCTGCTGATCGACGAGGTGCTGGCCGTTGGGGATGCCGCATTCCAGCGCAAGTGCACCGAGGCGCTGGAGCGCCTTCGCTCGGAGGGTAAGACGATCGTCTTGGTGACGCACGACATGGCTGCCGTCCAGCGGCACTGCGACCGCGCGATGCTGATCGAGGGGGGCGTGGTCGACACGATCGGCGATACGGTTGAAGTCGCCGATCGCTATGTGGAGACCTCTTACGAGCGGGCTGACGAAGGTGTCGAATCGGGAAGCAAGGGGATGAAGGCGGCGATCACGAGCGTCGAACTGCGAGACGAAGACGACGAACCCGTGCGCGCGGTCAAAGAGGGCCAGAGGCTCCAGATCGTCGCCGAGGTCAAAGGCAGGGAGCCCGTCGCCACCTTGATGCTGTACGTCGAGATCGCAACCGACACCGTGATCCGGGTGGTCGCCATGGTCTCGACATCCGAAGACATCCAATGCCTGGAAGCAGGCGAGCGGGCAGAGGTGAGGTTCGAGTTCGAATGTCCGCTCGGCACCGGCGACTACATGCTGAGGTACTACCTCGCCTCCGAGGAGGGAATGGTCCAGCCGGTAGGACAGGGATTCCCCTTCTCGGTGATCGAGGGCGTCTCGATCGGAACCCTGGTGCGGATTCCCTACGAAGTGAGCGCACGGAGCATGGAGAGCGGCGAGTGACGACGCAAGAAGGACCCACGGTCCACCCACCGTTGGAGAAGATCCCGGGGCCGTCGGCATTCGGGGGATCGGCTCGGCGCTTCTTCTCGCTGCTCTGGCTGACCTCGGTCACCGATTTCAAGCTGGGCTTCCATGGAACGGTCCTCGGTTACGTGTGGTCGCTGGCCCGACCCCTGATGCTCTTCGGAATCCTGCTGCTCGTCTTCACCAAGGTCTTCCGATTCGGTGATCAGGTACCCGACTATCCGTCGCTATTGCTGATGAACATCATGCTCTACTCGCTCTTCGGGGATGCCACGGTCGCTGCGGTCACCTCGCTCGTGGATCGCGAACCGCTGGTCAGACGCGCTCAGCTTCCACGGATAGTGATCCCGACCGCGACCGTCCTCACCACATTCCTGACCCTGATGATCAACCTCGTCGCCGTCTTCGTCTTCATCCTCGTCAACGGCGTTGAGCCGCGACTCACCTGGCTCTTCCTGCCGGTGATACTCGCTGCGGTGCTGACCCTCACCCTCGGGACCTCTTATCTGTTGAGCGCGTTCTACCCGAGGTTCAGGGATATCTCGCTCATCTGGACGGTGATCAGTCTCGCCCTCTTCTACGGGACCCCCATCCTCTACCCGATCGGGGTCGCCCCGGACGGCCTCAGGGCGCTGATCGAACTCAACCCGCTGAGCCTGATCTTCATACAGGCCAACCACTGGATGATCGATTCGAGCGCACCGACCGTGATCGAGGCCACCGCAGGTCACTGGTGGATTCTGCCGATCTCCCTCTCGCTCTTCGTCGGGATCTGCGCGCTCGGCCTCGCTGCTTTTGCCCGTGAGGCCCCGAAGGTCGCCGAGGAGTTGTGAGCGAGTCCTCGACCGAGGTGGGCGCGGTGGACGTCGCGATCGTCACCCACCAGTCGGCGGGGCACATTGGTCGCTGCCTGGATTCGATCGAGGCCTCGACCGAGGTTTCGCTTGGCCGAGTAGCGGTTGTGGACAACGCCTCTACCGATGGGACCTGCGCGGTGATCGCAGAGGAGTTCCCATCGGTGGACCTGACCGAGTCGAAGTCGAACCTCGGTTTCGCAAGCGCGACCAATCTGGCAGCATCGAGGGGAGATTCCGAATTCCTGCTGGCGCTGAATCCTGACGTGGTGCTCGAGCCAGACACGCTCCAGACCCTGATCGCGAAGATGCGCTCCAATCCCGAGATCGGCATCTCCGGATGTCGGCTTGTCCTGCCCGACGGCTCCGAGGACCATGCGGCCCGCCGGTCCTTCCCTACTCCCTTGAGCGCGCTGTCTCACTTCGCGGGAATCAGCAGGCGCAACAGCGCACCCCGGGCGATGCAGGAGTACCTGGCACCGGCCGCCGCGGATGGAGGCCGGGTAGATGCGGTCAACGGTGCTCTGATGCTGATCAGACGAAAGTGGTTCGAGGATCTCCGCGGCTTCGACGAGCGTTACTGGATGTACATGGAAGATCTGGACCTGTGCTGGCGATTTGCCGAGCGCGGCTGGATCACCTGGTTCGTGCCTGATACCTGCGCCATTCACGTAAAGGGCGCCAGCAGTGGACGGTTCCGACCCCTGAGGCTCAACTGGGCCTTCCACAGCGGGATGATCCGGTTCTATCGAGACCACCTCTCGTCTGAACACAATCCGCTCTACAACTGGGCGATCTATCTGGGGGTCCTGATCAAGTTCTCATTCTCGGCGCTTCGGTCGGCTGCGGGGCGGATGGCGGGATTCGACGGATCGAGGTAGAGGTGAGGCCGGCTATCAGCTTCGTCGTGGTCACCTGGGAGTCTCTCGACGACCTCGCAGGATTGGTCCGATCGATGCTGGAACACCTTCCGACCGACGACTCGATCGAGCTGATCGTGATCGACGATGCTTCCTCGGAGGATCCGACGGAGGTCGCGCAGGAGTGGAGCGGTCCCGTCCAGATCGAACGCCTCGGCTCGAATCTCGGATTCGGTGCCGCCTCCAACCGAGGTGTCCGGATGGCCCACGCGCCCGTGACCCTGCTCTGCAACCCGGATATCCGACTGCTCGACGACTCGATCCTCCGCTTGGCCGAGTTCTCTGCAAAGCGTAACGCGCTGGTCGGTCCCCGGCTTCTCTGGGCAGACGGCACGAAGCAGCCGTCCTCGAGAGGAGCCGTGACAGGTCTGTGGGCCTGGGTGTGCGCCTTCATTGCGCGGTCTTTCCAACCGGACTGGATGCTAGTGAGGACTGAGCCAGGGCGGATCGCCAGGACGACAGAGGTCACCTGGCTCACCGGCGCGGCCAGCGCCGGACCAACGAAGATCCTCGAACGACTCGGGCCGTTCGACCAGCGAATCGACCTGATGTCAGAGGATCTCGATCTCGGGCTCAGGGCCGGTAGGAACGGTGTGAGTTCCATCTTCGCGCCTGACGTCGCAACGCTGGTGCACATCGGAGGCACCTCGACCGGGAGGCGATTCGAGGATGACGGTCGACTCCTCTCTGCCATCAACAGGGAGCGCGTGATCCGCAGGCTCGCAGGCGTGCGAGCCGCTCACCTGAGCACCGCTGCACTCGCGACCAGACTGAGATTGCGGCTCGTCGCGAAGCGGATCCTCCGGCGCAACTTGGATGCGGAGCGTGCGGAACTGCAGGCTCTGAATATCGCCTCAGGGGTGCGTGACGACTCCTCAGTCGACCGACTCGATTGCGCCACGGAATACATCCAGGGATACTTCCGGCGATGCCAACTCACGTGCCAGCCTCGCTGCACCCGAAGCGATCAGCTTGCGCTTCCCCTCGTCTCTCAACAACTCAGCGATCGCTCGGCCCAGGGCTTCCGGATCCGAGGGCGGCACGAGCAGGATCGTCTCGCCGTCCTCGTGAAGCTCTGGAAGTACGCCCCTCGCCGTGGCAACCATCGGAGTGCCAGCAAGGCCCGCCTCGAACGCAACCCGACCGAACCCCTCGTTGTAAGTGGTCGCGGGGTTCACGGCAATGTCGGCTGCAGAGAGGAGAGGGCCGAGCGGATCAGTCCGTTCCCTGCGGATGACGACTGATCCGAGGCCCAGTTCCTCGATCTGCTGGTCCAGTTCAGTCGTGTAGGAAAGATCCTGTTCTCTCGGGAAGGGCGCTCCGTTGATCAGCACTCTCAGATCCGCGAACTCGTCGAGCAAACGAGGGAGCGAGGAGATGAGAGCGTGTTGCCCACGTCCCCGGCTTATCGATCCGATGCAGACGAGCAACGGTGCCTCCGCCTCGATGCCGTTGTCGGATCTGAACGACGAGGCATCCCCAATGCATTCGGACTGCTCGATCGGCGGGTAGTGGACGACTGCGCGGGCTGGATCGGACATCAGCCGCGAGACACCCGGAGAGCAGACGATCACGGTCTTGGCGATCTTCGACTCGAAGCGAATCAAACCCTCCATCGTGAGCCTCCTTACGAGCGCGGCGACCCTCCCCTCCCCCGGGCGCCTCTCTCGCGGCGGTATCTCGGCTGCGTAGAGCAAGACCGGAATCCGCTCCAGCCGTGCCGCAAAGACCAACGACGGCAGGACCGTGGTGACTGCAAGGACGAGTTCCACGTCGCGGGACCGAAGCCATGCACGAAACATTCGCGTTTCCTCCCGCAACCGGCGCAAAGACCCAAGACGTGGGTGGTCTCCCTGATTGGCGGACACGATCGAATAGGGAAGGGGCACCAGTTCTCCTCCGAGCTCCCGATAGATCGGATCCACCGGCTCGCCAGACGGCACCACCACGTCGACCGGTCTCTGGCCGGAGAGCCAACGGACCTCGTTCACGAGTGACCTCACCGGCCCGCCGATCAACGAGGTGTGGAATACAACCGCTGCGCGACCTCCTCCGGCAGGGTGAGGAGAGGCGCTCTTGATCTCACTGCGGCGGCGCAGGCGGCGAAGCAAGTTGGTCCAGAGACCGACCGACCCGGGGAGGTCCTGCGGATACGAATGGCGATCAGGATGTGTCCTCAAACCGGCCGCCCTGCCCCTCAACCCACCGAGATTGCGATCGACCAGGATCTGGCCGACCGTTATCGGCAGGTCACGGGCAAGGACGGAGGCAAACCGCTTGGGTGTCAACACCCCCCACTTCCGCAGCACGTAGCCGCGCCCGAAACCCATCAAGCGGTTCTTCTCGTCCGACCCTGAACCCAAGGTCGCTGAGTGCTGATGCGTCCCGCGCGCCTGGGTGGCAAGCCGACAACGCCCACCACGCTCTCGCATCCGCAGGACGAGGTCCACATCCTCCCAGTAGGCAAAGAGGTTCTCGTCGAAGCCACCGACCTCGAGGAAGGCCTCTCGATCGAAGGCGGCGGCGGCCCCCGAAGGGCCGATCGGATCGACGACCTCTCCGCCGAGGACGGATATCGGCTGGCCGTGCAGATAGTCGAAGACGAGAAGCGTCTCATCGAGCTCCATTCCGGCCGAATCGATCAGCTCGGGGTTGCGGGCTTGCCGCATCACGCCTGCCGCCATCGTGATCTTCGAAGCGGGATCGAGGACGGACGCGATCTCCGACACGAAGCCCTCCTCGACCAGGCAATCATCGTTCAACAGGACGAGCGAATCCCCATCGGTTTCACGTGCAGCGAGGTTGATCGCAGCCGAGTAACCGAGGTTGCGGCCTGGGGTGAGCACCCTCACTCTCGGTGTTTCGAGGATGGGTGCGACGCCGATTGAGGCTCGATCCCGATTGTCGACGACGATCGTCTCGAACTCGGAGTCCTCCTGCGCGAGTGAATCGATCGCCTCTCCGCATCTCTGCGCGGAAAGCGTTGGGATGATCACTGAGACGCTTCGAGCGTTCACGAGCCCGCCTCCCCCTGTCCTTGCTGGCACAGAATCACCGTAATCGTTCCTCCTCTCCCCAACACACTCGCAAGCCACTCGAGTGGAATAGCGAGCAGGAGCAAGGGCAACGCCAACAGCAGTCCGAGGATCGAAGCGGCCTTGGTTCTCGCCGTATCCCCTAGAGGCTGCCGCTTGATCAGCTTGAAGATCACATCGCGACTGCCGCTCGCTCTGCTCGTGAGCGTCTGCCACATGCCGAACGGGTTCTGCTCGAGCGACCAGGTGTGCATCGACTCCACGCTCAGGCCGGCCCGCTCGGAGAGCGACCGGATCCCGGCAGGGGTGAAGTGCGTCAGATGACGCGGCACATCCTGAGCGAACCAGTAATCCCCGCCGAGTCGGGCCTGCCAACTGCTCAGGTTCGGCACCGAGACGATCACTCGCCCCCCTGGTCCCATCAGTTCCGCCAGCCGCTTCATCTGCGCAGCCGGCTCCTCGAGGTGCTCGAGCACGTGCCAGCAGATGATCCGATCGAAGCGGTCTGTGGTCGTCGACATTCCGTCCAGGTCCGGGGTCAAGGCGACCCCTCTCTCCGCCGCCCGCTCACGAGCTGAAGCGGAGGGTTCGACTCCCGCCACCTCAGCTCCGCGGGTAGCGAGTAGTTCGAGCAATCTGCCGTCGCCAGCGCCGTATTCGAGCACGCGCTCTCCCGACCGAGTCCCCCCGATCCGCTCGAGCCTTCCACGGTCGGCAATCCTCCGAAAGGGCTCGATCAGCCGATCCAGCCAGGCGGGGGGTCTGGAGTAGTACCCGCCCTCGTAAAGATCCGAACCGACTACGGGCGGATCGATGCCGGACCCCGAGGACTCTACGGTCCTGGCCGAGCCGCATCGCTCGCAGCGCAGGAGTCGGAATCTCTCCTCGTCTGAAGATCCCACGGAACCTGCCCTGGTAGCCCTCCTCCACGGGGTGAGATCCCCGCTGCAGGCAGGACAGACGAGCAGACCGCTGGGTGATGACCTAGAAGGCACCCTTGCCACGGATGACCGCAAGCGGAGTCAGCGCGATGATCCTCAGATCCCGCCCGATCGAGAGCCGCTCCACGTAATCGAGCTCCACCGCCAACCGCTCGGGGAAAGTCAGCTCTCCCCTGCCGTAGACCTGCATCGGTCCGGTCAGGCCAGGCTTGACGCTGAGGCGGAATATGTGCTCAGGGCGATACTGCTGCACTATCGCGAGTTCTTCGGGCCGGGGTCCCACGAGGCTCATGTCACCCTTGATCAAGTTCCAGACCTGCGGGATCTCGTCGAGGCTGAACCGGCGCAATACGCGGCCGACCTTGGTGACCCTCGGGTCGGATCGGAGCTTGAACATCGGATCCTCGAGTTGGTCGATGGCAACCAGGTCGGATAACTCGTCTGTGGCGCCCGCACGCATGGTCCTGAACTTCCAGATGGTGAAGACCCTCCGATCCAAACCCACCCGCTCCTGCCGGAAGAGGATCGGTCCCGACCCCTCGAGCCGGATCGCGACGGCGACCGGAATCGCAAGCAGGACGGATGCGATGGCCAGAGGGATCCCCGCGATCAGATCTATAGCCCTCTTCAACAACAGGGTCGAGCGCGAGACATCTGCGGTTCCGTAGCCGAAGACGGACAGCTCCACGAGACTCGATACCTCCTGAGGAGTCGCCTGGCCGCGGAGAGGACTGACCACCGACAACTTGGCCTCATGCTGTCGGCAGAGCCGAGAGACTTCCGAGATCTCCTGCGCATCGAGCCTCTCGCTCGCGATCACCACCCACTCGATCCGGTCGGAATCCTCCGTGTGCTCGCTCATGTGCAGATCATCGAAGAGTGTGATCTTCCTGCGAAATGCGGATGCGAGATCTCCTCTTCCGACGATCAGGACCTGCTCGCTCTGGGTCCTCAAACGCCAGAGCGCACGGCCAGTTGCCCTGAATGCGAACGCCAGAGTGAAGGTAAAGAGAATGGCCTCGAAGATCTCTGCGTAACTCGTGCCAGCGGGATTGAACAATCGGCCGAGCAGTCCCAAGGCGACCACAGATGCAGCCGCCCAAACCAAGAGACTCGGTGACTCGTCCACGGTGAGGTGGCGGATCTCCCGATGGTCGCGATCGTAGAGTCCGATGATCTTGGCGAAGAGGATCGCCGCTGGAAGGAATGCAAACTCCCACAGCCCCCTCTCGATACCCGCACAGACTAGGACTGCGGTGGTGAGGGCGAGCGAATCCGCGACCACCAAGTACCTGCGCCTGCGTGCGTCCCGCCACCAGCGGCCACGTCGGGCATCGGCATCGAGTCCGTCCCCGCTACCCGCGAGCCGCTCTTCGACGAAGCCCGCAAGCTCTGACACGGGTGGCTGCGCCCTCCCTACCCCAGACGGATCTGTCCCTGATTGCGACTGGAAACTCTTGTCTTGGTCTTCGTTCACTGTCCGCCCTGATCTTCGAAGCCGATCAGACGAGGATAAAGAAGCAGTGCCCTGGATCTGGCGGCCTGAGCAGCCTCCTCATTTTCGAGTCCGGTTTGGATGCGGTACTCGATAACCGCGATCCGCCAGTCACGCGCGTCCTTCTCGGTTGCCTCACCGAGCAATCTGAGGGCCTCGCGGGGCCTGCCGGCCGCCTCGGCAACCAAAGCCTCCTGCAGATAGGGAGCGCCCGACCACGGTTCGAGAGTGCGAGCGTCTGAGGCTCGCACTGCAGCCAAGGCAAGATCCCCGCTCGCGGCCGCCGAGCGACTCTGTGCAAGGCGGAGCTCTCCGGCTGCCACCAACACGCGGCGCGCATTCGCCACCCATGCCACCGGCATCGCCGCCAGTCCCAGTCGATAGGACTGGGGTTGACCCGACCTACCCAGGCCGTACCCGACGATGAGCGCGGCTGCGCCGATCCCGGGAACGAAGGCGGCCGGCACTGCCCAGGACCAGTCGAGGAGCGATGCGACGACGGTTGCTGTGGCCATGGATACGACCGCAGCAAGCTGCTCATGCCGTCCTTGCCGGAGGCCGAGAACCGCTGCCCAGACGAGTGAGCCGAGGACGATCAGCAGGAGACAGCCGCCGATCACCCCTAGCTCCGCAAGCATCCCGAGCGGCAGAGAGTGCGCACTGCGCGCAAAGAGATCGATGGGAAGGTCTGCAGCCCACCACTCCTCGAAGCCACCTGCTCCCAGGCCTGCCACCGGTCGAGCAACAAACGCATCCACGGCAGAGCCCCACAACTGCCAGCGGCCGTTGCCGCTCTCCAACCCGCCCTCGACGGTTCCGGGGACGGAGCCCTTCACAGGCGGCTCGGTGAGGCCGCTGATCCTCTCGACCGGATCTAATGCGATCAGCAGCGCGATCGACACGATCACCGCGACGACCGCTGCAATGGTGGAGGGCCGTCGTGGTAGAGGATCGGGTGGGACGAGTCGATCGAGGGCGATCCAAGCGATCGTGCAGGAGGCGAAGATGACCACGGTGGCGATCCCCAGTAGAGCTCGCTCGAGTCCCAGTCCCGCGACGCCGGCATCGGTCACTTGAAACAGATCCGCCACCAGATACAGGATCGCCCCACCGAGAAGAGCAGTTGCCACCGCAGCGACCTGCCTGCGCCTAACCGGTGAAAACGCGACCAGCAGCAACAGACCCACAGCACAGGAGAGCGCCGCCCCGCGAGAACCCGTCATCGCGAGTGCGCCCACTGCGAGCGCGGCGGCTCCGGCCGACATCGCGCGGGCCCGACTCCCGATGCCAGTGGAGCCGATGGCCAGTGAAGAGAGCGATAGAGCCGCCATCGCAGAGAGCAGGCCCAGTGCGTTCCAGTAACCGACCGGATAGCTCCAGCGATAGGTGGAGCCGAACAGCGCCGCTCCTGATTCCGGCCTGGGAAAGGGCTCTGGCCAAACACGGCTGACGATTGCGAGGACGACGACCAGCCCCAGCCCGACGGCAATGCCCTGCAGCCACCGTGCACGACCCGCAGGATCCGACCCGGAGAACAAGACCAGCACGAATACTCCGGAGTAAGCCGACCATCTCACAGCCTCGTCGACCGCCCGCCCCTGATCAGCCGCCCAGGCGGCGGAGATACCCGAGGAGATCGCGATCAGGACCAGTGCCGCTGCGGCGAGCATGCCTTGCCGAGAGATTTCGGCAGTCGGGAGCATCCTCCACACCAGACCTCCGAGCACAGATCCCCAGCTCACGAGGCTCAAAGCCGCAAGCGACAGGGTCGAGGATCCCCCGTCGAAAAGCGCCAAAAGGAGGACTGCAGCCGCAACAATCAGGACCTGTGGTTGTTTCCAAGACACGACCC
>JBJTBI010000123.1:0-7970 GCA_046091265.1 bacterium
CATCGACTCCCGAATCTGAATAGATCACGCCTCCGTCGTAGCCGGATGTGTTTGCCGAGAAGAGGTCCTGGTCGAAGAGCCCCTCTCCACCGCTCAGGTAGATGGCGCCGGCATTACCCGCTGCGATGTTGCCTTCGAACGAGCTCAGGATCGTCGTGAGACCATCGACGGCGTAGATCGCTCCGCCCTGCTCGAAGGCTTCGTTGGAGTCGAAGACGTTCCCAGAGACCGTCGAGACCGTATTTCCGTAGAACGCACCGCCGTAATCGGCATCGTTATCGGTGTACTCGACGTTCTGGCTGAACAGGTCACCGCTGACATACGCACCGCCGCCGGACCCTTCGGTCGAGTTGCCCTGGAACAGGGTGTCACTCACATCGAGATCAGCATTCGCGTAGATACCTGCGCCGTCATAGGCCGATGAGTTGTTCTTGAAAACCGAGTCGGTGACGCGCGCGTTCTCGTCTGAGTACACGCCACCGCCGTACTCGGCAGTGTCGCCTCCGCTGACGGTCGCTCGCGCTATCGATGCTCCGCCGTTGTAGGCGCAGAGGGTCCCTCCGTAGTAGCCATCGGCTCCGTTGTTGTCGGTAAAGACCGAATCCCTCACGATCAGGTCGAATTCGGCCGGTCCGTCGTCGTCTACGAACACCGCCCCGCCGTCGTCGCCAACGTGGTTATTGGTGAAGGTCGTGTCCTCGACCGTGGCCGAGGTCTGTGCGTAGACCGTGCCGTCCTGTTCGGCGTCGTTCTCGGTGAAGCTGCTGTCGGTTACTTCGACGTTGTCACCGTAGATGGCCGAGCCGTAGTAGCCGGAGTTGGAGGCGAAGACCATGTTGCGCGCGGTCACGTCGTAGGTGGTCGAGCTACCGGTGTCGTAAGCCGTCACGCCTCCACCTCCCGACCCAGGGGTCGTTGCGCCCTTGATCGTCATCTTGCTCACGCTGATCGCTCCACCCGTCCCGGTGAAGACGAAATCCTGATTCTGCGCATCGATCACCGTCTGCCCCGAGCCTTCTCCGACGAACTTCAGCGGCTTGGCGAAGGTGATCCCACGGTTGCTGGCGCCTGTCCAGGTTCCCTTGCAGATGTGGATGGTGTCGTTCGCCGCTGCCGCGCTCACCGCGGCGGCGATGTTCTTGAAGTTGGGCTTGGTGCACGATCCACCGCCGCTTCCAGACTTGCCGACGAAGATCGTGGCAGCAGACGCACCTGCGGCCGGTATCAGCACCAGCGCAGCAGCGATTGCGGAGACTGCGTGGACACGGGTACGGGACTTACGCACTTGGATGACTCCTTACCGAGATTACGGCCGAGCACCGACCGTCATTGATTGACCGGATTGTTACCGGCGAAGAACATAACGCAGATGCAGGCGTTCACGCATCTAAAGAGACTGCTCGAACCAGCGTGAAGCCGCTACAGGTAGGCCATCGGATCGGTGGCCTGACCGCCGATCCTGACCTCGAAGTGCAGGTGGTCGCCGTAGCAGTGGCCGGTGCAGCCCACGTAGCCGATCACCTCGCCCTGGGATACCCGTCCGCTCGTGCGGGCAAAGCGAGACTGGTGGGCGTAACAGCTCGAGAGACCGCCACCGTGATCGATGCAGGTGTACTGGCCGTATCCGCCGTACCAACTGGCGAGCACGATGTTGCCCGACTTGACGGCCCGGATCGCAGTTCCCGATGGTGCGGCGATGTCCACACCCTCGTGCATCCGGCCCCATCGCGGCCCGAAACCGGAAACGATGGTGCCGCTGACCGGCCAGATGAATCCGGCCGCACCTGGCTGGATCGGGCCGACGTAACCGCCGAGCTGCTCGGCGATCTGTGCAGACATGTCGGAGAGGTCGCCCTCCAGCTTCTCGCGATGCTCAGAAACGCTGGCGAGCGTCGCTTGGTGAGCGGCGCGGGCGGCAGCGAGTGCCTGCTGCTTCTGTTCCAGAGACTCGCGGGCCTCCTTCAGATCCAGGCGGTTCTCCTTGATCGCATCGCGAGCCTCACGGATCTTCTGCACCACCTTGGCGATCTCGTTGCGCATCTGGGTCACGCTGACGACGATCAGATCGTCTTGGCTCTTGATCTCCTGCAGGTAGTCGGCGCGGGCTACCAGGTCGTCGAAGCCGTTCGAGTTGAGCACCACCGTCACGAGATCGGGCTCGCCGCTCTTGTACATGTCGACCAGTCGCATCTCGAGGATCGCGATCGATCGCTCCAGTCGGGTCTTGGTGCGATTCAGCTTCCTCTGCTCGGCCCTGAGCTCCTTCTGCTTGGCCTCGAGCTTCGCGACGACTCGTGCTTCCACGGACTTCAGTGCGTTGACCTCCGAGGTGAGGGTGGCGAGCTGCCTCGACTCGGTGGAGATCTGCGAAGTCAATACGCCTTCCTTGTGCTGGGCCTGCTGGACCTTTGCCTGCGTCTCGTCGTATCGCTCCTGCAGAGACTTGGCGCCGAAGGCAGCCGTCGGCAGCGTCACAGCAGCGAATACGGCAACGACGAACAGGAGCACTCGAGTGCTCAGCTGGGATCGCTTGTGAACTGTCTGCTTCTGGTTCATCTCTGTTCGCTGCCTGACGCTGGTGCCTGCGGAGTTAGCTGTCGGGCTCGCGTCACCTACTCTGAACGACGCTCGGCTCACATGTGGGAGAAGCCTTTCGCCCCTGATACTCGGGTCCCCCGCTCTCCGACCGACTGGCGGTTGGAGATTCGGCAATGAGAAAATATTAGCAAACCCTCACAGATCTATCCAGCGCTGCTCTGTCCCGCGCCCGGAGGTGCGAAAGTGCTGTCGATGAGCGAACTCGAACGCGCAGACAGACTCACCGGCGAGAGGCCGATCACGGTCGAGGACATCCGTGCGCTGGCCGGCCCCTCGACCCCGCACTTCTCGCTACAGGTCCGAAACCGGATCGCCCAGATAATCGCGGACCTCCCCGAGTGTGATCCAGTGCGGATCGAGGGTGAGAAGCAGATCGAGCGACTGACTCAACTGGCCGAGTTCACCGGCGATCCGCGAAGCGGCACCGGCGCCGGTCACTGACGACCTAGCGTCGCTCGATCAGGTGTCTCGCGCGGGTGGCGGCGAGGATCGCTGCGCGCGCGATAAGCGGGTGCAGCGAACCGGAGCCGTCAGGACCCGCGCGCCGACGCATTCCTTAGACCCGCTCGATCAGCGTTCCGGTACCCAGACCGCCACCGCAGCACATGGTCACGAGACCGGTCTCCTTGTCGGAGCGCTCCATCTCGTGCAGCAGAGTGGTGATCAGACGCGCACCGGTCGAACCGAGCGGATGACCGAGAGCGATCGCTCCGCCGTTCACGTTGACCGTATCCATGTCGGGGTCCAGCTCACGACGCCACGCCGCGAGAACGGATGCGAAGGCCTCGTTGACCTCGACCAGATCGATGTCGGACATCTTCATCCCGTTGCGATCGAGGATCTTCTGGGTGGCGGGGATCGGGCCGGTCAGCATCATCACCGGGTCTACTCCCACCGTCGTCTGGTCCTTGATCCGCGCGCGGGGCTTGAGCCCCAACTCGTCGGCCTTCTCGCGGGTCATCAGCAGCACCGCTGCAGCGCCGTCGGATACCTGCGATGAGTTGCCGGCCGTGATCTTGCCGTCTTCCTTGAAGGCCGGCTTGAGGTTGGAGAGCGTCTCGAGATCGGTATCGGGGCGGATGCCCTGATCGGTCTCGTAGGTGTCGCCGTTCACCTGGACCGGGAGGATCTCCCGCTCGAAGCGGCCCTCCTCGGTGGCCTGATGGGCGAGCTGGTGGGAGCGCACTCCCAGCTCGTCGAGCTCGGAGCGGGGGATCTCCCACTTGTCCGCGATCATCTCCGCCGAGATCCCTTGCGGAACCAGGTTGTACTTCTCCATCAGCTCAGGTGAGAAGGCCATCCCGTGCTCCTCCATCACCGAGAAGGTGTCTGCGAAGGAGATGTGTCCCATGTGCTCGACACCGACACCGATCGCGGCGTCGTGTACGCCGGAGGCGATCATCGCCGCGGCGTAGTTGACGGCCTGCTGGGCGGAGCCGCACTGACGGTCCACGGTGGCAGCGGGGGTCTCGATCGGAAGCCCTGCCTCGAGCCAGGCGTTACGGGCGATGTTCAGCCCCTGCTCTCCGAACTGGCCAACGCAACCGGCGGAGACGTCCTCGACCTCGGCCGGATCGATCCCGGCGCGCTCGATCACTCCGGTGTAGGTCTTGGCGAGGAGGTTGGAGGGATGGAGGCCCTTGTAGTAGCCCTTTTCCGGATGACCGCGTCCGATCGGGGTGCGCGCTGCTTCGACGATGACGACCTCACGGCCCTGGAACTTTCCTTCAGCCACTTGATGCCTCCTTGGAATCGAGATGTTTGATGCCGCTGGACCGAGCTAACGGTACTACTGAGTTCACTTCTTGCGCTTTGCCTTCGCCCTGGGCTTCGCCGCAGCCTTGCGCGGCTTCGCCTTGCCCACCTTCGGTCTCGGCTTGCGGACGATCTTGCTCGGCCACCAGTTCTTCTCGTCCACCTGGAAGGCGATCGAGGGCACGAGGAGCGTCCGGACGATGAAGGTGTCCACCAGCAGCCCGAAGGCCACCACGAACCCGAGCTGGAACAGCGCCTCGAGCGGCAGTGCCATCAGCGAAGCGAAGGTGCCAGCTAGGATCAGCCCAGCGCTCGAGATGACGCCTCCGGTCTTCTCGAGGCCCTCGATCACCGCTTCCCTGGTCTCCTCGTGCTCGGCCTCCTCGCGGATGCGCGACATCAGGAAGATGTTGTAGTCGACGCCCAACGCGACCAGGAAGATGAAGGCGAAGGTCGGTAACCCTGCGTCGGAGGAGTCCTGTCCGAGGAACCAGTCGAAGATCAGGTAACTGGCCCCGAGAGCGAAAGCGAACGAGAGGATCACGGTCAGCACCAGATAGGCCGGGGCGACCACCGCCCTCAGCAAGAAGCAGAGAATCAGGAAGATCACCAGCAGGATCAGCGGGACGATCACCTTGGCGTCTGCTCTCAGGGTGTTGGAGGTGTCGTAGTTCTCCGCCGTCGAACCGCCGACCAGCGCCAACTGGCCGCCAGCTGCCTGTTGGGCGGCGTCTCTGAGTTTCGGGATGGTGTCGGCCGCCTCGTCGGAGAAGGGGTTCGCGGTCAGCGTGACCGAGACCTGCGCGTACTTCTCATCTTTCGAGGTCTCCGTCGGCACCACCTGCGAGACGCCATCGACCTGCTTCAGGGCATTCGCCACCTTGTCGGCCGCTCCCGATGCGACCACCGCCTCGGTCGGCGCAGTCTCACCGCCCGAGAGCTTCTCCTTGATCAGATCCTGCCCCAGCACCGACTCGGGCGGATCACGGAAGCCCTCGCCGAAGTCCAGGGTGCCGCGGGGCTTGAAGTTCCCCAGTGAACCGGCCACGAGCACGATGATCACCGCGATCATCACGAAGACGTTGTGGTCGTGGACGAAGTGCCCGATCCGCTGCCAGTAACGGACTCTGCCGTGTGGTTGGCTTCCCTCGCGCGGGATAGCCGGCCAGAACGCCCTTCGTCCGAGGATCGAGAGCAGTGCCGGCAGCAAGGTCAAGCCGGCGAGAACCATGATCGCTATCCCGATCGCCAGGGTCGGGCCGAGCGAAGCGGTGCCCTTGTAGTTGGCGAGCAGCAGGACCCACATCGCGAGGAAGACCGTCCCTCCGGCCGAGAGGATCGCCGGCGCCGTGCGCTCCGTCGCACGCGCCATCGCCTCGTGTTTGTCTGAGGTCTTTCGCAGCTCCTCCTTGAACCTCGCCACGATGAGCAGGCAGTAGTCGGTACCCGCGCCGAACATCAAGACGATCAGGAGACTCGTCGTCTGTCCGTTGACCTTGAACGCCCCTGCCTTGATCAGACCGAGCACCACCGCCGCAGCGATCACATAGGCCAGACCGACCACGAAGAGCGGCACCAGGGCGATCACCGGAGAGCGGTAGATCAGCAGCAGCAGGATCAAGACCAGCGAGACGGTCACCAGCAGGAGGGTGGCGTCGAGGCCCTCGAAGACCTCGATCGAGTCTGCCACGACCCCGCCGATTCCGGTCACATACGACTCGAGCGGCTTGGCGTCAGGCCCTGGCGTGTTCTGGCGCAGGACTTTGACCGTCTTCATGATCCCGGTACTCGACTCGGCGTTCGTCCGCACCAAGACCAGAGCGGTGCTCCCGTCCTTGGAGATCAACTGCGCCCGTGCGGACGCGATCTCGCTTGACGAAGCCTGCTTCGCGTCGGCCGGCGAGCCGGCTACGGCTGCCTTGGAGGGACAGTTCGGACCGGTGAAAGGCGAGATGATCGTGATCAGCTTCGGCACCTCCTGCGTCTCTTTGCCGCGGAGAGCACAGACGGCATCGATGTCCTTCTGGATCCTGGTCTTGTCGGAGGCGGTCAGAGGATCTCCAGAAGCAGTGGTGTAGGCGATCAGCGAGTCGACCTCACGACCGTTGGGGAACTGCCGTTGAAGGAGATCGTTGACCTAGGTCGACTCCGAGGCCTTCGGCAGGAAATCGGAGTTCTCGTTGGTCGTGTTCTTCTGGAGTTCGGGCTGCAACGGGCCGAGCAGGAAGGCCGCGATCACCCAGACGGCCAGCACCACCCATTTGGTACGCCGGCCAGCAGCGAACTTGGAGATCGAGCGGAGCAAGGTACGGGATGTTACTCACGGGGCAGAACCGGCGCGGCATCACCTCGCTTCAGGTGATACACACTCCATGGCAATGGCTGCGGGATACGAAAAAGTCGCAATCGCAGGTACCGGCACCATCGCGTGCGGACTGGCCGCGGTCGCCTCCACCACCGGCGACGAGGTGGTCGTGCTCGCCCGCTCCGACGATTCTGCTGAGCGCGCCAAGGCGTCGATCGAGAAGTTCGCCGGAAAGCTGGAGGGCGCTGATGCCTCGAAGGTGAAGGTCACCACCGACCGCGCGGACCTCGATGGGTGCGATCTCGTGGTCGAGGCGATAGTCGAAGAGGTATCCGCCAAGGGCGAACTTCTGTCTGCTCTTGGAGATGCCCTTCCGGATGCCGACCTCGCGACCACCACCTCCTCACTCGGGGTCGCCGCGATCGGCGACGCCGCCGGACACTCCGACCGCGTATTCGGCCTCCACCCCTTCAACCCCGTGCCTCGTATGGACCTGGTCGAGCTATGCGTGCTCGATCGCTCGAAGGACGGCATCTCCGATCGCGCCACCGCCTGGTGCGAGGCGATAGGCAAGACGGTCGTGCCGGTCCCCGACACCGCGGGCTTCGTGGTCAACCGGCTCCTCTTCCCCTCCCTGTTCGATGCGGTGCGTTTCCAGGTCGCGTCGGGTGTGCCGCCCGAAGATGTCGACAGCTGCATGAATCTGGGGGCTGCGCATCCGCTTGGCCCACTCGCCCTGCTCGATCTGGTCGGCCTCGACGTGTCGCAGGCGATCGGCGAGGCTCTCTTCGCCGAAAGCGGCGACGAGGCGCACAAGCCCCCGGAGCGGTTGGCTGAATTAATTGCCGAGGGTAAGCTGGGCCGCAAGTCGGGCGCGGGATTCTTCGACTACTCGAGCTGAGCTTCGGTTCGGGCGATCAGGTGACTTGGGCGGCTCAGGCGGCCCAGCGCTCGTCGGCTTCGAACTCGCCGTCGTCGTCGAAGTCGTCGTCGAGCACCTCCTGCAGCCGAGCGGCCAGATCGATCGGCTCACAGGCTTTCTCGGGCAAGCGACCTGACATGTCCCAGATCACGTCGGCCTCAGAGACTCCTTGACGCTCAGCCTCTTGGGATACCTGCACCCATGGGAGCTGCGCCTCGGGCAGATCGTCGTAGCAGGCGAGGTCGAGTGCCTCCAGAGCGCCTTCGAGCGCGGGGCCGCGATGCCGCTCCGAACGGATCACCGCTCGAAGGACCTCGAGTTGCTTCTCGCTGAGTCGAACGACCCACACGAGAGGGAAACCTAAGACTCCCTTCGGACCTACTTTTTCGC
>JBJTBI010000124.1:0-3627 GCA_046091265.1 bacterium
CGCCTGTCGGGAAGATCCCGATCGACTCGGCGTAAGACTCTTGAGCGGCCCACTGGAAGGAGTGGCGATACCGCTGTTCCAAACCTCCGCCAACCGGTCGGGCGCGCAGTCTCCGTCGGAGTTCTCAGAGATCGAAGCCTCGATCCTGGACGAGGTCGATCTCGCAATCGACGGTGGCCAGCTTCAGGGTGAGGCGTCGACGGTGCTCGACTTGACCAGGCTCGACTCGGATGGGGACTGGGAGATCCTCAGAAGCGGACCGGTGGGCGAAGCTGAGCTGAAAGAGAAGCTGAGCTGAAAGAGAAGCTGGGTGACGCTACCTGAGCGTGTCCGCAGCCTGAGGCCCTTCTCGTGCTGAACGGCATGACCCGATGGATTTCGATTTCGTGTAGGGTGCAAGCCAAGTAAAGCGCTTTTGCCAACTCGTCACACAAGTTGGCAAAGCGGCTTTTCGGGAGAGAGAGAAAGGGGTTTATGGATGGCAGCCAAGGCAAAGGCCTCAGCAAGCCTTTTCACCCGTAAGGCGACGGGACTGGTCCGCGAAGCAAGAACGATCGACGCGCTCTTCTACAACGTGATGTGGGCGAGCGTTGCTTTGTCGTTTGCTTTCGTCTGGCTCTTCTACGCCTTCTATCCGGGAGCAAACCTCTGGGTAGCGCTCGGCGTTGCAGCCTGCATGGGGATACCCGGAGCGTTCCTCTACGCGATGCTTTCGCAGATCATGCCGAGGACTGGAGGAGATTACGTCTTCAACAGCCGGTCACTCAGTCCGTCGATCGGTTTTGCGGCCAACTTTAGCTTCTGCTTCTGGCTCGCGATCATCTTCGGCCTCTACACCACCTACATGGCGGCCTACGGCTTCGGAGCCATGGGCAGGATGTTCGCCGGCTTCACCGGCTCGGCCGGCTGGCTCAGCTTCGGCGACTGGTTCTCAACCGAGTGGGGTCTGTTCATCACCGGCACGGTTGCGCTGATCGTCTCCGCTCTGATCTTCATCATCGGGGGGCTACGCGTCTTCCTGCGCATCCAGGTAGTCATCTTCGTGCTCTACGCCCTCGGCACCTTCCTCATTCCGGTCATCGCCGGCCTCGTTCAGAGCAAGACCGGATTCCTCGCCAACTTCAACGACTACGCCGCCAACCTGGGGACCAACAACGCGGTTGCGCAATTGACGGCGTCGGGTAAGGCCGGAGGCTTTGCGCCGCTGAACGGGTACGACACCAAGTTGACCCTCCAGTCGACGACTCTCTTCTGGTACGTGTTCGGGTTCCTATACGCGAGCAATTACTTCGCCGGTGAGATCAGGCTCAGGAAGAGCACCCACCTGATTTCGATCCCGGGTGCGGCCTTCGTCGCCGTCGCCTTCTTCGCGATCCTGCTTCCGGTGTACCTGGGGATCACGGGCTACGACTTCAACTCGCTGCTCGGACTCGCCGACCCGGCCAAGTACGGCTTCGTCGCCGGTGCGCCCGCTTATCCGGAGATCATGGCCATCGCCTCCGGCAGCTGGGTCTGGGGGTTGCTGATCATCCTCGGGTTCACGCTGGGCTTGCTGGTCTGGTTGCCTCAGACGATGCTGCTGATCAGCCGCTCGATGTTCGCGTGGTCGTTCGACAGGATCATGCCCGAGAAGCTCTCGCAGGTCGATCCGCGAACGCACGCTCCCGTCTTTGCGATCGGGATCGTGACCGCGCTCGGTATCGCGAGCACGGCTATCTACGCGTTCACCGACTGGTTCACGACCCTTGCGGTCCTGCTCGGTCTGACGCTCACGCTTGCCATCACGGCGATTGGCGGCATCGTGCTGCCCTTCCGCCAGAAGGCGATGGTCGACAGCTCGCCCTACGGCAAGCGAGTTCTCGGCATTCCGGTCCTCTCGATCGTCGGCCTTCTCGCCTTCATCGGGTTTGGACTCGGCGTGGCGTTGCTGCTGTGGGATCCATCCTCGGGAGCGAGCCTCGTGAACAATCCAGGCAAGCTCTGGCTTGCGTTGATCGTGTACGCGGTCGGGTTCCTGATCTACGGGATTTCCTACACGGTTCGCAAGCGACAGGGAATCGACCTGAAGTTGACGCATCAGGAACTTCCGCCCGAGTAGGTCGATGGGGCTATTCACTAGGAGTGGTGGAGGCGGAGCTGACAAGCTCCGCCTCTATTACGCATCGGATATCCACGGCACCGAGGTGCTGTGGCGCAAATTCCTCCACTCGCCGGCGGGATATGACGCCAAGGTCATCGTCATGGGTGGAGATGTCACCGGCAAGGTGGTGATACCTCTGGTGGACAACGGGGACGGCACTGTGACGGCCGAACTCTTCGGGGTGGCGGAGACCGCAGCGACCGAGGAGGAGCGGGAGGAGTTGATGAACCGCGTCCGTGCCAACGGGATGTATCCGCATCTGATGACCCCGGATGAGGTCGAGCGGGTTTCGAAGCTGAGCGAGGCAGAGCGAGAGAAGTGGTTCGCCGAGGTAATGCTCGAGACCTTCGATCGCTGGATGGCTTTGGCCGAGGAGCGACTCACCGACGACGAGATCCGATGTTTCGTGATGCCGGGCAATGACGATCCTCCCGGCGTCGACGAAGCGATAGGCAAGGCAAAGCGTGTGGAGTCATGCGACGAGAAGATCGTCGAGTTCGGCGACTACACGATGATCTCGCTCGGATACTCCAACATCACCCCGTTCGACTCACCCCGCGAATTGAGCGAGGACGACCTCTACAAGCGTGTTGCGAAGATGGCCGATCAGCTCGATGACACCTCGAAGTTGATCATGAATCTGCACGTGCCTCCATACGACTCGCAGCTGGATCTCGCTCCCGAGCTCGACAAGGATCTCACCGTCCAGACGGTTGCCGGCCAGCCGAAGATGGCTCCTTGTGGCTCCACCGCGGTTCGTGAGTTGATCGAGACCTACCAGCCGATAGCGAGTCTCCACGGACACGTCCACGAGTCTCGTGCGGCTAACCGGATCGGTCGAACGCTCTGCATAAACCCTGGAAGCGATTACCACACGGGCCGAATCTCTGGTGTCCTCGTCCATCTCAAAGGCGACAAGGTCGACTACCAGTTCGTAACCGGCTAGCCAGCGCCACGATCTCATGCGGCCCGAGCAGCCAAACTGCTAGACCCAACCGAAGGAGAGACTGAAATGCCCCGACAGAAGACCACCCCGATCGCAGCCGCCGAATACGCAGAGCGCCGCAGCAAGTTGCGTGAGGCCGCCGCCGCTAACGGTCTGGACGGTGTCCTCGTAGTCAGCCGCGGTGCCAACGGCGCCGACTGGGGAGCCGACATCGTCTACCTGACCAATCACTACTCGGCCTTCCCGCAGATCCCTGACCGCCCGGGGTCCTGGTCCGGCCGTGGCCACTCCGGCCTCGTGATGCCCGTCTCCGAAAATGGCACCTTGGTGGTCGAGATACCTGACTGGCGCGAGGATCTGGTGGCGATCGAAGATGTACGCGTCGAGTTGGATCTCTGGTCCGGGCTCGCCTCCACGCTCAAGGACCGCGGCCTGGGTGAGGGGAAGATCGGTCTGATCGGCCGCGAGAGCATGCTCTACGCGTGCGTCGACCGTATCCAGCAGGAGGCCCCGGGAGTAGAGCTGGTCTGGGCGGATGAGC
>JBJTBI010000125.1:0-14001 GCA_046091265.1 bacterium
GATCAGGTGGATCGGGTGATCGAGGTCTGCCAGCGCAGCCGCAATCGGAGAGGTAACCGACTCCAGGACGGTGCGGATCCTGCGCGACGGGGAGGTGGTGGGAGAGATCGCAGTCGAGGCGCTGGTCGACGAGGCACCCGCGTACGATCTCGATCCCGCCGAGCCGGGCAAGTGGATCTACGGGAACGAGAACTCCCTGGACCGGCGTATCGGTGAGGTCGCCGGACTCGGCGTGGACGCCGCCGAGGACAGTGCGATCCTCGCGGCGCTGCTCGCCTCACCGAATATCGCATCGAAGCGTTGGGCGTTCGAGCAGTACGACTCGATCGTCGGATCCCGCACCGGCAGCGGGCCCGAGGCTGCCGACGCGGCAGTGCTCGACATACCCGAGGCGGGGGTAGCGATCGCCACCTCGATCGACGGAAACGGCCGGAGGGTCGCCTGCGATCCCTACCGGGGAACGATCGAGGGAGTACTCGAGTGCACGGCCAACCTCGCATGCGTCGGTGCGAGTCCGCTCGGTCTGACCAACTGCCTCAACTTCGGTAACCCGGAGAAGCCGACCGTGGCATGGCAGCTGACCAAGTCGGTCGAGGCCCTCGCGGATGCCTGCAGAGCTCTCGATCTCCCTGTGGTCGGGGGCAACGTATCCCTCTACAACGAGACGGCTGACGGTCCGATCTATCCGACCCCGGTCGTCGGAGTAGTCGGCGAGTTGGCGGATGCCACTCGGGTCCCCGGACACGCCTTCGAAGGATCACAGACCATCGCATTGGTCGGCCCCTTCGCGCCTTCCCTGGCCGGCAGCGAGCTGGTGAAGCTGCGGGGAGAACTCGACCAGGGACTGCCAGGGGTCGAGATCTCCGAGATCGCTGCGGCGCAGGCTGCTGTACGCGACTCGGTCTCCTCTGCCGACGGTCTGACGGCGTGCCACGACATCTCGGACGGCGGCCTTGCCTGCGCGATCGCGGAGATGGCTATCGCGGGAGAGACAGGAGCCGAGTGCGATCTGGACGGGATGATCGACGCTCGCGGTTGCTCCGGGGAGACCGCTCTGTTCGGCGAGGGACCGGGGGGATTCACCGTCGCCGGACCGGATCCGGCACTCGAGGCACTGGCGAGCCGTGGAGTCGAGGTGATCAGGATCGGGAGTACCGGCGGAGACCGGATCACGATCGCGGCCGCGGAGCGATCGGTCACGCTTTCGGTCGCAGATGCTGCGACCTGCTGGCGGTCACTCGAGGGGAGGATGGAATGAAACACCGGTCTTCGGAAGCGGTCGAGGGCCGCTGCTACATTGACCGTGCGGTGGCGATGAGCCAACGTGAGGCGTCTCGGTCAATCTCTGGTCAGAAAGGGAATCGGTAAGGCTCGTGAGCGAGCAACCGGATGTCATTCCGGATCGCGACGGCCCGCGTGACGAATGCGGGGTGTTCGGCGTATACGCACCCGGTCGCGACGTAGCCCGCCTCACCTACTTCGGCCTCTACGCGCTTCAGCACCGAGGCCAGGAATCGGCAGGCATCGCGACCTGCGAGGGCGGTCACATCACCACGATGAAGGATCTCGGGCTGGTCTCACAGGTCTTCGACGAGGAGAAGCTGCAGGCGCTGGCCGGAGACATGGCTATCGGCCATGTCCGTTACTCGACCACCGGAGGCGGGGCCTGGGACAACGCCCAGCCGGTCTGGAGGGATGACGGTCGAGAGTTGGCGCTGGCACACAACGGGAACCTGACCAACGCTGTCGAGCTCTACAACGAACTGCGTGAGCAGGGGATCACCCTGCGCGGGACCTCTGACTCGGAGATCATCGCGGCGCTGCTCTCGAGCCACGCCTGCGAGGGCGGTGAGTGGATCGAAGACGCCGTTGCGCACGTGATGCCACGCCTCCGGGGTGCCTACTCGACGGTCGTCATGACCAAGCATGCGGTGGTCGCGTTCCGGGACCCACACGGGGTGCGACCTCTGGCGCTCGGCAAGCTGGAGGACCGCTTCGTGGTCGCGTCGGAGAGCTGTGCGTTCGACATCATCGGAGCGCAGTTGATCCGCGAAATCCAACCTGGGGAGTTCGTCTCGATGACCGAGCGCGGACTCGAGATGAAACAGGTAGTCGAAGCCGAACGGCAGGCTCAGTGCGTCTTCGAACACATCTACTTCTCCCGTCCGGATAGCAAGCTCGAGAACCGCGTCCTCCAATCGGTCCGCTCGAAGATGGGTGAGATCCTCGCCCGCGAGGCGCCGGTAGAGGCGGATCTCGTGATCGCCGTACCCGATTCGGGGAACCCTGCGGCGACCGGATATGCGCGGGCCTCGGGGCTGCCGAAAGACGATGGCCTGATCAAGAACCGCTACGTCGCCCGTACCTTCATCCAGCCAGGGCAGGAACTGAGACAGCACGGTCTGAGGATGAAGTTCAACCCGTTGCCGGAAATCATCGCCGGCAAGCGGCTCGTGGTGGTGGACGATTCGATCGTCCGTGGCAACACGATGCGGCAACTGGTCGGCATGCTCAGGGAAGCGGGTGCGAAGGAGGTCCACCTGAGGATTTCCTCTCCGCCGATCAAGCACCCGTGTCACTACGGGGTCGACATGAACACTCGCGAGGAGATGGTTGCCCACGAGCGGAGCGTGGAGGAGATAGCCGAGGAGATCGGTGCTGATTCGCTCGCATACCTCTCTCTGGAGGGCGTCTACGAAGCCGTCGGGACCCCGCGCGAGCGGCACTGCGATGCCTGCTTCACCGGGCTCTACCCGATCGGTGAGATCGAGGAGCACAACGGCAAGTTCGCGCTGGAGGAAATCGCCGTGATCCCCGCTACCGGGCGCTGAATCAACCGGCCCTGCTACCCGGAAGTGAGCGCGCTCCCGATCGCCATCCTCGCCTCAGGCGAGGGAACGAACCTCCAAGCGGTGCTCGACGGGCCGGCAGCCAAGGGCATGGTGCGGATCGTCGGAGTTGCATCCGACAAGGTGGACGCGCCGGCACTCACCAAAGCCGAGGCTGCGGGGGTCCCGACCGGGAGGTTCCCGGCCAGCGACTACGCGGATCGTGCAGCGCGGGATCTGGCGCTCGCCGATTGGCTGGAGGGCCAGGGAGCAGAGCTGATCGTGAGCGCCGGTTATATGCAGTTGCTGGATCCGGGCTTCATCACGAGGTTCGACCAGAGGATCATCAACGTCCACCCCTCTCTGCTGCCGAACTTCCCGGGGATGGACGCGATCGGACAGGCCCTGGAGGCCGGAGCCTCGGAGACCGGGGTGACCGTCCACTTCGTCGACGAGGGCGTGGACACCGGCGAGGAGATCGCCGCATCCGCCGTCCCGATACCCCCGGAGATGTCCCGAGGGGAACTCGAGCAGGCGATCCACGACGCTGAACACCGCCTGTTGCCCGAGGTGGTGACCGCGATAGCCCGCGGGGAGATCGGGCTCGGCGAGGGATCGAAACGATGAATCTCCACCGGTGGGCATAGACTCGGACCCGACCGGATCGACCCGATGACGCCACCCACCCGAGACGACATGACCCACCAGCCGATCGGTGAGCCGATGCCGGTGAGGCGGGCGCTGATCTCGGTCTCCGACAAGGCAGGGGTCGCTGAATTCGCGCGGGGCCTAGCGGACATGGGCGTCGAGATCATCTCCACCGGTGGGACGCTTGCGATGTTGTCGGAGGAGGGGATACCTGCCAGGTCGGTCGAGGAGCTGACCGGATTCCCCGAAATCCTCGATGGACGGGTGAAGACCCTCAACCCGAAACTGCATGCGGCGCTCCTCGCGGTCCGCACCGACCCCGATCACGCGAAGACCCTCGAAGAACACGGCATCGAGCCGATCGACCTGGTCTGCGTGAACCTCTACCCGTTCGAGCGCACGATCGCCAAGGGAGACGTGACGGAGCGGGAAGCGATCGAGAACATCGACATCGGAGGACCGACGATGATCCGCGCTGCGGCCAAGAACCACGAGTTCGTCGCGGTCGTGGTGCGGCCGGAGAGCTACGACGCGGTGCTGGACGAGTTGAGGGAATCAGGAGAGCTGTCGGCTACCACCCGCCACTGGCTCGCCAACGAGGCATTCGCACAGACGGCGAGGTACGACGCGGCAATCAGCCGGTGGTTCGCCCGACAGTACGAGCGGTTCCCCCAGCACTGGACGGTGTCCTGGGAGAAGGAGATGGAGCTCACCTACGGAGAGAACCCCCACCAGCGAGCTGCCCTCTACGTGGATGCCAACGGAGATTCCCATGTCCTGAGCAACGTGGCCAAGCTGCACGGCAAGCCGCTGTCGTTCAACAACGTGCTGGATCTGGACTCGGCTCGGGGACTCCTGGGCGACCTGGCCGGTGCCGGTTGCGTCATCGTCAAGCACAACAACCCTTGCGGCGCCGCCGAGGCTGGGGACCTGGCTGGCGCCTACGAGCGCGCTCTCGCCTGCGACCCCCTCTCGGCCTTCGGGGGGATAGTCGCGCTCAACCAGCGGGTCGACGAAGCGCTGGCCGAACGTCTGCACGAACTCTTCATCGAGGTCTTGATCGCACCCGAGTACTCCGATGAAGCCCTCGAGATCCTGCAACAGAAGCAGGCGATACGGATCCTCCGTGATGACGAGTCGCGGCACCATCAGATCGAACCGGATCTGAAGAGGGTGCGTGGCGGGATCCTCGTCCAGGACCCTGACGGGGCGCCTGAGACGAAGGAGATGATGGAAGTAGCCACCGAGACGCAACCGACCGAGGAGCAGTGGGAGGACATGCTGTTCGCCTGGAAGGTGTCGCGCAGGGTCAAGTCGAACGCGATCATCCTCGCTCGGGACGGCGCGACGATAGGTATCGGCGCAGGTCAGATGAGTCGAGTCGATTCCGTTCGGCTCTCGGTCGAGAAGTGCCGGCTCGCGTTCGAGGGAGAAGCCGATGCCCTGCTCCAAGGGTCCGCGGTTGCCTCTGACGCCTTCTTCCCCTTCGCCGACGGCCCCGAGCAGGCGATTCAGGCCGGCGCGACGGCGGTGATCCAACCTGGTGGCTCGAAGCGCGACGACGAGGTAATCGCCGCCTGCGACGCGGCGGGAGTGGTGATGGTGATGACCGGTCACCGCCATTTCAGGCACTGAGCCACGGAGCTGTTCCGAGTGCGCCCCCCGGGACTCGAACCCGGACTACCAGATTAAAAGTCTGGCCGTCTAACCAGTTGACTTAGGGGCGCTCCGGGATTATCGCGACTCAGCCGAGTTCCGGGGTGCCCTCGAGGGGCGTGGAAGCAAGTGCCCCCGGGCGACGCGGTACCCGTCCGGCAAGCAGTGCCTCCCGACCGGAGATGACCGCGGAACGCATCGCAGAAGCCATCAGGGCGGGATCCTCCGCCCGCGAGATCGCGGTCGCGAGCAGGACAGCATCACATCCGAGCTCGATGGCCTGGGCGGCGTCGGAAGCCGTTCCGATACCGGCATCGCAGATCACCGGTACGCCGGCCGAGGCGACGATCTCCTCGAAAGCTTCGGGATGTCGAATGCCCATCCCCGAGCCGATCGGTGATCCGAGCGGCATCACCGTCGCGCAGCCGACCTGCTCGAGCCGGGCACAGATCGCCGGATCGTCGGGGGCGTAGGGGAGGACGGTGAACCCATCGGAGACCAACTGCTCGGCTGCAGTGACCAGATCGCTTGGCTCTGGCATCAAGGTGCGGTCGTCGGCGATCACCTCGAGCTTGATCCAGTCGGTCTCAAAAGCCTCGCGAGCGAGATGGGCGGTCTTGACGGCATCGGAGGCTGTGTAGCAACCGGCGGTATTCGGCAGGAGGAAGAGACCGAGGCGGTCGAGTAAACCGATGATCGAACCGCGCTCGGCGGTCTCGATCCGACGCAGGGCCACCGTGACCATCGCGGTGCCCGATGCCACCAGAGCAGCCTCCATCTGCTCGAGGGAACGAAAGCCGCCCGTACCTAGGATCAATCTCGAATCGAAGCTCCGGCCTGCGATCTCCAGTGCCGGGTCGCTCCCACCCTGGATCGCTGCCACCACCTCGACCGACTGACCCTCTGCCAACACGACTTCGCTCCAGCGACTGGCCGGGACGACCTCTCCGTCGAGGGCCACGGCGACGCCTCGCCGTGGCTCGTCCACCCCGCTTCGAGCCGCGGCCCACGAAACGGTCGCTCCCTCGGGAGCCTCGACGCTCACGCCGTTGAGGGAGATGGTTGGCATCTATACGGTCACCACCTTCGACGGATCAGATGGCCTGATGAATCGATCGGGCCTGAAGGGATCGAGATCCACCGATAGGTCAGGTTCTTCGTCGACCAAGAGCGACGCGATCACCTCGCCGGTCACCGGGGCGAGCAGGATTCCGTTCCGGAAATGACCTGTCGCGTAGAGCAGCCTGGGCTCGATCGGATTGGAGCCGAGGAGCGGCGCATTGTCGGGGGTGGCAGGACGCAGTCCCGCTCTCGCGCCCACGAAACGGAGTTCCGCGAGGTCGGGCAGAGCACGGTATCCCTCCCGGAGCAACTCATGAACCGCTCCTGCGGTTATACCCGTATCGAAACCCTTCTCCTCGACCGTGGCTCCGACGACCAGAGTTCCATCGCTGCGTGGAACCGCGTAGAACCGTTCACCGCAGACGATTCGATCCGCGACCGGGTGGGAACGCGGGGGTTCCGCGGCGAGTTCGACGATCTGGCCCTTGACCGGTCGCACCTCCGCGCGAAGCGCCTTCGGAAGCCAGGCGGACTCCGGATCGCCGCTCCAAGCACCTGCCGCGAGCACCAACCGCTTCGCCAGCAACGGGGCTCCATCGGGGATCTCGAGGATCACTCCGGAATCATCGAATCCACATCCGCTCGGCACCGTGTTCGAGACGATCTCAACTCCCTCTGAATGGAGAGCGGCCTGGAGAGCCGTGACGAGCTGGCGGGGATCAGCGGCGGAGTCGCCTGGGACGTACAGACCGCCGACCAGATTAGGGGACAACCGAGGTTCGAGCTCGCGGCATCGATCGGGGCTGAGCCAACTGGAATCCAGCCCCAACCGCTCGTGGAGATCGCCCTTGCGCTGCATCTCTGCAGCCTCGTCGCCGTCGAATGCAACATGCAGAGCACCGAGCGGCAGGTAACCGGTATCGAGACCGGTTACAGCAGAGAGCTTCTCGGAGAACTCCGGCCAGATCGCGTGAGAAGCGAGGCTGAGATCCAGGAGCGCCTGCTCACCGAAGGACGCTTCTCCGACCGGGGCCAACATCCCTGCGGCTACCGAACTCGCTCCAGCCCCGGGCTCGCTGCGCTCCACCACGCAGACGGCGAGTCCGCGACGTGCTGCGCACCATGCGGCCGAGAGGCCGATCACGCCGGCTCCCACGACGATCACGTCGTAGGCGGCGGCTCCGGGATTTCTCTTCTCGTCGTCCATCAGCGGTTGCAGTGACTCCTGGCAGAGCACCGGGCCGACGAGTCAATCCCTTCGCCGGAATCACCCGGATCAGGTTCGTGCGGTCGGTGGGTTCCAACTCCCACCCTCTCAGTCCTCCGCCGACAAACGCCGGGACGGTTCTCAGGACTCCCGTTGCTCTTCCGACATCCTAAACCGCTCAGGGATGCGCTCGGGGACATAGATCACGACCGTATCGGCGATGCGGTCGAGCAGCCCCCTCCTCCGGTCACTGAACAGGATCATCAGGTAGCCGATGAGGAAGGCAAAGGAGACGACGAATCCGACCAACCTCCGAAGTGCATCCCAAAAGCTCACGTCGTCCTCGACCACGGGTTCGATCCTCAGGCGCATGAAGCGCATGCCGGGCGTCTGACGATCGAGCGTCCAGAAGGCAAGGAGGTAGACAGCGCCGACGACTCCGAACGCGATCGCTCCGAAGAGGAGGGCAACGATCCCCGGCGGCTTGTTGGTGAAGAAGCCGGCGATCAGATTGACCAGAGCGGAGAGGACGAAGAGGAAGAGGCTGACCACCCCGTAGTCGATGGCGAATGCGACCGCACGGCTTGCCAACCCTGCCTCGGGCACAGGGCCCGTTCGGGCTTCCTTGTGTGCGAGCTTCCGAGGGAGCCGCTCCAGCCAGGCGTCGAGCTTGCGAGTGCGGATCGAGATCTGGGCGCCGAGCTCGGTCACCTAGCCGAAGCTCTGCTGTGCGATCGCTTCTCTCACCTCCTCCGAGTTGGCGATCTCGGTGATCACCGCTGCCAACTCATCGCTCTCGAGCACGGTCTCGGAGATCTCATCGACGACCGTGCTCTCGAGGATTTCGTTGGCAGCCGGCACGATGCCTGGCTCCGAGAGGATCCGCTCGGTCAGCCGCAACGTGACCTCACGGCTCAAGATCCGATCGATTAGATCCTCGGGAACCTCGCTTGCGAGCACCTGATCGACCACCCTCTGCGGCACCCCGCCTGAGATCAACTCCTGAGTGACCCGCTCGATCACACCCTGTTCGATGAGCTGACGGGTCACCTGTGCCGCTACGGGGCCGGTGATGGTCTGATCCAGAACCGATCTCGCAACGTTGTCGAGTCCCAGCGCACGCACCACACCACCGGTAACCCGGAGACCTGCTCGAGTGGCAGCTCCGATGGCCCTGGCGGGGGCGGATAGGAGGCCGGCGGCAGGGGTTCGGTTCTCACGAACCGCGGGAAGCAGGCTCGGATCCGCGCCCTGTTCCGGCCGCGTAGGCGCTGGCACGGGCTTCGGTCGGCTCTCCTGCTCCACAGTTGAAATGTAGGGGCCTCGGGTAGCGGGTGCGCTCTAGGCTGGTGGTGTGATCGCAGACGACCGAACAAACGGCGAAACACCGAGAGAGCGAATCAGCGATGCTCGCCTCTACCTCTGCTGTGGTTCGCGAGAGTCAGCCGAGATGGAGTCGCTGCTCGAGCAAGCGATCGAGGGTGGCGTGGACGTGATCCAGTTACGAGAGAAGGGCGGTGGGCGTGACGAGATCCTCGGCGCAGCGGAGATCTTCCGGCGTGTTGCGGATCGGACCGGCGCACTGTTCGTGCTCAACGACGATCCGGAGCTCGCGATCGAAGTCGGAGCAGACGGAGTGCACGTGGGCCAGGACGATCTCGCGAGCTCGGAGGCTCGGCGGGTGATGGGAGAGGAGCGAATCGTCGGGCTCTCGACCCACCGGGAGGACCAGATGGAAGCGGCACTGGTGGATGACGCGATCGATTACTTCAGCGTCGGGCCGGTGTGGCCGACTCCGACCAAGGAGGGGCGCCCTGCGGCCGGCCTCGAGTACGTCGACCTTGCGGCAAGTCGAGCCGGGGGTCGCCCATGGTTTGCAATCGGGGGGATCGACTCCTCCAATCTCTCCGAGGTGCTCGATCATGGGGCCAGGAGAGTCTGCGTGGTGAGGGCGATCGCCGACGCCGCGGACCCCCGGTCCGGCGCTCGGGCGCTGAAGCAGGCAATACTTGATCGATGAGCAGATCCGAGGAGAAGAACAAGGCAGCCCGTGAGGCACTAGAACCCTTGGCAGAGGGCCAGAGACCACTCGTGGTGACCATCGGGGCGACGCTCTCCACGCTGGTGTGCGCCTCGATCGTGATCGCATGGCTAGCCGGAGTCGAGGTCGATGGAAAGAAGCCCCCGTTCCTCCAGGTCCTCGCTCCGAGCGTGCTCACCGGTGTGATGGCCTTCGGCATGTGGAGAGCCCAGTACTGGGCGGTCCTCGGTTTCCAGACGGTATTGCTGCTGTTGATGCTCGCAACCGCGATGGGGTTGGTGATCGCCACCTCGGCAACTCAGGTGATCGGCAATCTGCTGGTTCTCACGGTGGCGGGGACCCTTTTCTGGTTCATGGTCAAGGGGATGGCGAGGATCCAGATGCCCGTCCGTCGCCCACCTGACGACCCTGATCCCCCGCAGGATTGACGCCACGACAGCCAGGTCGGCGCTGCTAGGGTCAAAAGCGATGGCAGGTTTCGACACGATCGTGATCGGTGGCGGCCCCGGTGGCTACGTCGCGGCGATCCGTGCGGCGCAACTGGGACAGAAGGTCGCAGTCATAGACAGTGACAAGGCAGGTGGGAGGTGCCTCAACTACGCCTGCATCCCGGCCAAGACGATCCTGCACACCGCCGAGGTCTACGACGAGGTCAACCGACACGGCACCGACCTCGGGATCAAGGCGACGGGCGTGGGAATCGAATGGCCGAAGGTCCAAGCGCGACGGGAGAGTGTCTCGAAGACCCTCGAGGGCGGCGTCGAGATGCTCTGGAAGAAGAACAAGGTCGAGTTCATCCACGGTGCGGCCCGGCTGGTCGGCACCAAAGAGGTCGAGGTGGGAGGAGAGACCCATCAAGCCGAGTCGGTGATCCTCGCGACCGGATCGGTCCCCGTGGCGCTTCCGGGAATCGACTTCTCCGATCGGGTGTTGGACACATGGGGAGCCTGGTCGCCCGACAAGCAGCCGAAGTCCATCGTGGTGGCAGGAGCGGGAGCGTCCGGGGCGGAGATCACCTCGGCCTACTCCAGGATGGGCACCGCCGTGACCCTGGTCGAGATGCTGGATCGTGTCTTGCCCACCGAGGAACCCGAGATGTCGCGCGTGGTCGAGAGACAGTTCACTGAAGACGGGGTAGACCTGCGGATGGGTGCGAAGGTAGAAGGGGTCACTGAACTGAAGACAGCCGTGAAGGTCAAGGTGGGTGATGACGAGATCAAGGCCGATTTCCTCGCGGTCGCCGGAGGTCGCAGGCCCGATGTGGATGAACTCGGGTTGGAGGCGGCTGGCCTCGCCCTCGACGACACCGGGAAGATCGCGGTGGACTCGAAGATGCAGACCTCGGTGGAGGGCGTCTACGCGATCGGGGATCTGGTTGCGGGTCCCGCCTTGGCCCACAAGGCATCCGAGGAGGGCGTGGTCGCGGCAGAGGCGATCGCCGGTCGTGATGTCCACGCGGTGGATCCGCGCCTGATCCCGCGCGCGACCTTCTGCCATCCGCAGGTGGCGAGCGTCGGCATGACCGAGGAGCAAGCGAAAGCCGAGGGTCATGAAGTCGAGGTCGGGAAGTTCAAGATCGGTGGTACCGGTGCCTCTGTGGTCTACGACGACAGGGCCGGCATGGTGAAGATCGTGGGCGATGCGGAGATCGGTGAGATCCTCGGCGCGCACATCGTCGGGAACAGTGCCTGCGACATGATCTCCGAGGTCGTCAACACGATGGCCCTGGAGGGCGGTTTCCCTGAACTTGCCCGGATCATCCACCCCCACCCGACCGTGTCCGAGGCCGTCCTGGACGCCGCTCGAGCGGTCGAGGGCTGGGCCACTCACGCTTGACCAGACCTCTCTTCCACTACGACCTGAACTGCCCTTGGTCGTGGATCGCCGCGGAGCGGATCTCGGGCGTGTTCAACGAAGCGGGAGCGGAGCTGCCTGAATGGAGGCCGATCGCGGCATCACGCCTGACGGGAAGGGTCGAGAGCCGATCCGATCCGGATCAGACCCGTGCGGAGGTGCTCAAACGTGCGACCGAGCTGGGGCTCGCCGAGCCACGATTCCCGATGGGATGGCCGGATGAGACCGACAGCGAAACGGCGCTGCTCGGTGTCCTCTATGCAGCGGAGGCAGGTCGGGTGATCGCCGTCTCGCTGGCGGCGTTCCGACAGCAGTTCGCAGCGGGGAGGAGTCTCGCCGACCCGGACAACGTGATGATCGCGGCCGCCTCGTGTGAGCTGCATCCGAAGGCGGTCAGCAAGGGGATAGAGTCGAGCGCAATCGCGAGGCGTCTCGATGAGAACCACCGCCAGGCAGAGGCGCTCGGGGTGACGGCGACCCCGACCGTGTCGGTAGGAAGTGAGTTGTTCGAGGGGGAAGGAAGCATCGAAGCGGCGGTCCTTGCCAACCTAGATGCCAGTCAGGCCGAGTGAGAGCGATGACCAGCACCGACGACACCGAGAGAGGGGATTCAACCGGGGCCAAGGGTCAGGTCGAACAGATCGCGCTCGATCGCCAACAGGCCGCATTCGCGCGGAAGATGGCCGAGTCGAAGGCAACCGCGCCGCACTTCTATCTGGGCGTCGAGGTCGACATGACCGAGGCCCTCGCGGTGCGGGACGGTGCCGATGCAACCATCAACGACCTCCTGCTGAGAGCCGCCGCGCTGGCTCTTGCCGAGGCACCGAAGGTGAACGGCGCTTACCGGGATGGCCAGGTGGAGATCTACTCGCAGGTCAACCTCGGCTTCGCAGTCGCAACCGATGCCTCGGTCGTCTTCCCGACCGTCTTCGAAGCCGACCGCAAACCACTCGGAGAGATCGCGAAGGAGACCAAGATCCTCGCGGGGAAGGCTCGGGACGGGACGATCACGGCCCCGGAGTTCTCGGGAGGCACCTTCACCGTCTCCAACCTCGGCATGCACGCGGTGGACAGGTACACGCCGATCCTCAACCCGCCCCAGGCGGCGACCCTGGGAGCATCGACTGTCAGGGAGAGGCCCGTCGGACACGACGGCGGAGGGGTCGAATCACGGCCGACACTCCCGCTCGAGCTCGCCTGCGATCACCGCATCCTCATCGGTCCCGACGCGGCCCGCTTCCTGAACTGTCTGCGGGCGCACCTGGAGGACCCCTCGTCGCTTTGAGGAATCCGGATCGGTTCGGCGGAGAAGCAGGGATTGCCGATGTCCCCAAACCAGGTGGCAGACTGGGGACATGGAAAGACGACTGACGATCCAGCGGACGGGGGTGATCCCCTTCTCCGAGGGCCTCGATCTCCAGGCCCGAGTGGCCGCGGAGCGGGCGTCAGGAGCGCGTCCGGACACGCTCCTGCTGGTGGAACATCCGCCCACCTATACCAAGGGGAGACGGGCTGACCTCTCTGAGCTGCCGATGGGAATCGAGTGGTACGAGCGGCAGGGTATCGAGGTCCACGAGGTCGACCGCGGAGGGCAGGTCACCTATCACGGCCCCGGCCAACTGGTTGCTTATCCGATCGTCGACCTCGGAGGCTACGGAGACGATGTGCACCTGTTCGTCCGCAACCTCGAGGCGACGATGATCGGGGGCCTTGGAGAACTCGAGATCGACGCGGGCACGGTCGAAGGCTTGACCGGCGTCTGGACCGGAGCTCCCGAGATGTTCGGTCGCTCCGCCGACGATCCGGAGACGCTCCAGGCGGTTGCGGAAGGCCGCCTGAGGAAGATCGGGTCCATCGGCATCCACGTCCGCAGCGGGATCACGACGCATGGCCTCTCGATCAACGTCGAATGCGACCTGCAGCCATTCGAATGGATCGTTCCATGCGGAATCGAGGGATGCCGGGCCACCTCCGTACTCAAGGAGACCGGCCGATCGCCGGGGATGGATCGGGCCTTCGACCTGATCACCCGGAGATACTGCGAGATATTCGAGCGAGAGCTGCCAGCAGCGCAAGCATCCAACCACGAGTTCGTTACCCGAGGCGACTAGGCTGGAGTCGATGAGCGAGCGAATCCACGTAACGAGGTCGCGGGCGAAGCCCGGAGGAAACGCCGTAGGGGGCGAAGGGAAGATCGGTATCCGCGAGCGCAAGCCTCCGTGGTTGAAGGTTCCGGCGCCGGGTGGTCCCCGCTACCGAAGCCTGACCAAGCTGATCAAGGAAGAGAACCTCAACACGGTCTGCCGGGAGGCCAACTGCCCGAACGTGGGGGAATGCTGGGAGCGCGGGACGGCGACATTCATGATCCTGGGCGATGTCTGCACGAGGAGGTGCGGCTTCTGCAACGTGCAGACCGGCAAGCCGACCTGGAACGATCCGCTCGAACCGCTGCGCGTTGCCAACTCGGTAGCGCGGATGGGCCTGAAGCACGCGGTTATCACCTCGGTGGACCGGGACGATCTGCCGGACTACGGTGCGTCTGCATTCGTCGGGGTGATCCGTTCAATCCGCAGGCTGGCGCCGGAATGCAAGGTCGAGATCCTGACTCCCGACTTCCGCGGTCAGGAAATGCCGCTGGCGAAGGTGATCGCAGAGAAGCCTGACGTGTTCAACCACACCGTCGAGACCGTTCCTCGCCTCTATCC
>JBJTBI010000126.1:0-3177 GCA_046091265.1 bacterium
AGGCAGGGCCTGGTGGTGTCTCCAGTGTCCTCGTCGCCGGCCCGTATGAGGGCATCTCCGGTGAGATCGTCAAAAGCCTCAAGTTCCGGCGACATCTCGCGGCGGCCGAGGTGGCAGTCTCGCTGCTCGAGCGAGCGCTTACCGTCGCCGGCTCGCGGATCCTCAGCGAACGCCCGATCGTGGTGCCGGTGCCCCCCGATCCTTTGCGCTGGTTCATCCGCGGATTCGACCCTGCCGAGGAGATCGCGATCGCCTTGGCCGGACGCATGTCGCTGCCTTACGCCCGCTTGCTGGTGCGAAAGAAGGGGCCCAGACAGACCGGCCGCGGAAGGGCCGACAGGCTCGCACGACCTCCGGTTGTGGCCTTGGCGGAGCCCGATGCCACTCTCCCCCACCGGTTCTTGCTGGTGGATGACGTCCTCACAACCGGGGCTACGCTGACCGCCTCGGCGGCACCGCTGCTGAGAGGTGGGGCGTCGGGGATCGACGCCGTCTGCCTTGCACGGGCCGGTAAACGCGGCTGATGACGCGACCCGCCTTAGACTCTTACCATCAGCACTCGAACGACCAAGCTGGCACACAAGCCCAGGAGGCACGATGCAAACTGAGATCAGGGGAATTCATCACTACGAGATCACCGAAGAGGACAAGCAGTCCGTCTCCGAGCGTTTCGAGAGGATCGGCGAACAGGCCGGACCCGAGGCCTCTCTCGATGTGGAGCTGTGGGAAGAGCAGAACCCCCGGATCACCGACAAGATGATCTGCGCCGCGACCTTGGTGCTGAAGGGTGAGACCATCCGCGCCAAGGAAGCCCATCCCGAGATGGTCCACTCCATCCACCACGCGGCCGAGGATGTCCGCCGCCAGGTCAAGCGCCACTACGAAACGCAGCGCGGCCGCTAGCCTCGAACCGTGGCAAGAGGGCTGATAGACAAGGCGCTGCGCCTCGGCGAAGGGCGCCAGTTCAAGGAGTTCCAGCAGAGGGTCTCCGAGATAAACGAGCTCGAGTCGGGCCTCCAGGCCCTCGACGACGCTGGTCTGCTTGCCAAGGCCGACGAGCTGAGAAAGCGTGCCCGGGCCGACAAGCCGGAGTCGCTCGACGACCTTCTCCCCGAGGCCTTCGCACTCACCCGTGAGGCAGCCCGGCGCAAACTCGGCCAGCGCCACTACGACGTCCAGTTGATCGGCGGCCAGGTGCTCCATTCCGGAGCGATTGCCGAGATGAAGACCGGCGAGGGCAAGACGCTCACCGCGACGCTCGCCGTCTGCCTTAACGCCCTTGCCGGCAAGGGCGTCCACGTGGTCACCGTCAACGACTACCTCGCCCGTCGCGACTGCGAATGGATGCGCCCGGTGTACGAAGCACTCGGGGTCACCGTCGACGCGCTGCAGGAGGGCGATGACCCCTACACCCGCCGCGAGAAGTACGCCACGGACATCACCTCCGGCACCCACTCCGAGTTCGGATTCGACGACCGGCGCGACAACATGGCCGGCTCGCGGGAAGAGTGCGTCCAGCGAGGACACGCCTTCTCGATCGTCGACGAGGTCGACAACATCCTGATCGACGAGGCCCGAACGCCTTTGATCATCTCCGGTCGCCCGGAGCAGGCGGCGGATCTCTATTACACATTCGCCCGCCTCGCCAAGCAGATGGTCGGCGACGAGTCCAAGACCAAGCTCAAGTCATTGGGGGAGTCCAAGGACACCTCCGAGGCCGAGTACGACTACGAGTACGACGAGAAGCACAAGACCGTCGCTCCCACCGAGGCGGGGGTGAAGAAAGCCGAGCAGTTCCTCGGGGTTGACAACCTCTACCTCGGTGAACACGGCACCCTGGTCAACCATCTCGTCCAGGCGCTCAAAGCCGAGTCGCTCTATCGCCTCGACCGCGATTACGCCGTGGTGGATGGTCAGGTGATGATCATCGACGAGTTCACCGGCCGGATCCTCGAAGGTCGCCGCTGGTCCGAGGGCCTGCACCAGGCGGTCGAGGCCAAAGAGGGTCTGCAGATCCGCGAGGAAAACCAGACCCTCGCCACGATCACCCTGCAGAACTACTTCCGCCTCTACGACAAGCTCTCCGGCATGACCGGTACCGCGATGACCGAGGCAACCGAGTTCATGAAGATCTACGAGATGCCCACGGTCGAGGTCCCGACCAACGCCGAGATGATCCGCCGCGACGAGAACGATGCGATCTTCAAGACGCGCAACGGCAAGTGGACCGCAGTGGTGGACGAGGTCTCCCGTCGTCACGAGGCCGGACAGCCGGTCCTGGTGGGAACGATCTCGGTCGAGGTCTCGGAGATGCTCTCTGAGGAGTTGAACAAGCGGGGCATAGAACACGTCGTCTTGAACGCCAAGCCCGAGAACGCCCAGCGCGAGGGTGAGACGATCGCCCAGGCCGGCCGGATCGGAGCGGTCACGATCGCCACCAACATGGCCGGCCGAGGGGTCGATATCAAGCTCGGAGGGAGCCCCGAGGGCATGGCCAGCCGTGTGCTGCGCAACGGCGGGATGACCCCAGACAGCGAAGGCTACGAAGATGCTTTCACCGCCGAGGTGGAGAAACTCGAGGCCGAGTGCAAGGTCGAGTCCGAGAAGGTCCGCGAGATCGGCGGGCTCTTCATCTGTGGAACCGAGCGCCACGAGTCGCGCCGGATCGACAACCAGTTGCGCGGCCGCGCCGGCCGCCAGGGCGACCCGGGCGAGACTCGCTTCTTCCTCTCTGCCGAGGACGATCTGATCCGCCTGTTCGCAGGCGAGCGCATCTACAAGATCCTCGATCGGCTCGGTCCGGTCGACGAGTCCGGCAGGGAGGAGGCGCTCGAGGCGAAGATGCTCACCAAGACGATCGAGGGCGCGCAGAAGAAAGTCGAGCAGCAGAACTTCCTGATCCGCAAGCGCGTACTCGAGTACGACGACGTGATGAACGAGCAGCGTCGCGTCGTCTACCGCTACCGCCGGGAGATCCTCGAAGGCAAGGACATGTCGGATACCGCGCGTGAAGAGCTCGTGGAGACGGTAGGCAGGATGGTCGAGACCTACACACCGGGTGAAGACCTCGCAGAGTGGGATCTCTCAGAGCTCCAGACCCAGACCCGTTTGCTCTGGCCCAATGAGGTGGAGATAGCCGCCAGCTCGCCGGAGTCCACCGACCGCGAGGGGATGAGG
>JBJTBI010000127.1:0-3850 GCA_046091265.1 bacterium
GATAACCAGTTCAGACAACGAGAAGCTCAAGACGATCAAGCGACTCGCCCAGCGAAAGCACCGCGAGCGGGAGGGACTCTTCGTGAGCGAGGGAGAGGACCTGTTGGAGGCCGGCAGGGAAGCGGGCCTCACCCCTGTCTATGCACTGGTTGCGCCGAACAGTGGTCTGGATGGCATCGAGTGTCCCGAAGACCTCCTCTCGAAGGTATCCAGTCTCGGCTCCGGCACTCGGGCGATCGCCGTTTGGGAGACGCTCCCTCCTTCCCCGATCGAAGGCCCCTGCGTGTATCTGCACGGTGTAGGCGATCCCGGAAACGTCGGCACGATAGTCCGCACCACGGCTGCCCTCACCGGCGGCACGGTGGTCCTCGGTCCCGGTTCGGCCGACGCGCTTTCACCACGCGCCGTACGCGCGAGCATGGGGGCCGTCTTCGCATCGCCCCCCGTCTGGGCTGAGTCCGTGGCGGAGTTGCCCTCGCCCCGAGTGGCTCTGGTTGCCCACGGAGGCCGCCCCCCTGACGAATTGGAAGGCGCGGGTACCCTCTGTCTCGGTGCGGAGCGAGAGGGTCTACCCGTCGAAGTGACCGATCTCTGCGAGAAACTCGTAACCATTCCAATCCAGAGCGGCGGCGCAGTCGAGTCCTTGAATGTCGGAGCAGCAGCTGCGATCGCACTTCACTCGATAGCGACAGGTGGGCACGATGCTTGACGAGATCCAGAAGATCGGAAGCGAAGCGGAGGAGAGGATCTCCTCTGCTCGGACCACGGCCGAGCTCGAGGAGATTCGAGTCGAGTACCTCGGTCGCAAATCACGGTTGACGTCGGTGCTGCGTGGCATCGCAGAGCTTCCAGATGCCGAGAAGGCCGCTGCCGGCAAGGCCGCCAACCAGGTCCGCGCAGAGATCGAATCTCACTTGTCCGAGCGCGAGACGACGCTCGGAGAGGGAGAGGTGGCCGAAGCGATAGCCGGTGGTGGAATCGACATTTCGCTTCCCGGCGCTCCGGCACATCCGGTCGGCAATCTGAACCTGATCACACTGACCCGGAGGCGGATCGAGGATCTGATGATCGGATTGGGCTATCGGGTCGCCGAGGGTCCGGAGATAGAGCTGGACTACTACAACTTCACGGCTCTGAATCACCCCGAGGGGCACCCCGCACGGATGGTGCAGGACACCTTCTACGTCGCACCCGGGAGCTTGGCGAGGGCTCTCGACGACGAGGTCTTGCTCCGGACCCACACCTCGCCGGTCCAGGTCAGGGCGATGGAATCGGAGCCGCCGCCGCTCTTCATAGTGGTTCCGGGGAAGGTCTATCGCAGGGATTCAGACGCCACCCACAGTCCGATGTTCCATCAGGTAGAGGGTTTGGCAGTCGCCGAGGGGATAACGCTTGCCGATCTCAAGGGAACCCTGCTCGAGCTCCTGCGGGGGCTGTTCGGACCGGATCGAGAGATCCGGATGCGTCCTCACTTCTTCCCCTTCACCGAGCCGAGCGTGGAATTCGACGTGTCGTGCTTCGCCTGCAGCGAGGGTGTGATCGAAGGCGGTCAGCGATGCAGTCTGTGCAAGGGCATCGGCTGGATCGAAGTCGGTGGTGCCGGCATGGTCGATCCCGAGGTTTTCGGTTTCGTCGAGAGCAACGGCTACGACCCTGAGCGGATCCAGGGGTTCGCGTTCGGGATGGGGATCGAGCGGATCGCAATGCTGAAGCACGGCATCGGGGACCTCCGGCGTATCTTCGAGGGCGATGTCAGACTGATCGGCCAGTTCGGATGAGGGTTCCGCTCAGCATCTTGCGCGAGTATTGCGACCCGGGCTGGGAGGCCTCGGAGCTCGCCGAGCGGCTTTCGATGTCCGGTACGGAGGTCGAACGGGTCGATTCGGCAGGCAGCGCCTCGAAGGAGGGGTTTGTGATCGGACTCGTTACCTCGGTGGAACCCCACCCTGACGCGGACCGTCTGAGGGTCTGCACGGTAGAGGCGGACACCGACCGGACGATCGTCTGCGGCGCACCGAATGTGGAGGAGGGTCAGTTCGTGGCGGTCGCTCTGCCGGGAGCGGTGCTGGCGGACGGTACGAAGCTGAAGAAGGCGAAGCTCCGAGGCGTGACTTCCGAGGGGATGATCCTCTCCGAGTCCGAATTGGGATTGGGGGAGGCTGCGGACGGGATCATGGTGCTCGATGGCGACCTCGAGTCCGGCTCAGGGCTTTCCGATCACGTTCCGTACCTGTCGGAGGCGTTCGAGCTGGAGATCACCACCAACCGTCCCGACTGCCTTTCCGTATACGGAGTTGCGAGGGAAGTGCACGCTGTGAGTGGCAGCCCGCTCGCTCCAACCCCGTGGGGAGAGGATGCGGATCCGGATTCGAAGAACAAGGTCGCGGAGATCGCCACGGTCCAGGTTGAATGCCCGGAGTTCTGCCCTCGCTTCACAGCCAGGGTCTTCGAGGATGTCGAGGTCGCTCAGTCTCCTGCATGGCTGGCGAATGCCTTGACCGAGGCAGGTCAGCGCCCGATCAACAACGTCGTGGACATAACCAACTACGTGATGCTGATCTGCGGCCAGCCGCTACATGCGTTCGATCTCGATCGCGTCGGCGGCTCTCAACTCATCGTGCGCGTGGCCCGAGAAGGCGACACTGTTGCGACTCTCGATGGCGAGAGGCGGGAGATGTCCGAGGGTTCGATAGTCATCTGCGATTCGGATGGGCCTATTTCGATTGCCGGGGTGATGGGAGGTGCGTCCTCCGAGGTCGGCGATGGCACGAAGCGTGTTCTTCTCGAGTCGGCGACTTGGGATGGTCCCTCGATCCTGCGGGCCTCGCGGGACTTGTCGCTCCGCAGTGAGGCATCGGCCCGGTTCGAGAAGGGACTCGATCCCGAGCTGGCGATCCGGGCCCAGCGGCTCGCTTCGCGACTCCTGGTGGAGATCTGCGGGGCGAGGATGGCCGAAGGGACGATTGACATCGAGGCCAAGCCTCCGGAACAGCATCGAATCGAACTCCGCGTCCCACGGGTTGCGTCGCTGATCGGCATGGAGATCGACTCTGACACCTGCGCAGAGCGGTTGACCCGCCTCGGATTCGAAGTCGAGCGTGAGGGCGATCATCTCCTCTGCCTCGTCCCGCCTGAGCGCAGCGGAGACGTCAGTCGCGAGGTCGATCTGATCGAGGAGGTCGCAAGGTTGGCGGATCTCGATTCCTCGCTACCGGCCACTCTGCCGTCGACCGGCAAGGACAGGGTCGGTGGGCTATCCCGAACGCAGGCGCGGATCCGTCGCGCCGAAGACGTCCTGCGCGACCTCGGCGGTCTGGAGATCGTGTCCTACTCGTTCAACGAACCAGATGTCTCGGCCCGCCTCCGTCTCGATGGTGCCGATCCGTTGTCCGAGCCGGTGCTGATCTCGAATCCGCTCTCCGAGGATCAGTCGGCAATGCGAACGACGCTGGCACACGGCCTCTTCGAGACAGCAGCAGCGAATCTCGCTCATGGGTCGGAGAGGGTGTTCCTGTTCGAATCCGGGCGCGTTTATCTGCCCGGGCCGGCGAACATCGAGATCGGTGACGGGGCTGTGTCCGGGCGGTTCTCCGGCGAGCGTACGGCGCCTGTGGTCGAGCCGCATCATCTAGGTGGAGTCGTCACGGGTGGACCAGGTCGATCATGGCGCGATTCGCAGGCTGCGCCTGACTTCTACTCGACCAAGGCGATCGTCGAGGCGGTTGGTCGCTCGCTAGGGTGTCCGCTCGACTTCTCCGTCTTCGAGATCGGCTTCTTGAGGCCGGGCCGAACTGCGAGGATCCTGACCCCCACTGGCGAGGCGGGTTGGCTGGGAGAGATTGATCCGAGG
>JBJTBI010000128.1:0-6290 GCA_046091265.1 bacterium
GAGTCTCACCCTGCTCGAAGTGCTTCCCTGAACGAATCAGGAAGCGGCGTCAGCGGTCTTCTTCCCGCCGGACTTCTTCTTGGCCGAGGATTTCTTGTCCGGGGCCTTCTGTGAGAAGGTCAACTCGCCGTCAGAGGTATCGACCTCGATGGTGTCGCCTTCCGAGAATTCCCCTTCGAGGAGGCGCAGAGCGAGCTTGTCGACCAGTTGCTTCTGAACTACCCGCTTCAGTGGCCGTGCTCCGTAGACCGGGTCGTAACCCAGATTTGCCAGCAGTTCGCGGGCCTTCTCGCTCAGCTCGATCTCGAGCCCCTTCTCGGCGACTCGCTTGGTCAGCGCGGCAACCTGGAGTTCCACGATTTCTCCGATATTCGCCTTGGTCAGGCGATGGAACAGCACCACGTCGTCGATCCGGTTGAGGAACTCCGGCCGGAAGGTCGTCTCGAGGGCTTCGGTGACCTCGTTGCGGGTCTCCTCGCTGAGCTCACCCTCTCCCTTCTGGGCGGAGATCGCCTGTGACCCTACGTTCGAGGTCATGATCAAGACGGTGTTGGTGAAGTCCACGGTTCGCCCCTGACCGTCGGTCAGGCGTCCGTCGTCCATCAACTGCAGCAGCACGTTGAACACATCGGGGTGCGCCTTCTCGATCTCATCGAGCAGGATCACCGCATATGGACGACGCCTCACCGTCTCGGTGAGTTGGCCGCCCTCCTCGTACCCGACGTATCCCGGAGGCGCTCCGATCAGTCGTGCGACCGAGTGCTTCTCCATGTATTCGGACATGTCGATCCGGACCATCGCTTGCTCCGAGTCGAACATGAACTCCGCAAGGGCCCTCGCGAGTTCCGTCTTGCCCACTCCGGTGGGCCCGAGGAAGAGGAAGCTCCCGATCGGACGGTTTGGATCCGCTAGCCCCGAGCGCGATCGCCGCAGTGCGCCGGAGACCGCCACGACCGCCTCTTCCTGACCGATCACTCGGTCGTGGAGTCGCTCTTCCATCTGGATCAGCTTCTCGACCTCGCCCTCCATCAGCTTGGAGACCGGGATGCCGGTCCACTTGCCGACCACCTCGGCGATGTCCTGCTCGGTTACCTCCTCGGTCAGCAGTGAACCTTCGCTTCGGTGCAGTTCACCGAGTTTCTCTTCGCTGGCGAGGATCTGCTTCTCGATCTCGGGGATCCGTCCGTAGCGCAGCTCGGCAGCGCGCTCCAGATCCGCATCCCGTTCGGCTCTTTCGGCCTCTCGCTGGGCCTCGTCGAGTTCCGCCTTGGCGCCCTTGATCTCGTCGATCGCGGACTTCTCGTTCTGCCAGCGGGCCTTCATCTCGCTCGAGCTCTCGTTCAGCTCGGCGAGTTCAGCCTCCAACGTGTCCAGTCTCTTCCTGGACGCGTCATCGGTTTCCTTCTTGAGCGCCTCGCGCTCGATCTCGAGCTGCTGTATCCGACGCTCGACCTCGTCGATTTCGGTCGGCATCGAGTCGATCTCGATCTTCAGCCGCGATGCGGCCTCGTCGATCAGATCGATTGCCTTGTCTGGCAGGAAGCGGTCGCTGATGTAGCGATCCGAGAGGTTCGCCGCCGCGACGATCGCGGTGTCGGTGATCCGTACTCCGTGGTGCACCTCATAGCGCTCCTTGAGGCCGCGGAGGATCGCCACGGTATCTCCTATTCCAGGCTCACCTACGACCACCGGTTGGAACCGCCGCTCGAGCGCCGGATCCTTCTCGATGTGTTTGCGGTACTCGTCGAGCGTGGTTGCTCCCACCGCCCTCAACTCACCGCGAGCGAGCATGGGCTTGAGCAGATTCGAGGCATCCACCGCGCCTTCGGCTGCGCCTGCTCCGACGATGGTATGGAGCTCATCCATGAACAGCACGATCCGTCCCTCGGCATCCTGTATCTCCTTCAGCACCGCCTTCAGTCTCTCTTCGAACTCCCCCCGGTACTTGGATCCGGCGAGCAGCGCTCCGATATCGAGCGAGATCACCTTCCGGTCACGCAGGCTGTCGGGCACGTCGCCCGAGACGACACGCTGAGCGAGCCCTTCCACGATCGCGGTTTTTCCGACCCCTGGCTCGCCGATCAGGACGGGGTTGTTCTTGGTCCGCCTGGAGAGGACCTGCACGACCCTGCGGATCTCTTCGTCTCGTCCGATCACTGGGTCGAGCTTGCCGCTCTCGGCCTCGGCGGTCAGGTCGCGGCCGTACTTCTCGAGCGCTCCGTAGGAATCCTCGGGGTTGGGTGAGGTCACGCGATGAGGTCCGCGCATCTCCATGATCGCCTTGGTCAGCTCCCCCTTTTCAGGGAGCAGGTCGGCGACCGGTGAACGATCACCGTCGAGTCCGAGCAATAGGTGTTCAGTCGAGATGTACTCGTCGGCCATCGCTTCGGCTTCGCGCTCGGCCTCCTGGATCACCCAGATCAGGGTGTCCGAGGGACGAGACTGGGGGACACCTTCGCCGGTGACGCGGGGTAGTTGTTCGATCGCCTCTGTTGCCGAGGCTCGAACCGACTGAGGATCCGACCCAAGCTTGGTCAGCACGGGTGAGACCAGCCCCTCGGGCTGGTCGAGCAGGGCCAGCAGCAGATGCGCGGGCGCGATCTCGGTGTTCTGGTGGTCGCTGGCTATACGGGAGGCCGCCGCGACGGCCTCACCTGATTTGATCGTGAATCGGTCTTCTTGCATAGGAACGAAATCCTACCGCCTTGATACTAATTTGTCAAGATATCTAAGTTAAAACGACTTAGATCTATGCTGTTGAAAGTCTATGCCTTGAGGATTTCGAGCAGGTCCAGCTCGATCCGCTCCGGAGGCCCAGCGATCAGATCGGAGACGGAGTCGTTGAACGCGGCGAAATCCTCGTCGCTGTTGACTTCCTCTGCCAGACCATGCGGCAATACACCGATTCCTCTGACCAGTCCGCTCGCGGGATCCCCGACCAGCAGGATCAGTTCGTCGGACGGATGCTTCTCCTGAAAACGCTTTGCGAACTCGCCGTAGAGCTCGGCAACCTCCTCGTAGTGACCGGGCTTCGCATGCAGCGTGAATTCGACCAGTGATGACATCGTCTCCTCCTGACTAGTTGATTGCGTCACGGCAGGGTAGCCGTGCGGGCGTCAGTGGGTCCGATTGCGCAAGCGCCAAGCGACCCAGATCGCCGAGGCAGTCGCCAGACCGGCGGAGACCGTCCCCTTCATCGACGCCTCCTGAACGCTCTTCTCGCCGGATGCCCAGGCAGCACCGAAGATCGCCGTGTCACCCGCATCGGCCGCAGCAACTGCGAGGGTCGATGCCAGCAGAGCCGTCCGGTCACCCTTAAGGAGCGCTGCCGTCTCCGCGGCGCCGAGGACCAGATCCCGACCTCCTGCCAGACGGGCCACGGCCAGAGTGGAGGCGGACGGCTTCTCGAATCCCAGTGTCTTGAGGGTCAGCTCGGGGGCGATCATCAACCCGGCGCCGATCGCGAGTCGGCCGAGTGCCAGCCCAGATGCGAGCAGCACGACGTCTGGAGCGCGAGTCTCGGGATCGAAAGCCGCGCTGCCGTCACGCGTCGTCTGTTCTTCGTCGCGGTAGATATGTCAACCCTACCCAGTCGGAGCTGCCGGGGCCCCTTCGCTCAGCCGGCTTTACCCCGACGCTTGACCTCGATCCGGGTGGGTTCGTCATCTCGCCTCGGTCGTCCGACTCCATGGCCCTCGTAGGCGCCATACGGCACCATCTCGCCGCCGACCGCCGACCGCAGGCGTTCGAGTTCCGCGACCATTTCGCGCTCCATCCGGTCGGCTCGCTCGCGCATTCGCGCCATCTCGGCCCTCATCCGCGCCACCGACTCCTCCATCTCGAGCATGGCTATGACGCCAGCGAGGTTGAGGCCCTGCTCACTGGTCAGCTGCTGGATCCGGCGAAGCCTCTCCACGTCAGCCTGTGAATAGAGCCGCGTGTTCTTGGGTGAGCGCTGGGGAGAGATCAAGCCGCGGGCCTCGTACATCCGCAGAGTCTGGGGATGCATACCGGCCAGATCCGCGGCGACCGAGATCATGAACACCCCTCTAGTCTCCTCGACCACTTCCCTCTGCTTGGGCTTGCGCTTTGCCGCCATCTACTCAGTCCACCTTCCCCGAGTCGTCGGATCGGTTCGTACTCGGCTCGGCGCCACGGGTGGCGGCGAGCATGCTCTCGCGCGGATCGTGGCCGTTCATCGCCTCGGCGAGATTCTCCACCGCTTCGCGTTGTGAGTCGGAGAGTTCGGTCGGAACCTCGATCTTGACCTTGTAGTGGATGTCCCCACGACCCGATCCTTTCGGTCGTGGCGGACCCTCTCCCTTCAGCCGCTGCGAGGTCCCGTGCTGGGTGCCCGCCGGGATCTTGATCTTCTTGGATCCGGACAGGGTCGGCACCTCGATAGTCGCCCCCCGCATCGCCTCGACGACCGAAACGGGCAGATCCACCTCGAGGTTTCCATCCGACCTCTGCCTGAAGACCGGAGAGGGAGCCACACGGGTGGTGACGTAGAGATCGCCCGGGGGCCCACCGTAGGGACTCGGCTCACCCTTGCCTGCGAGCCTGATCCGGCTTCCGTCGTGGACCCCTGCAGGGATGTTCACCCTGAACTTCCTGGTGGTCCTGGCCGCCCCGGCACCGTTGCAGTCGCTGCACGGTGTCTCCACGATGTGGCCCCTGCCTCCGCAGACCGGACATGGCTGGGAGATCGAGAAGAACCCCTGACTCTCCGCGTCGACGCCACGTCCGCCGCAGCGCTCACACGGAACGGGTTGGGTTCCAGGCGCCGCTCCCGAACCGCTGCAGGTCTCGCAAGCAGCGGTCATCGGAACCGCGACCTGGACCTGCGTCCCGTGGATCGCCTGATCGAAGCTGAGTGCTATCTCGGCGTCGAGGTCGTTGCCGGGAACCTTGGCTTGGGCGCCTCCACCGCCCCTACCGAACAACTTGGAGAGAACGTCACCGAAGTCCTGGAATCCGCCGGGACCGCCGAAACCTGCGCCTCCGCCGCCTGGCGGGAATCCTCCCGCGCCGAACATCCCGCCCTGGTCGTACGCCTGACGTTTCTCGGGATCCGAGAGCGTGTCGTAGGCGGCCTGGATCTCCTTGAATCGCTCCTCGGCCTTTTCGTCGTCGGGGTTGCGGTCGGGATGCCACTGTCGGGCGAGCTTCCGGTAAGCCTTCTTGATCTCTTCATCCGAGGCCTCCTTGGAGACTCCGAGCACCTCGTAGGGGTCGCGAGTCGGCATCTCTACCTCACTCGCTGACCACGACTCGGGCGGCCCTGAGAACTGCGCCGTCCAGTCGGTAGCCACGGTCGAGTGTCTCGATCACCACTCCCGCATCCGTTCCCTCCACCGATTGGGCCGAGATGGCCTCGTGGAGACTGGGGTCGAACTTCTCGCCTGCAGGATCGTAGGACTCCACTCCGGCGCGTTCCAAGCCACCGCGGAGTTCGCGATAGATCAGCACGACGCCACGCCCCAGGCCGTCATCGGTCTGGGCATCTGGATCGGACGGGTCGATGCCCGCGGCCTTCAAGGCCAGTTCGAGGTTGTCGAGCGAGGGGATCAGCTCGCGAGCGAGTTCGGCCTTGCCACGGAGTGTCGCCTCGGCCGTCTCACCGGCCACCCGCTTGCGGTAGTTCTCGAAGTCGGCCTTGGTCCGCTGAGCCAGTTCCAGATACTCGTCCCGCTCGCGTTGGGCAACTGTCAGCTCGTCCAGATCCTCTTCGACCTGAGCCTCGGCCTCCGCCGCCGCGTCAGCGGGAGGATGCTCGGCGACCGCCGGGTCGGTAGCACCCTCCCAAGCATCCTGCTCGGCTGCGCTCTCCGCCCCGGCGGTGCCGGATCCCGTCGGTCGGTCGGTTTCCGTATGTGGCTCGTCGCCCACGGTCGCCTACTCCTTCTGGGCGGGTTCGTCGTCGACTACCTCGGCATCGACTACTTCCTCCTCGGAGGAGGAGTCCGAGCCGTTGGCGTTGGTGGAGGCGGACCCTTCGGCGGCCGAGCCATTGGCAGCGGCCTGCTCGAAGACCTTGGCCGAGACCGCCTGGAAGGCCGTCTGCAGCTTCTCGGTCTTGTCGCCGATCTCCTTGGCGTCGTCAGAGGCAAGCGAGTCACGGACCTCCTTGATCGCGGCTTCGATCTCGGTCTTCTGCGCGTCGTCGACCTTGTCACCAAGCTCGTTCAGTTGCTTCTCGGCCTCATGGGCAGCGTTCTCACCAACGTTGCGGGCCTCCGCCAGTTGGCGCTGGGCCTGATCCTCCTCGGCGTGGGTCTCAGCATCGG